>JAFTME010000107.1 GCA_017452545.1 Clostridia bacterium | reverse complement strand
CCTCGTTCATTTTGTTGCCCATTTTTGCTTTGAGCTTGGGGGAGGAGAGCAGCGAGCCGACCAGATACATTGCCAGCATCTTGCCACGTTGCTTTTGCGGAAAGTCGTACTGCTTATGCTTTTTATAGAATTTATGGTCGGCGCGCATCATACCCTGCATCAGCCAGATCAGATCGCGGAAGATCTTCATGCCGCCGATGCCGTAGAAATTCTGCGGGGGGACGTAGGCGGTGGAGATGGCGTACTCCAGCGATCGTGCCAGGGTGTCGATCTCGCCGTTCGGATCGGTCTGGTCGGTGGCGACGCCGGCGAGGAAATTACTGCCGACCTGGGCGCGCCCCTCGATGATGGTCTGAAGGTTGGCTTCGGCGGCAAGATTACCGCTGACGAGATAGCCCATGGGCATACCCATGGTGACGGTGCGGTGGCCGTTGCAGAACTGGCGGTCATCGTACAGCTTGAACGAGGCGCCCATGGAGTGATCCTTGACGGTGAAGGCGATGACGATGGCCTGCGCCGTCTGGATGGTGTTGCGCAGATAATCGTCGAAGCCGTCGGTATAGATGCATTTTCCCGAGACGGCGCAGTTGAAGCAGCCGAGGCAACCGCCCTTGAAGGGAAATTCGCGGATGTTGATCAGTCTTGTCTTTCGCGGCATGACGGCGCGAAAGCGGGCGATCATATCGGCAAGCTGGGTGTCGTCTTGCTCGCAGTTGGTCAGCACAACGACATCGCCCTCGGCTTGCGCGGCGATCTCGGTGGGAATTGCAACGGGCAGCTTGGCAGGGGCGGGAGCGGGCGCAGGGGCGGGCTCGCAGATGCCGTTTTGCATACAGAAGCAGACGTAGCTGAAAAATTCACGCGCTTGGGACTGTCCCTTTTTTGTCGTCAGGTCATCCATATCGGCGGAGAGTCCGCGGATATAGCGAAGGCCGAGATCGTGACAGTTATCACGGATATAGGCGTGCGCGGTGACGTCGTAAAAATGCGTGGAGGTGGAGAGCTGGGTGGCGTATTTGCCCTGCAGGTCAACGCCTGCGTCTTTGATCAGCTCGATAAAGCGATGGAGCTGATAGGGGGCGATAAAGGTATAAACGGGATAGGAAAACAGCAGCAGCTCGGCGTTTTGCAGAGCACTGATCGCCGGGGAGAGATCCTTCTCCAGCGCCTTGATGCGGCTGCCGACGTTGAGAATTTCAAAGGTATGCTCGGGATGCAGCAGCGACAGGTAGTGGACTGTCTGCAGGGTGATGCTGTTTTGCCCCTTTGGGCTTCCGTTG
The DNA here is from genome assembly GCA_017452545.1 of Clostridia bacterium. Taxonomy (GTDB): domain Bacteria; phylum Bacillota; class Clostridia; order Oscillospirales; family CAG-272; genus SIG644. The sequence goes on along the minus strand of JAFTME010000107.1, from coordinate 63,690 downwards.
ATGACGACGATGTTCATGGCGACCTCCTGTGGTTTTGGTGTTGCATCATTATCATATTATACCTCTTTTTTCTGTGTCTGTCAAGCCGGGGTGCTGTTGGTGGATATGGGGGGCTGTCGCACGGCTTTTTTTGGATTTATGTAAAAAGGGGGTGGAAAAAGGTACGGGGATGTGATATAATAGAGCTATCTCACAGGAATTTTGGGAGGAGATGACGTATGGATTTTACCGTTCTCAAGCAGGTCTTACAGGACAAGGGCTACTCGGTCAGCATTCACGGCTCGGCAGCGGAGGCTGCGGCATATATCGACGGACAGATCGACGGCAAGAGCGTTGGCTTTGGTGGTTCGGTCACGCTGGAGCAAATGGGGCTTTACGAGCTGCTTGCGACACACAACGATTGCCACTGGCACCAAAGAATGCCCGAGGGGAAGACGGTTCCCGAGGTGCGTCTTGCTGCCAATGCCGCACAGATCTATATTTCTTCCGTTAACGCGCTGGCAGAAACGGGGGAGGTCATCAACATTGACGGCGTTTGCAACCGCGTCGGCGCCATTTTTTACGGGCATGAGCGGGTATATCTCGTCGTTGGCAGCAACAAGATCGCGCCGGACGCACAAGCGGCGCTTTGGCGTGCGCGCAACGTAGCGGCACCCAAGAACGCACAGCGTCTTGGCAAAAAGACACCTTGTGCTGCGGCGGCGGATCGCTGCTACGATTGCAACAGCCCCGAGCGGATTTGCTGCGGACTTTCGGTGCTTTGGTCGGCGCCCATGCAGAGCAGCATTGAGATCGTGCTCGTGGACGAGCCGCTGGGGTACTGAGTATGCTTTTTGTGGATTGTCTGGACGTTTCCCGCATCAGCGAGACACAGCTCCGGCAGCTGTATTTTGCTGCTGATGAGGAGCGTCGCGCGCGCGCGGACAGGTACGGGCGACGGGAGGAGGCGGTGCGCTGCCTTGCCGCCGGTGCGCTGCTGCGCCATGCGCTGCGCCGCTGCGGAAGGGCGGAGCCGATGCCTTTGCTCAAGGGGGCAGAGGGAAAGCCGTACGTGGCGCTGCCCGATTTTTGTTTCAATCTGTCGCACGGCGGGGATTTTGCGGTGATCGCCTATTCCGATCGGGAGGTCGGGGTGGACGTGGAGACGGTCGAGCCGAGTGAGCACAGGCTGCGCGTGTCGCGTCGCTTTTTCACAGATGCGGAACAGGAGGAGATCTTTGCCGAGGGGGAGGCGAATGCAGCGCTCCGCTTTGCAAGGGTCTGGACGGCAAAGGAGGCCTACGTCAAGTACGTTGGCTGCGGTCTGATGGTGCCGCTGGATTCTTTTTCCGTGGATGTGGCGCGGGGGTACGTGCGGAACGCGGCGGGGATCGTGCAGCCGCTGCGGCTGCAAACGGTATCTCTTGATGAGCGGCACGTGTTGACGGTCTGCGCCGAGGCGAAGGAGGACATCTGTATAGAGCGGCTGTCGTCGGCGGTACTGCTTGCGGAGGATGCCGCCTTGTAAAAAATGCACAATGCGATGAGGGCTTTTTTGTTGAAATCGTTGCCTTGACAAATAGGGCGTCTTGTAGTAAAATAATAGGGCTGTCGCGCCGTGCTGCGGTGCGATACATCCCCTAAAAAAGCATCTCGGCAGTCTATACAAAAATCGAAACGCCGTTTCGTCTATATTGACCAACACAATACGAACCAAAAGCAAACACGCTGACTTCTTGCGGCGGGTTTGCTTTTTTTCACAAAATTTTGTGTTTTTCCTATTGACAAAACACAAGATATAGTGTATACTGTATCTCGCCGACAATTTTTGGTTCCGCTGCGAGCGGAAAGGTAAATCAATCATAGATATTCAAAAAGAAGGGAAGGACGCAAATGAAAATCATCAAGAGAAACGGCTCTGAAGCAGTATTTGATATCACCAAGATCATTGTTGCTATTACCAAGGCGAACAATTCCGTGGAGGAGGCTGACCGCCTGACTCCCGCGCAGATCCACGAGGCTGCGGCAAACGTAGAGGAAAAGTGCGAGCAGATGAATCGCGCGATGAGCGTCGAGGAAATTCAGGACTTGGTCGAGGACCAGATCATGGCGTTCGGTGCGTACGCGCTGGCGCGCAAGTATATCACCTACCGCTATATCCGTGCCATGGTTCGTCAGTCTAACACGACCGACGAGCAGATCCTTGCGCTGATCGAGTGCAATAACGAGGAGGTCAAGCAGGAGAACTCCAACAAGAACCCCACTGTCAACAGCGTACAGCGTGACTATATGGCGGGCGAGGTCAGCAAGGACATTACCAAGAGAGTGCTGCTGCCCAAGGAGATCGTGGACGCACACGAGGCAGGCATCATTCACTTCCACGATGCCGACTATTTCGCACAGCATATGCACAACTGTGACCTGGTCAACCTGGAGGATATGCTGCAGAACGGCACCGTTATCAGCGGTACCATGATCGACAAGCCCCATTCCTTCTCGACGGCCTGCAACATCGCAACGCAGATCATCGCGCAGGTTGCTTCCAGCCAGTACGGCGGTCAGTCCATTTCGCTGACGCATCTGGCTCCCTTCGTTCAGGTCAGCCGTGAGCGCATTCGCCGCGAGGTTCAGGCGGAGGCAGAGAGCTTTGGCGGCTTTGCTTCTCCCGACTCGATCGAGCGCGTTGTTGAGGACCGTCTGCGTGCGGAGATCCGCCGCGGTGTACAGACCATTCAGTACCAGGTCGTTACGCTGATGACCACCAACGGTCAGGCGCCCTTTATTACCGTATTTATGTATCTGGGTGAAGCGCGCAACGAGCAGGAAAAGCGCGATCTGGCGCTCATCATTGAGGAGGTTCTGCTGCAGCGTATCAACGGTGTCAAGAACGAGGCCGGTGTGTGGATCACGCCTGCGTTCCCCAAGCTGATCTACGTGCTGGAGGAGCAGAATATCCACGAGGACAGCCCTTATTACTATCTGACGCGCCTGTCTGCCAAGTGCACGGCAAAGCGCATGGTTCCCGACTACATCTCCGAGAAGAAGATGCTCGAGTACAAGATCGACAAGAACGGCGACGGTCACTGCTACACCTGCATGGGCTGCCGCAGCTTCCTGACTCCCTACGTCGATCCCGAAACGGGTAAGCCGAAGTATTACGGACGCTTCAATCAGGGCGTCGTTACCATCAACCTGCCCGACGTAGCGCTGTCCAGCGGCGGTGATTTTGATAAGTTCTGGAAGATCCTGGACGAGCGTCTGGAGCTGTGCTACGAGGCGCTGATGTGCCGTCACAACCGTTTGAAGGGTACGCTGTCTGACGCTGCTCCCATTCTGTGGCAGTACGGTGCGCTGGCAAGACTGGAGAAGGGCGAAACCATTGATAAGTTGCTCTACGGCGGCTATTCCACCATTTCTCTCGGTTATGCAGGCCTTTACGAGTGCGTCAAGGCAATGACGGGCAAGTCGCACACCGATGCGTCCGCTACCCCGTTTGCACTGGAGGTCATGCAGCGTCTGAATGATGCTTGTGCCAAGTGGAAGAAGAAGGAAAACATCGATTTCAGCTTGTACGGCACGCCGCTGGAGTCCACCACCTACAAGTTTGCCAAGTGCCTGCAGAAGAGATTCGGCATTATCCCCGGCATTACCGACAAGTCCTATATCACCAACTCCTACCATATCCACGTTACCGAGGATATCGACGCCTTTACCAAACTGTCCTTTGAGTCGCAGTTCCAGCGCCTGTCGCCCGGCGGTGCGATCAGCTACGTTGAGGTTCCCGATATGCAGCACAACCTGGAGGCGGTTCTTGAGGTTATGAAGTTCATCTATGATCACATCATGTACGCCGAGCTCAACACCAAGAGAGACTACTGCCAGTGCTGCGGATACAACGGCGAGATTTTGATCGTGACCGACGAGGACGGAAAGCTGGTTTGGGAGTGCCCCAACTGCCGTAACCGCGATCAGTCCAAGATGAACGTTGCACGTCGTACCTGCGGTTATATCGGTACGCAGTATTGGAATCAGGGCAGAACCCAGGAGATCCAGGATCGCGTGCTGCATCTGTAATACACGGCGCATCATGCGCGTATAACGCTTAAAACTCCATCATAAAGCAGAAATGAAAGGTGTTTCCCGCGCGGGTTCGTCTTTCATTTCTGCAATTTAGTGAAAAGTAGGAAATGCGAATATGAATTATAGTGTAATCAAGGCGGTCGATATTGCCGACGGTCCCGGCGTGCGCGTCAGCCTGTTCGTTTCCGGCTGTACCCACCATTGCAAGGGCTGCTTTCAGCCCGAGACGTGGTCGTTTTCTTACGGCCAGCCCTTTACGAGGGAGACCGAGGAGCAGCTGCTCTCGCTGCTGCGTCCTCCCCACATTCGCGGCTTGACGCTGCTGGGCGGCGAGCCCTTTGAGCCGAACAACCAGCGCGCGCTGCTGCCGTTTCTCAAGCGCTTGAGAGCGGAGCTGCCGGACAAGGACATCTGGTGCTATTCGGGTTACACGCTGGACGGGGAGCTGCTCGCGCCCTCCCGCGCCCGTTGTGAGGTAACGGACGAGATGCTTTCGCTGATCGACGTTCTTGTTGACGGAGAATTCGTAGAGGACAAGCGCAATATTTCCCTGAAGTTCCGCGGCTCGGAAAACCAGCGACTGATCGACCTGCGGGCGACGCGCAGGGAAGGACAGATCGTTTTATATCAGTGATGCCGTGCGGCATTGAAACGAGGAGAGAATATGAAAATTCAGATCAAAAAGCTCAGAGAGCAAGCTCAAATGCCGACACGCGGCTCGGCTGCGGCTGCGGGCTACGACCTGTACGCCTGCATTGACGAGGCGGTTGTGATCGCGCCGCACACCACGGCGAAGATCGGCACGGGGTTATCCGTTGCCGTTCCCGAGGGGTATTTCGGAGCGGTATTTGCACGCAGCGGTCTTGCCAGCAAGCAAGGATTGCGTCCTGCCAACTGTGTGGGAGTGTGCGATGCGGACTATCGCGGCGAGTATATCGTGGCGCTGCACAACGATTCCGACGAGGAGCGTACCGTTATGCCGGGGGATCGGATCGCCCAGCTGGTGATCATGCCCTTTTTGCCTGCCGAATTTGAAGAGGTGGACGAGCTGACCGAGACGCAGCGCGGCGCCGGTGGCTTTGGATCGACGGGTGTATAAAGAAAAAGCTGTTCCTTAATTTTTTATTAAGGAGCAGTTTTTTTGTTGACAGGGCGAGGGCGGCGTGCTATAATGAGCTTACGATGCCGAAAGAGAGGAGTTCGTATGATGAAAAAGACTGTAAAGCTTTACAACGTAATGATGCCGATCTGGCTGATGCTGCTGTATCCGACCTATCTTTGGCTGCTGATCCTGCCGGTGAATTTTTTGATCGACTCCTTAGTGGTGGCGATCACGGCAAAAGTACGGCGCATTGAGGCGACGCGGCGCGTATGGCAGGCATCGATCCTTTGGGTTTGGATCTTTGGGTTTATCAGTGATTTTGTCGGTGCGGGCTTGACGCTGTTGATGGAGCTTTTGTTTGGCTCGTGTTTAAGTCTTGACACCATGCATTTCCCCGGATTGACGCTGATCTCCATTCCCGGTGTATTGCTGGCGGGAGGGCTGATCTATGTATTCAACCGGTACGTCAGCTTCCGTCGCTGTGAGTTGGGGGCGGAGGACGTCAAGGCACTTGCGCTTGCGCTTGCCATTGCGACGGCTCCGTATACCATGCTGATTCCGATTTTGCTTTGAATATGAAAACGGGCATTGCAGCGGCAATGCCCGTTTTCATTGATATGCTTAATTGGGATGACCGACCTCTTGCGCAGTCACGCGGTTCTCATGGAAGATCGCGCCCTTGAGCGTAAAGCTTTCGAGCGGAGGCGCAGAGTGCGCGTAGACGATCGGTTGCCACGGGATCCAGGTGGTCAGCTCCTCGTATTCGCCCTGTACATCGCCCGAGGCGGTTTGGGGATTGAGAGAAGAGATACGCTCGCGCAGCAGCGGAGACACCTCGCTGCGTCCCCAAGGACCGATGTAGGCGTTGATGTGGTTGCCGCGAGCGATGAGATCATAGCAACCGTCGCCGGCAAAGACCACGGCGCAGTTTACGTGCAGACCGTCGGGGGTGTAGTTATTGATCATGGTGCTGCCGATGGCTTCGTCGCCGATGACGTTATGCCATGCCAGCGTTGCAAGCGAGAGGCAGATATGCTGATGCGCCTTGTAGGAGGTCCACAGGGCGTTGTTCTCAAACAGCGTACCGACAAAGTTTTGCTTTGCATCCTGCTTGTTCCAGGCATCGATATCCAGGCCGGCAAAGGCGGAGTTGCCGAGATTCAGGATGGTATTGTTGCGCACGACGCTGTTCTGGGGCTCCTCGTAGCCGGGGCTGATAAAGCGGAACAGAATAATTCCGACGTCGGTGGCATCGATGACGGTATTATTTTCAATCATGCACCCGGTAGAGGCAACGGTGATGCCGTCGGAAATTTTGGAATAATGGTCGCTCTCGTAGCAGGTTACCAGATTGTTGGCAATATGCAGACCGCGGATCGCATCTGCGCCGAAAATATGGGTTCCTGCGATCGAGCCGTTTACGCGGCAACCGATGCAGGAGGCCTTATCCTTGACAAGACCAACGCAGGCAGCGCCGTTTCCGCCGGGCAGCTCCTCGGGGCTGAAGGCGGAGCGGTTTCCGTCGATCCAAAGGTGGGAAATGGTCGAGCCCTCGTTACAGGTGAGCTGACGCGCCCCGAAGGTCTCGGTGCGCAGGATGCGAGCCTGCTGCGTATAGTGCGTGGGATTTCCCTTTGTGGTAACGGTGACGTTTTTCGGAACGGTGGCACCTCTGGACAGCAGGACCAACGTGCCGGGCTCCAGCTCCAAGACACCGGATTTTTGCGATTTACTGAGCATTTTAACAAAATCGTTGGTCGTAAGGATGATGCCAGAGGGAGAATATTCGGTATTATTGGCGCCCCAATAATAGTCGCCGCGGACGATATCGGGAAGCATATTGGCAAATTCCTCGGTCTTTGTCAGCGAAACGGCGATGCCGGCTGCCTTTTCCTCGGTAACGCGGGCGAAGTAATCGTTGGTCTCTGCAAGCGTGGGATCACGACTGAGAACGGCACGGTAGACCGCCATGACCTCGTATTCGGGCGCGAGCTTGAGCGAGAGGAATGCCTTGGAGGAGAAAAACTGCTCGGTGATCTTGGACAGCGTTTCTACGGTGCAGCCGTCGCTCTCAAGGTGAAAGGTGTAGTACAGATATTCGTTTGCGCCGGGGCCGCGTCCCAAGCCCTCGGTGAACAGCTTACCGACGTACTGTGCGCCGCCGTAGCAGGGATCGTTCAATTCGATCTCCAGTTCATCACCGGTGTATTTGGTTTGGGTCGGCATATCGATATGAAAGCCGCTTTCATCTGCGGCGATCCGATCCTGCGGACCATCGGGGAGAGCGGCGATATCGACGTCGGCGTAGGGGTTGGGGACGGTGGTCGGTCGGGTGGTTGCGGTATCGGAATCGCTGCCGCTGCCATCCGGCTCCTTTTTGTCGTCATCGGCGGGAGGTGTCGTATCCTCATCGGGGGAGGGATCGTTTTTGTTTTCCGGTTGATCATCGTTGATCGGAGGCTGCTGCGGATCTGCAGAGCATGCGACGCCGAGGATCAAAAGCAGAGAGAGAAAGAGCAGCAGAAAAAGCGTATGCAATTTCATAGCGGTTTCCTTTCAGATGATAAAAACTTTTAATGCAGAAAAGCCTCTTGCGGGAGCAAGAGGCTTTGGCACCCACAGCGGGAATCGAACCCACAACTAACCCTTAGGAGGGGCTTGTTATATCCATTTAACTATGCAGGCGTGAGGATATTATACCACATTATGAGCAAGATTGCAAGTGGTTTTACAAAAAGAAACGGGCAGCTCGTTTTGATGCGAGGAGCCCGTTGTTTGATCTTATTCGGCCGATGTGGCGGCGCGTTTTTTTGCTTTTCGATCCTTGATGTACCAGGGGAGGTAAGACAGGAAGAAGAGCAGCGTGATGACGGCACCCATGATGAGCAGGCGAAGGGCGAAGTTCGGAGGGAGGATATCCAGGATGGAGGGGGTATCCTCGGGGCGTGCCATATAGAGGTAATTTGCGCCGGGGCCGAGAATTTGGTTGGAGAAATAGGCAATGACGGCAAGGACGACCAGCCAGGCGTAGGCGCGTACCGCAGATTTGACGGTCGGGCGCATCTTATGCACGAAGGTCATATAGAAGACGGCGAGATAGCCCAGCGTATGCTCCAGCCAGAACTGATAGTAGCGGAAGCGGGTGGGACCGGTATAGGTAATGACGGTCGGGGTGATGAGGGCGAAAATGGTGCAGGCAAACAGCCAGAAATAGGCGATGTCATACAGCTTTTGCGATTTGGTGACCAGCATATAGCTGCTGAAGATGACTGCCCAGCCGCAGACGGAGATGGGAAGGTGATCAATGGGGTTGGGACCGAGGGAGGGCATGCCGACAAGACGCCAATAATAAGACATTTCGGTGATGATCAGGGCAAGTGCCAGCGCAAAGCGGATCTTACCGTCGTGCTTACTTGCGAGAAGTGCGTCACGGTAGCGGTAAATCAGAAAGACGATCAGCGCAGCAATCAAAATGGGGGCGGCGTGAGCAAGGGTGAAATTTTCAAACTCCACCTCTTCACCTTTGCCGAAGAAATAGTGCAAAAAATCCTTCATTTCGGGTCTCCTTTGAGTAGGATGGTTCGAAGTAAATATACTTTATTTATTATAACATAACTTTCTTGTGAAAGCAAGGCGTTACGTGTAATATTAAGAAATATTATGCGGAAATATTTTGATTTTTTTATAAAAAGCTCTTGACAAAGGGGTTGCTTTATGATACAATATACTGCCGCATAATGTTGGGATGCAAGAAGAGCTCGAAAGCTCTCCCCAAGAGTTAGCGAGTCTTATATGAAAGTGAGGTGCTTTTCGTGTTTGCAATCATCGAAACCGGCGGAAAGCAGTACAAGGTAATCGAGCAGGACATTATTTTTGTCGAAAAGCTCAATGTCAATGAAGGAGACGAAATCGTCTTCGATCAGGTTGTTGCTCTCTCTGACGACAACGGCTTCAAGGCAGGTGCTCCCGTGCTGGATGGCGCTAAGGTAACCGCAAAGGTTCTGAAGAACGGCAAGAACAAGAAGGTTGTCGTATTCAAGTACAAGTCCAAGAAGAACGAGAAGAAGAAGATGGGTCACAGACAGCCCTACACGAAGGTTCAGATCGTTAAGATCGAGGCTTGAGTTCGGGATGCCCGCATGATTTGACATCATGACGAAAATTGTGTTTTTCCGAGAAAACGGTCATTTTTATGGGTTTGAGGAGCAGGGACATACGGGGTTCGGCGAGTCCGGAAACGATATTCTTTGCGCGGCCCTGAGTGCTATGACCATGCTGATCATCAATACGCTGGAGATTTCCTACGCTGCCGACATCGATTACGAGATCGATGAGGGCGCGACCAATATCCGCGTTCGCTGCCGCGCTGCACTCCCTGAGTACGAGCCGGACGAGCGTAAGAGCTATGCGGTCTCGGGTTTGATCCAAGGATATTTTTATCAGCTGAACGACCTGACGGAAGAGTATTACGATTTCCTTGAGGTCGAGGTCGAGGACGTCCCGTTCGGGAAATGATGACCGACTCCGTCGCGCGCTTTCCGTGGGAAAGCGAAACAAATCAAAGGAGGAAATAATAATGTTGAAGCTCAGTTTACAGTTCTTTGCTCACAAGAAGGGTGTAGGTTCTACCAAGAACGGCCGCGACAGTGAATCTAAGCGCCTTGGCGTTAAGAAGGCTGACGGTCAGAGAGTAGTAGCCGGCAATATTATCATCAGACAGAGAGGCACTGCAGTGCATCCCGGTAACAACGTTGGTATCGGTTCCGATGACACTCTGTTCGCTCTGATTGACGGTAAGGTTAAGTTCGAGCAGAAGACCAAGAGCAAGAAGCAGGTCAGCGTATACGCTGAGTGATTCTGTTTGCAGAATGAGGGTGTGACGTTGTCACATCCTCTTTTTGCATTGTACCGTTTTTTTGATGCTATGAGATATTTTTACAAAATGCTTGTGCTGGCGGTGCTGCTTTGCGTGCTGACGGCGTGTGCCGAGCGGCCGAAGGGCGATCCGTTTGCCATTTTTTCCGAGGATCCGACGTGCGAGCAGGTGATTGCTGTCAATGGGGAGATCCCCGAGGCATCTGCCTTTTTGACGGCGGAGGCGCGCGTGCTTGCCACGATCTCGGGTATTTCCGTGTCGTACGCTGCAGAGATCGATCAGAGCGCGCTCGGTGAGCAGACGGTCAGGCTGGTACTGACGGCTGCGGATGGACGGACACGAGAGATTGCTGCCCGTGCCTCCTGTATTTATGATCATACGCCCCCCGTGCTGCATGGTGTGACCGACCGCTCCGCCTTGTGTGGCGAGGGGTTGGTTCTGCGCGCCGGTGTGAGCGCGGAGGACAACTGCTACGGTGCTTGTGAGATCACGGTCGATTCCTCTGCGGTGGATACGACTCGCGAGGGGGTATATCCCGTGGTGTATACGGCAACGGATGCGGTGGGCAACAGGGCACAAAAAACGGTAAACGTATATATTTATTCGCTGGCGGTGACCGAGGATATGCTGTGGGAGCAGGTGGACGCGCTGCTCTTACGCTTGGTTACCCCCGGTATGACACGCGAGCAGCAATGCCGCAGTATTTATGATTGCGTTCAGGCGTCGATGACGTACACGGCGGATTCGGACAAATCCGACTGGGTGAGAAACGCTTACACCTCGCTGTTTGTACGGGGAAGCGGGGATTGTCACTCGTATTTTTCAGCCGCCAAGGCGCTTTTGCACCGACTGGGCATTCCTTACCGCGAAATCCAGCGGCAGGACGGCTTGACCGAGGACACGCACTATTTTCTGATGGTCAACATTGCCGAGGATGGCGAGCGTGAGCGGTGGTATTATTTTGACACGACCGAGCTGCGTCACGACGGCTATCAGCACAGTGGCTGCCTTTTGACGGAGGCGCAAATTTTGGCGTACAATGCGGTTCGTCCGCACTTTTACAGCTATGATCACACGGGGTATCCCGCGGTTGAGAGCCGGGTGATTACGCCCACGCCCGAGCTGGGCATTACCGAATGAGCGAGGTGACGGGATGCGTATCAAGAATATATTGCAATATTTAGAGGCGACGGCTGCGCGTTTGCCCGACAAAACGGCTTTTTCGGACGGTAACGGCGGCGAGGCGTTGAGCTTTTCGGCGCTATTGTCTGCGACGCGGCGCATTGGCAGTTCGCTTCTCTCCCGTGGTGGGCAAGGGGCGCGGATCGCCGTTTTCATGGATCGCCACCCCTCGACGATCGCGGCGATGCTGGGCGTGATCGCAGCCGGTGGGTGCTACGTCGTACTGGATGCTTCCATGCCCGAGGCGCGGATCATCGATATTGTCGCGCGCGCGGGGGTATCGCTTGTGATCTGCGACGCAAAAAATGCTGCGCGAGCGCAGGGGCTGTCGCTGCCTGTCGTTGATATTGAAACATTGAGAGCGGCAGAGATTGACGAGACGGCACTTGCACTTGTGCGTACGCGACAGATCGACACCGATCCGATCTATATGGTATTTACCTCCGGCTCGACGGGGCGCCCCAAGGGTGTTGTGGCGTGTCATCGCTCGGTGATCGATTACGCTGAGGCGCTGCTGCCGGCACTCGGTGTGTCGCAGGCATCGGTTTTTGGTTGCCAATCGCCGCTGTATTTTGATGCGCCGCTCAAGGAGATCTTATCCACGCTGGTGGCGGGAGCGACGACGTATCTGATCCCGCGCACGGCGTTTGCATTTCCCATGCAGCTGCTGACCTATTTGCGGGAACAGCAGATCAACACCGTTTGCTGGGTGGTTTCTGCATTTTTGCAGATCTCGGCGCTGGGCGCGTTGGAAAAATATCCGCCTACGACACTCAAAACGGTGGTCTTTGGCAGCGAGGTGTTTCCACGCTCGCATTACGACCGCTGGCGGGCTGCGTTGCCTGATGCCGTTTTTTATCAGTTGTACGGTCCGACCGAGGCAACGGGAATGTCCTGCGTTTGGCGTGCTGACCGTGCGCTGGAGCCGGATGAAAAAATTCCCATCGGAGCGCCGCTGGACAACACCGACGTGCTGCTGCTCTCGGAGGGAGGGACGCGGATTTTGCCGCGTGACGGTGAGAGCAGCGAGGCAGGAGAGATCTATCTGCGCGGCAGCTGCGTGACGCTTGGCTATGACCATGCGCAGGAGGAAACGGCGGCGGCTTTTGTGCAAAACCCGCTCAACGATGCGTATCCCGAGACGGTTTACCGCACGGGGGATATGGCGCAATACAACGGGCACGGTGAGCTGATCTTTCTCGGCAGACGTGATGCACAGATCAAAATTCAGGGGCATCGCGTAGAGCCGGGCGAGATCGAGGCGGCTGCCATGCGCTGCGATACGATCGCGCAGGCGTGCTGCGTTTACGTGGCGGAGGTACGTGCGCTGGTGCTGTTCTATGCGGGCAGCGAGGCGGCGGACACGTTGCGTGCGGCGCTTGGTGAGGTACTGGCGCCGTATATGATGCCGCGGAGCATCATTCAAAAGCAATCGCTGCCCAAGACTGCCAACGGCAAGATGAACCGCCGTGAGCTGCTTGCGGAGGCGGTGGCACTATTATTGAAAAAGGAACCGATCTGATTATGGAAATCGTTATCAATCTTTTGAAGCGTCTGCATCCCGAGATCGATGCTGCCAATGCGTACGGTCTTGTTGACGATGGTATTCTGACCTCGCTGGATGTGGTGACACTGATCATGGAGCTCAACGAGGCGTTTGAAATCTCCATTCCGGTAGAGGAAATTCTGCCGACCAATTTCAATTCCGCCGAGGCGATATTTGCTTTGGTTGAGCGGATGCAGGACTGTTAAGCAGAAATAATAAAAAACAAAAGGGAGGAGGGAAGACATGCAGCTGCACAGTATGACGTTTTTGTGCTTTTTTGGTTGTCTGCTCCTCCTTTATTATACGGTGCCGCGGTGCGCACAAAAGCCGCTGCTGTTTGTCGGGAGCATCGTTTTTTATGCCTTCTCCGGGTGGCGCAACGTGCTGCTGATTTTGTCGATGACGGTGCTGGCTTATGCTGTGGCACGGGAGATCGATCGTGTGGCGCACCAAAAGAAGATGAGCCTCGCGGCGCACGAAGAATGGTCGGAGGAGCAAAGAAAGGCGTTTTCCCGTCGCAGCCGCGCGGTGCAGCGGAGATGGATGCTGCTTGGTGTGGCGATACTGCTGCTGGGACTATCCTTCTTTAAATTTGCACCTGCCGTTGCGAAGGCCGTGGGGACGTTGCCGCGACTTTCCTCGCTGATCTTCCCGATGGGTATTTCCTTCTTTACCTTCCAGCTGATCACTTACGTTGTGGACGTTTACCGCGGTAAAGTGGCGTGTGAGCGCTCGTTTTACCGTCTTTGCCTGTTCTCCTGCTATTTTCCGCAGCTGGTGCAGGGTCCGATCAGCCGCTATGGAGAGCTTTCCGCGACGCTGTACACGCCCGTCGGCTTTGATGCGGGGGGCGTGAGCGCGGGATTGATGCGCGTTGTATGGGGGTATCTCAAAAAGCTGGTGATCGCGGATACTGCCATGATTGCCGTTGGAACGATCATGCAGGCGCCGGAACGCTTTTCCGGTGTTGGCGTGCTGTTGCTGCTGGTGCTGTACACGGTGCAGATCTACGGTGATTTTACCGGGGGAATGGACATCGCTATCGGATGCTCGGAGATGCTGGGGATTCGGTTACGGGAGAATTTTCTGCACCCCTTTGCCTCGACGACGGTGGGAGAATACTGGCGGCGCTGGCACATTACCATGAGCACGTTCTTTACCGATTACGTATTTTATCCGCTGTCGCTGTCCAAAACGGCACAATGGGTGAGCGCCCGACTACGCCACGTACTGGGGGCGCGATGGGCAACGCAGGTCACCGTGTGGCTGACCACGCTGCTGACCTGGCTGCTGACGGGCATCTGGCATGGGGCGGGGCTCAACTTTGCACTGTGGGGCTTGCTCAACGGCGTTGTAATGATCCTGGGAGAGCAGCTGGCGCGCGTATTTGCGCCGCTGCGAAAAAAATTCCCTCATTATTATGAGGGCGAGCTGCATCGTCTGCTTTGCTGTGTGCGCACCTTTTTGATCGTGGGGCTGTTGCGGACGTTGGATGTTTATCGGGACGTACCGCTGACCTTTTCGCTTTGGGGAAGTCTTTTTGATTTGCGGCAGTATGGCGCGTTGCTTGACGGCACGGTGTGGTCATCGCTCGGACTTTCGTCGGGGCAGTGGTGGCTTCTGGCGTTTGGCGTGCTGCTGATGGCTGTTGTTGGGCGCTTGACGCTGGAGGATGGCGAGGTGGCTCAGGTCAAATGGGGGGCTGCTGCGCAGACTCCGCCGCGCTGGGGCGGTCGGTTCCGCGATGCGCTGGGACGGCGTCCGATGCTCTATGCCGTTTTGATGGCGCTGATGCTGGTTGTTATCGTCATTTTCGGGCGATACGGCTACGGCTATGATGCGTCGGATTTTATTTACAACCAATTCTGATGTTATTTTCGTGGCTTTCGCCAATTTTTGGAAGAGGAGGAATCTCAGCTTGAAAAAAATACGAGTGATCGTCGCTGCTTGCGTGTTTATACTGTTGCTGGGGCTTCTGCTTTCCTTGGGGCAGGCGCTGCTGGTGCCGCATGATCCGCTTGCCAATCCCGAGGCGGCGCTGATCGGTGAGTTTGTCGATGCGTTCGCGGAGGAGGATGTCATTTTCCTTGGTGATTGCGAGATCTACGAGAGCATTTCCACCGTTACGCTGTGGAAAGAATACGGCATCAATGCCTATGCCTGCGGCTCGCCGCAGCAGCTTTTATGGCATTCCTATGCGATGCTGCAGCACGCCTTTGCCGTAGGGCAGCCGTCGGTCGTCGTGCTGGGGGCTTACGCGCTGCGCTATAGTGAGCCGCAAAACGAGGCGTACAACCGCATGGCGCTGGACGGTCTGCCGCTCTCGCGTGCCAAGCTATCTGCCGTGTCTGCGAGCATGACGCAGGGGGAGAGCTTGCTTTCTTATCTGTTTCCGCTGCTGCGCTACCACGACCGTTGGGATACGTTGACATGGCGCGACGTAACGCTACTGGCAGAGCCGCCGATGGCGGTGTCCTATCAGGGGTATCTGATGCAGACGGGCGTTCTGCCCGACGAAAACGGGCGCCCCGATCACGAGGGGGCACTTCCGCTGACTGAGCCTGCCTTGGGGGAGCGGGCGGTCGATTATCTGGAAAAAATTGCGCTGCTCTGCCGCGAGAACGGGGCGCAGCTGATCTTGCTCAAGGCACCGACCGACTCCTGGGCGTACCCGTGGTACGAGGAATGGGAGGCGCAGACGGAGGCGCTGGCGGCGCGGCTGGAGATCCCGTATTACAATCTTTTGGAGGCGTTCGACGAGATCGGACTGGATTACAGCGCAGACACCTACGACGGCGGAATGCACCTCAACGTACACGGTGCGGAGAAAACGGCGCATTATTTTGGAGAAATATTGCAGCAGTACGGCGCTCCCGACAGGCGGGATGACGGGCGACTGCTTGATGAATGGAAAGGATGGACAGAGCGTTATGAGCATGAAAAAGAACAGGTCGATTAAGTGTATGACCGTCGTACTGGCGGTGATGATGGGGCTTGCGGCGGCGCTTTGCGCTTGCGGTCCGTCCGAGGCACCCGATGCGCCGGTAGGAGAGCGCGCGGTGCTGTCGCTGCCGTTCCGCGGCACCGAAATTGCTGCGGGAGATGCGGTCGAGCCGCTGTTGGGAGCACTTGGTGACGATTATACCATGCAGGAGGCAGCAAGCTGTGCGGGCATCGGTAAGGACTACGTTTACACTTATCCGTCATTGCGGCTGTACGTGTTCGCACCTGAGGGCGGGGAGGCGATCGTGACGTCGGTCTGCTACACCGATGACGGTGCGGCGATCAAGGGGGTCACCATCGGCGGTGCTGCCGATGCCGCCGTCGCGGCGCTGGGCGAGCCCGACGAGCAGACCGAGAGCAAGCTGGTCTACCGCGATGAGACGTCGGTGCTGACGCTGTCGCTGCGCGACGGTATCGTTACGGCGATCGTGCTGAGTGAAAAATAAAATAACACCTCGCTGCCGGGTGCGGCTTTGCCGTCGGGTCGATATCTGACCGACTGCAACGCAAGCCCGGCGGCGCTTTTTATTGGAAAAATGAAAAACACGGAGTTTTAAGAACATTCTATGAATACACGGTGAATTTTTGAGCAAATTAGCACTGAGAACAAAAAATAATAAAAAAATTCAAAAAACCTCTTGACAAAACGGCGCAAATGTGGTAAAACTGTATCGTGAGTTTAGCACTTGGTGATATAGAGTGCTAAAAATTCAAAAAAGGGCGCTTCGAACGAGAAAGCGATGAAAGGAAGGGAAGCAGTCATGGGTTCGGCACAGCAGGGCTTGAGCGAACGTAAAAAACAAATACTCAAGGCTATTGTTGACGCGCATATTGCGGGCGGTGAGCCGGTCGGCTCAAAGGTGCTCATGCAACAGATCGCCTGCTCCTCGGCAACCATCCGAAACGAGATGGCGGAGCTGGAGGACATGGGGTACCTGGAGCAGCCGCACACCTCGGCGGGCCGTGTGCCCAGCGAGCTTGGCTATCGCTTCTACGTGGATTCTCTGGTGGAGCACTACGTCATGACGGCAAGAGAGATCGCGCAGATCAATCAGGCTCTCAAGGCGAAGATGAGCGAGCTGGATCAGATCCTTGCGACGGCGTCCAGTCTGGCCTCCAATCTAACCAACTACACCGCCTTTGCTCTCAAGCCGCGCGCCAACGAGGTCGTTGCGGCGAGGTATGAGGCAATCTATATTGCACCGGGGCAGTTCGTTCTGGTTATGGTCGCCAAGAGCGGTGAGGTCAAAACGAAAAATATCAAGCTGGAGCTTCCCGTGGACACCGCATCGGTTGCCCGTCTGACGACGGCGCTCAACGCACATCTGATCGAGCGACGCGCGGCTGACATCACGCTGCCCATCTTAATGGCGATGGAGGCGGATATGGCAGAGGATGCGGCGCTGGTCAATCCCGTGATGAAGGTCATTTATGAGATGATGAGCGAGTCGGACAGCGGGGATCTCAAGGTTTCGGGTGTTGACAGGCTACTGCAATATCCCGAGTACAGCGACAAGGAGCAGCTCCAGGGCTTGCTCGGTGCGCTGGAGCGCAAGGACGATCTGATGGAGCTGATCGCGGATGCGGCGGAGAGCGGCAGTCGCGGCGTCGTAATCGGATCGGAAAGCTCGGTCAAGGTTATGAACAACTCTACCGTGGTCTTTAAAACCATCCAAAAGGACGGCAAGCCGGTGGGCGCGATCGGCGTCATCGGTCCGCTTCGTATGGATTATGCCAAGGTTTTTGCCACGCTGGAGGGACTCAGCGGCAATATTGCCGATATTCTGTCGGGCACGCCGGTTATGATCGGTGAGGGTGAGACGGCAGAGCAACAGGAAAAGCACGATAAGGAGGCAGACGCAAATGGCGGAGGAAGTGAAGAATAGCATCGAGGAGCAGGACGGCGAGCAAGCGGCGGCGACTGCGGCGGTTGAGGAGCTGCAGGCGAGCATTGAGAGCTTACAGCGGGAGCTGGAGGCAATGAATGACAAGTACGTTCGTTTGGTTGCCGAGTATGACAATTTCCGTAAGCGTACGGTCAAGGAAAAGAGCAACGCTTACACGGAGGCGTATGCCGATGCGGTCAAGGATATTCTGCCGATCGGTGACGTTCTCGCAAGAGCCACTGCCTTTACCGATCCCGATGCGGTCAGTAAGGGAATGGCAATGGTGCTCAAGAGCTTCGACGACGCCCTGAAAAAGATGGGGTTGACCGAGATCGAGGCGCTGGGGCAGCAGTTTGATCCCGAGCGTCACAACGCGGTGATGCACGTGGAGGATGATGCCTTCGGCGAAAATGAGGTCGTCGAGGTATTGCAAAAGGGCTATATGTACGGCGACCGTGTCATTCGCTATGCCATGGTCAAGGTAGCAAACTAATAAATGATTACAAATATTATTGAATTTCAGGAGGAATTTTATCATGGGAAAGATTATCGGTATTGACTTGGGTACGACCAACTCTTGTGTAGCAGTTTACGAGGGCTCCGAGCCCATCGTTATCCCCAATCCTGAGGGTGCGAGAACCACGCCCTCTGTCGTTGCGTTCTCCAAGACCGGCGAGAGAATGATCGGTCAGGTGGCAAAGCGTCAGGCAATTACCAACCCCGACCGCACCGTTATGAGTATCAAGCGCCATATGGGCTCTGATTACAAGGTAGGCATCGACGGCAAGAATTACACGCCTCAGGAGATCTCCGCTATGGTTCTGCAGAAGCTCAAGGCAGATGCAGAGGCTTATCTCGGCACCAAGGTGACCGAGGCGGTCATCACCGTTCCCGCTTACTTCTCCGACGCACAGCGTCAGGCAACCAAGGATGCGGGTAAGATCGCAGGTCTTGAGGTCAAGAGAATCATCAACGAGCCGACGGCAGCAGCGCTGGCTTACGGTATGGATAAAGAGGACAACCAGAAGATCATGGTCTTTGACCTGGGCGGCGGTACGTTCGATGTATCTCTGCTTGAGATCAGCGACGGTGTGTTCCAGGTGCTTGCTACCAACGGTGACACCAAGCTGGGTGGTGACGATTTCGACCAGAGAATCATCGACTGGATCGCAACCAAGTTCCAGAAGGAGCAGGGTGTTGATCTGCGCAACGACAAGATGGTCATGCAGCGTCTGAAGGATGCGGCTGAGAAGGCTAAGATCGAGTTGTCCGGCGTGACCTCGTCCGAGATCAATCTGCCCTTTATTACCGCAACGGCAGCAGGTCCTCTGCACTTTGAGGCAACGCTGACCCGCGCAGAGTTTGATCGCATTACGGCGGACCTCGTTGAGCGTGCAATGGTTCCCACTAAGAAGGCTCTGGCTGACGCAGGTCTGTCCATCAATCAGATCGATAAGGTACTGCTGGTCGGCGGTTCTACCCGTATTCCCGCTGTTCAGGAGGCTGTTCGCAAGTTCATCGGCAAGGATCCCTTCAAGGGCATCAACCCCGACGAGTGTGTAGCCGTTGGTGCGGCTATTCAGGGCGGCGTTCTTGGCGGCGACGTACAGGATCTGCTGCTGCTCGACGTTACGCCTCTGTCTCTCGGTATTGAGACTCTGGGTGGCGTCTTCACCAGAATCATTGACAGAAACACCACCATTCCCGTAAAGAAATCGCAGGTCTTCTCCACCGCAGCTGACAACCAGCCCGGCGTTGAGGTTCACGTTCTGCAGGGTGAGCGCGAGATGGCAGCCGGTAACACTACGCTGGGTCGCTTCCACCTCGACGGCATCGCTCCCGCTCCCCGTGGCGTACCTCAGATCGAGGTTACCTTTGATATCGATGCCAACGGTATCGTTAACGTAACCGCGACCGACAAGGGCACCGGCAAGGAGCAGCACATTACCATTACCTCCTCCTCTAACATGAGCAAGGAGGATATTGAGAAGGCAGTCCGCGAGGCGGAGAAGTTTGCCGACGAGGACAAGAAGCTCAAGGAGGCTGTTGAGGTTAAGAACCAGGCAGAGTCCATGATCTTCCAGATCGAGAAGAGTATGAATGAGTTCGGCGACAAGATCACCGAGGCTGACAAGGCTCCCGTCAATGACGCCATTGCAAAGCTCAAGGCAACCGTTGAGAGCGGTGACGTTGAGGCAATCAAGGCAGACACCGATGCGCTGCAGAAGGCATTCTATCCCATCGCGGAGAAGGTCTACAAGGAGCAGGCTGCACAGGGTGGCGCACCTGAGGGCGATCCCAACGGCGGCGCACAGGGCGGCGACGGCACCTACTACGACGCAAACTACGAGGATCACAGCAACTGATAAGCACAAAAAAGGCGGGGAAGGGCGAAAGCCCTTTCCCGCAAGGGTGTGTTTGGCAGATCGGCGGTTGCTGCCGCGATCCATGTCCCCGCAGGGCGGAGCTGTGGATCACGGCAGAAACTTTATCAACGACAAGAGAGGTTGATCATTATGGCAGAAAAAAGAGATTATTATGAGGTGCTTGGCATTGACAAGAGTGCCGACGAAAATGCGATAAAAAAGGCGTACTGGTCGCTGGCGAAAAAGTATCATCCCGACAAAAACCCCGGCGACAAGGAAGCTGAGGAAAAATTCAAGGAGGTCAACGAGGCGTACGGCGTGCTTTCCGATGCGGACAAGAGAGCAAAGTATGACCAGTTCGGTCATGCGGCGTTTGATCCGTCGGCGGGTGCCGGTGCGTACGGTGGCGGTTTTAGCGGCGGCTTTGGTGACTTTGGGGATCTTGGCGATATTTTCGGTTCGATCTTTGGCAGCGGCTTTGGTGGCGGCTCCCGCAGACGCAACCCCAATGCGCCCGAGCGCGGTGACGATATCGGTCTGCGCATTTCCATTACCTTTGAGGAGGCAGCCTTTGGCGCCAAGAAGGACGTGACCTACACGCGCATCAGCAAATGCCCCGATTGCGGTGGATCCGGTGCGGCGAGCGGTACGGCGCCCGAGACGTGCTCGGTCTGCCACGGCAGCGGTCAGCGCGTAGTGGTACAGCGCATGGGCGGAATGTCCTTCCAGTCGACGACTACCTGTGAGAGCTGCCGCGGAACGGGTAAGATCATCAAAACGCCCTGCTCGACCTGTCGCGGAGCGGGAACGCGCCGCGAAAACAAAAACGTGACCATCAACGTGCCTGCCGGCATTGACAATGGTGAGCGCATTGCGCTGCGCGGAATGGGCTGCGACGGCAAAAACGGCGGTCCTGCGGGCGATCTGGTCGTGGCGGTTTCGGTACGTAAGCACTCCGCCTTTGAGCGCGATGGCTTTAATATTTACTGTGAGGTGCCCATTACCGTTGCCGAGGCGACGCTGGGTGCGGAGATCGACATCCCCACGCTTGAGGGCAGCATGAAATACACCATTCCCGACGGCACGCAGCCGGATACGACGTTTACCGTTCGCGGCAAGGGGATTCCCGTTCCGCGTACACAAAACCGTCGCGGAGATCTGATCTTTACCGTCAAGGTGGAGATCCCGCGCAGTCTGACGGAAAAGCAGATCAACGCTATGCGGGCGTTTGCCGAGAGCTGCGGTGAGAGCAACTACACCAAGCGTACCGGATTTTTCAAGCGAAAGAAATAAGGGAGAGACAGCATGATAGATAAGGATTACTGCTGCGAGGATCGCGGTGACGTGCGCGAATGGACGCAGATCAAGGTAACCGTTCCGCTGGCAAGGCTGGACGACATGGTTGCCATCATGAGCATGGTC
The DNA here is from genome assembly GCA_017452545.1 of Clostridia bacterium. Classification (GTDB taxonomy): domain Bacteria; phylum Bacillota; class Clostridia; order Oscillospirales; family CAG-272; genus SIG644. Next base: position 42,248 of record JAFTME010000107.1, on the reverse strand, counting down.
AACAACAATCTGATGATCGAGGACTACAGCGATATTGATCTCAAGACCTGCTACGGCGATTTAATCGACGAGAGCATTCTCAACGCAGACAAGACCATTGCCTCGGTATCCGTTTTCGTTCCCGGTGACCGTTCCTTTGCGGACGATCTTGCCTTTATCCGTGCCCGCCTTGCCGAGGAGGGGCTGGAGGGAGATGCCAAAATCGAGATCGACGGTGTCAACGAGGAGGACTGGGCAAACGCGTGGAAGGCGTACTACAAGCCGCTGCACATTGGTGAGCGCATCGTGATCGTTCCCGCGTGGGAGAAATACGAGGCCAAGCCCGGTGAGATCATTGTTACCATGGATCCCGGCATGGCGTTTGGTACCGGCTCGCATGAGACGACGCGACTGGTGATCGGTCTTTTGGAAAAATACACCAAGCCCGGATGCCGTATGCTGGACGTCGGTACGGGAAGCGGTATTCTTGCCATTTGTGCCTCCAAGCTGGGGGCGGGAAGCTGCCGCGCTTACGACATTGATCCGATGGCGGTGCGTGTGGCAAACGAAAACGTCAAGGACAGCGGACAGACCAACATTATCTGCGGAGTGTCCGATCTGCTGCGCCAGGTCGATCGCTCTGAGGGGGCGTACGATCTGATCACGGCGAATATTGTTGCAGATATTATCATTCGCATGACGCCTGACGTTGGTGAGCTGATGCACGAGAACACGGTGCTGCTGGTATCGGGCATCATCGAGGAGCGCAGCGATGACGTTGTAGCGGCGCTGGAGGCGCACGGCTTTGGCGTTATTGAAAAGGCGATTGACAACGGCTGGTGCGCGATGGCGGTTCAGAAGAAATAATAAAAATGGGGTTGACCTTCAAAAGAAGGTCAACCCCATTTTGTATATGCAAGACGTTATTGCTTGCGCAGGAAGGCAGTTGTAATCGCCCAGCTGATGCCGTCGAGCAGCAGAAAGGAGATGGTTCCTGCAAGGACGACGTAAGTTGCCAGCGTGGTGTTGGTGATCGCGTCCGATTTGAGCAGCTGCTTTCCCGAGAAGAGCAGCAGTACGGCAGCAAGCAGCAGCGTTGCGACGGTAACCAGCAGCTCGGCAAAAAATTCACCGGATTTGAAGATGACGGTGCCGGAGCCGTGCCCTTTGGTGGCTGCTTCGCGAAAGGCGCGCTTAAGGCGGGGACTGCGGATGCGAAATACGGTCACGCCTGCCGTCATGATCAGGGCGGCGACGGCACTCATAATGATCAGGCGCAGCAGCTGATAGTCTCCGACGTGCTCGGTCAGGACACCGAAAATGGCAGAGCCGAGAATAAATACGGCAACATAGAGGCAGGCAAAGCGACCAACCATGCTAAGCTTTCGTTTGATCATATGGAGCTCCTTTCCTTTGAATCAGAGGTCGTTGCGCGACACGTCCTCGGGTGTTTCACGGCGCACGGCGATATAGTCCGTTTTTCCGTCTGCGGCTGCGGCGTTGACCATGACGACGGGCAGGCGGGGGATGCGGTTATAATTGGAGGACATGGCGTAGTTGTAGGCGCCCGTGGTCAGGACGGCAAGGATATCGCCGCGGCTGACGGAGGCGGGAAGAGAGACGTTTTCCTGCAGGATATCGCCGCTCTCGCAGCAACGACCGACCACGGAGCAAACAAAGTCGCAGGGCTCGGAGGCGCGGTTGGCAAGCAGGACGGTATAAGGGGAGCGATAGAGGGCATAGCGGGGGTTATCCGTCATGCCGCCGTCCACCGAAACATAGTTTTTATAGCCGGGGATGCGCTTGATGGTACCGACGGTGTACAGCGTCATGCCGGCATCGGCGACGATGCTGCGTCCCGGCTCCATACGGATGGCGGGGAGGGGGATATTCAGCGAGGCTGCGGTCAGCTTAAGATGGTCGGCGACCTGTGCGACGTTGGCGGCAATATCAATATAGGGGTCGCTTTCAAGATAGCGGACGCCGTAGCCGCCACCGAGGTCCAGCTCCTCGGCGAGGTAGCCCTCCTTGCGGTAGATCTCGGCGACAAAGGCGAGCATGATCTCGCCTGCGCGCAGGAACACCTCGGAGTCAAACACCTGAGAGCCGACGTGACAATGGAAGCCTGCGAGGTGGATACCGCCGAGCTGCAGCGCCTCGCGGGTGATGGCGTATGCCTGCCCCGTTTCGATGGCGGAGCCGAACTTGGAATCGACGCGCCCTGTGGCGACAGCCTCGTAGGTGTGGGGATCGATGCCCGGTGTCAGTCGCAGCAGCACCTTTTGCTTGATGCCGCGCGCGGTTGCCTCGCGGTCGATGGCGTACAGTTCCTCGACGTTGTCGACGACGAAGGCGCCGACGCCGTGCTCCATGGCGTAGACGATATCCTCGTCGGTCTTATTGTTGCTGTGGAAGTAAGTCTTTTCCATGGGGAAGCCTGCGCGGTATGCCGTGTAGATCTCACCGACAGAGACGACGTCAGCTCCCATGCCCTCCTCACGGATGATTTCATACATTCGCTTGAAGCAGGCAGCCTTACCTGCGTACAGCGGAAGAGCGCTCTCACCGAAGGCTTGGCGCATGGCTTGCATATAGACGCGGCAATTATGACGGATGCGAGCCTCGTCGATCAGATACAGCGGAGAGCCGTACTTTTTGATCAGTGCGGTGGTATCCAGTCCGCCGAAATACAGCGTATTGTTTTGAATGGTAATATTGTTACAGATCATAGCAACCTCGTATCAGCCAAGCAGCGATTTCATGTCGTAAAGTCCGGCGCGCTGTCCGACAAGGAAGGCGGCGGCAGCCACGGCACCCTCAGCAAACAGCGAGCGGCTGTGTGCTTCGTGCTTGATGGTAATGGTTTGGGAGTCGGTTCCGATGAGCACCTCGTGCTCGCCGATGATATTGCCCATGCGGACGGCGTGAATGCCGATCTCCTCGGGAGTGCGCTTTGCCATGCCCGATCTGCCGCAGACGAGTTGCGCCTTTTCTCTGACGGTACGGATGGCGTTGGCGATCATCAGTGCGGTTCCGCTGGGAGCATCCAGCTTACGGTTATGGTGCTTTTCGACGATCTCGATATCGGCGTCGGGCATGGCGGCGGCTGCCTTTTTTGCAAGCTCGACCAAAAGGGCGACGCCAAGAGAATAGTTGGCGGAGAAAAAGACGGGGATTTGCTCGGAGGCGCTGCGGATCATCGCCAGCTCGTCCTCGGTCTGCCCGGTGGTGGCGATGACCAGCGGGATGCCGCGGCGGCAGGCGTAGTCGGTCAGCGAGGCGGTTGCACTATGATGAGAAAAGTCAATGATACAGTCCACGCTCTGCGTTACGTCCTGCAGCGAGGTGTAGCAGGGAACGCTGCCCGTGCAGGGATTGGTATCCACGCCTGCGACGAGGACGGTATCGCGGTAGCCGGCGGTGACGGTTGCGGTGACCTGCTGTCCCATACGCCCGTTCATACCGCAGATCAGAATTCGAATGCTCATGATGCGCCTCCGTTTATGCGATCAGCCCCTGCGCCCTCATCAGCGCGAGCAGCTTTTCGCGATTTGCGTCCTCCATGGGGGTCAGGGGCAGGCGAAGGATGTCCTCGCAATAGCCCATGGCAGCCATGGCAGCCTTGACGGGAATAGGATTGACCTCGCTGAACAGTGCGTTGATCAGCGGCAGAAGGTCGAGCTGCAGCTGACAGCTGCCGGCGACGTCGCCGGCAAAGAAGCGGTTGCAGATGTTAACCGTTGCGCGGGGCATGACGTTGGACAGAACGGAGATAACGCCCTGTCCACCCAGAGAGAGAACGGGGACGATCTGATCGTCGTTGCCCGAATAGATATCCATCTTACCGCGGGTCAGGGCAGCAAGCTCGGCGATCTGGGAGATGTTGCCGCTGGCTTCCTTCATGGCGGTGATCATGGGGTGCTCTGCAAGGGCAGCTGCCGTCTTGGGCAGAATGTTGCAGCCGGTGCGAGAGGGAACGTTATAAAGAATGATCGGCTTATCGCTGGCGTCGGCAATGGCGGTGAACGACTTGATCAGACCGTTCTGTGTTGCCTTGTTATAATAGGGGGAAACGACCAGCATGGCGTCGGCGCCGACCTCGCAGGAGAAGCGAGTCAGGTCGATGGCGTAGGCGGTGTCGTTGGAGCCGGTGCCCGCGATGACGGGAACGCGGTGAGCGACGCGCTCAACGGTATAGCGGATGACCTCGCGGTGCTCCTCGTCGGTCAGGGTAGAGCCCTCGCCCGTCGTACCGGCGGCAACAATGGCGTTGATGCCCTCGTTCAGCTGCCAGTCGATCAGCTTGCCGTATGCCTCGTAGTCGATGGAATTTTCTCTCATGGGGGTGATAATGGCGGTGGCTGCACCGCGGAAAATGGGATTGCTCATAACGATCTCCTTTATTTTTAACGTGATTTTTTACATGGAAAAGGTGGCTGCCGATCAAGCAGCCACCGTCATTTGCACAAATATCCGTAAGTGGGCACAGGGAAAGCACACCCGTACCGGTTGGATATATTGGATCAAACTCAGATAGCGCTCCGCATTTCTGCGACAGCAACAAAAATCTTATTTCCTGTTGCCAGAACACCCTTGTACCACAGGGTATCTTCGGCACCCGAGCCTTTCACCCCGTCGGCACGGTCTGCCGCATATGCAGGGGGTACTGATCTCAAGATGCGCCTCTATCGGTTGGATGTATTGTAGCATAAAGAGCCGACTTTGTCAAGAGCATTCTTGGCAAAAGTACGGTTTTTCCGTTGTTTTTTCTGATTTTTCTCGCGATACGTCACAGGGTAGCCGCCATGACCGCCTTGATGGTGTGCATACGGTTTTCCGCCTCGTCGAAAACGACCGACTGTGCCGATTCAAAGACCTCGTCGGTGACCTCCATTTCGGTACGCCCGAATTTCTCTCCCATTTCCTTGCCGACCGTCGTTTTCATGTCGTGGAAGGCGGGGAGGCAATGCATAAAGACGGCACCGGGGTTTGCCTTTTGCATGAGTGCGGCGTTGACCTGATAGGGGGAGAGGTCGCGGATGCGCTCCTCCCAAACGGCGATCGGCTCACCCATGGACACCCAGACGTCGGTATAGATGACGTCGGCACCGGCGGCAGCCTCGGCCGGGTCCTCGATAAAGCGCAGCGTAGCGCCGCTCTTGCTTGCCAGGGCCTGTGCCTGCTCGATCAGCGCAGCGTCGGGGAAGTAGGCGCGGGGGGCGCAGGCGGTGAAGTTGAGGCCCATCATGGCGCAGCCGACCATCAGCGAGTTGCCCATGTTATAGCGGGCGTCGCCCATGTAGACAAAGTTGATGCCCTTGAGCTTGCCGAATTTTTCCTTGATGGTCAGAAAATCGGCAAGGATCTGGGTGGGGTGGAATTCATTGGTCAGACCGTTCCAGACGGGAACGGAGGTATAGTGTGCCAGCTCCTCGACGATCTCCTGGCCGAAGCCGCGGTATTCGATGCCGTCGTACATGCCGGACAGCACGCGCGCGGTATCGGCGATGCTTTCCTTTTTACCGATCTGCGAGCCGGTGGGGTCAAGGTAGGTCGTTCCCATGCCGAGATCGTGTGCGGCGACCTCAAAGGCGCAGCGTGTGCGGGTGCTGGTCTTCTCGAAGATCAGGGCGACGTTTTTTCCCTCGTGTATTTTATGCGGGATGCCCGCTTTTTTCTTTGCCTTGAGCTCGGCGGCGAGCGCCAGCAGCCCCTCAAGCTCCTCGGGGGTATAGTCCAACAGCTTGAGAAAATCTCTTCCTTTCAGATCGATCATACGATTGTCCTTTCTGTTTCGTGTAAAAATGCGACCAAAGTGTCATAATACTGTATTATAGCACATGGGTACGCTCTTGTCAATAGTCGGGGTGAATATTATTCCTTGTTATGTGAATATTCCCTGCGCAGAAAGAATATTTATTCACAAAAAAGTTTGCCGTCTTGCGCGCGGCTTATTGACAAAACGGACGATATTTGTTATAATATGTGTATCAATATAACGGAGGATCAAATCAATGTTAGTATCCGCAGCAGAAATGCTGAAAAAAGCAAAGGCCGGTCATTATGCGGTCGGTCAGTTCAATATCAACAACCTCGAGTGGACCAAGGCGGTTCTTACCACGGCGCAGGAGTGCAACTCTCCCGTCATCCTTGGTGTTTCCGCAGGTGCAGGCAAGTATATGGCGGGCTTCAAGGTCGTAGCCGACATGGTAAAGGCAATGATCGAGTCGCTGAACATTACCGTTCCCGTAGCCATTCATCTGGACCACGGTACCTACGAGGACTGCTATAAGTGCATTAAGGCAGGCTTCTCGTCCATCATGTTCGATGGCTCTCACTATCCCATCGAGGAGAACATCGCCAAGACGCAGGAGCTGGTCAACGTTGCTCACGCGCTGGGTCTGTCCATTGAGGCGGAGGTCGGCTCGATTGGCGGCGAGGAGGACGGTGTCGTCGGTATGGGCGAGTGTGCCGATCCTGAGGAGTGCAAGAAGATCGCTGATCTGGGCGTCGATATGCTGGCTGCCGGTATCGGCAACATTCACGGCAAGTATCCCGCAAACTGGAAGGGCCTGTCCTTTGAGACGCTGGACGCAGTTCAGCAGCTGACGGGTGAGATGCCGCTCGTTCTGCACGGCGGAACCGGTATTCCTGCGGACATGATTCAGAAGGCGATCAGCCTTGGCGTGTCCAAAATCAACGTCAACACCGAATGCCAGCTTTCCTTTACCGCGGCAACCCGCGCGTATATCGAAGCAGGCAAGGACCTCTCCGGCAAGGGCTTTGACCCCCGTAAGGTTCTCGCACCCGGTTATGAGGCGATCAAGGCTACCGTTAAAGAAAAAATGGAGCTGTTCGGATCGGTCGGTAAGGCGTAAATCCGGAATAAAGGCTGTCACCCCCGCGCTGGCAGCCTTTTCTATACTCAAAAAACATATATAAAAAGGAGATTTCACAATGAAGCCGACGGTAATCAAAGCGCTGGCGATGCTGCTGGCATTGGTGCTTGTTCTTGGCACCCTGTTGACCGCGTGCCAAAAGCCGGACGAGGAGCCGGATCCCACCCCCGATCAGTCGCAGGACGGTGAGCAAACTCCCGACCAGCCTGAAAATCCCGATGGAGGCAAGGAGGACGATATGGATCAGTATGTAAAGTTGTCTGAAAAAGGACAAAAGCTGTATGATGCTACCTACAAGACGATGCTGGATCGCTTGCACGAGAACGGCTATGCGCAGACGTCTCTGACAGGCGCATATCAGGGTATGTTTGTTCGTGACGCGTCTATTCAGGTCATGGCGCACATCGCTGAGGGCGATATGGACGAGGCAATGAGCATTCTTCGTTTTATGGCGTCCTATCACAAGGCGACGAACGCTCCGTTTGCGCATCATATTATGAGTGAGTTGACGGCAAACAGCGTTTGGGATTATATCGACAAGGATATGTCCTATGAGGCACCCGAGCTTGGAAAGGTCGGCACGTCCGTTTCCTCCGAGGATACCTCCATTGCACTTTACAAGATCAATATGCCGACCAATGGCTGTGCACAGAAGATCATGCTTCCGTTTGATAATGTCAGCGAGATCTCTGTATATCTGGAGCTTGCCGGTAAGGAGGGCGAGATCGTTGTCAGCCTCGGTACCGAGCCCGGAGATGACTCTATCGGTAAAATTTCCCGCGATATTGCAGACCTCGGCTCGGGCAAGGACTGGTACACCTTTAAATTTGACGAACCGGTAGACGTTGAGGCGGGCGAAAAGTACGTTCTCAGCGTTTGGGCAGAAAATGCAACGGGCAACATCATTTCCTTTGGTAAGACCAGCGGTGGTTCCGGCTACAACTTCGACGTTCCTGCTTTTGGCGGTTGGGTTTCCAACGGTCAGGTGATCGGCTACCGCATCCGCACGGATAACTCCTTGGTCGGCAAGGGCAACGCGGTTACCCAGACCTTTGTTGCAAAGGGTGATGTGATCGATACCATCGAGATCGACGCGACCTGCAGCGTGGAGACCAATCTGTACGGTGCGCTGGTGGATGCCGACGGTAAGGAAGTGAAAACGGCTACGGTAAAGACGAGCGGCGGCAAGGTTGCCTTTGATTTCGGCTCCGTTAAGGTTACGGAGGGGAAAACCTATGGCCTTTCCGTCTATGCGGAGAAGGGCGACGTTGTATGGGCTACGGCTGCGGCTGCAACCGTTGCATACAAGAGCGCAGACGGTGACAAGGCACCTTTGGGTGAGACCTATGCGCTGCGTGTATATCCCGAGTACTCCGGTACCCGCACGGCTGTCGGCGTTAAGGTTGGCGGCGGTGTTGAGGCAAAGCAGACGCTTTCCTCTACTCTGAATTCCAAGCTTGTAACCTCCGCACAGCTGTATCTCGCGGCTGTTGGCACGGCTGCCGCAGAGGATACCTTTACGGTTTCGCTTTACAAGGGCGATGCGCTTATCAGCGAGGTTACGCGCCCCGTATCTACGCTTGGCAGCAAGGCGGCTGCTTACAACTTTGAGTTCGCGCTGCCGATGAGCAAGCTGAATGCCGACGAAGCATATTCGATTCAAATCGGTGCTTCGCGTGCCGAGTCGGTTCAGTGGTTCGGAAAGGCAGGCATTGACAGAGCACAGGCCTGCCACGTGGACGGTAAAGCGCAGGAGCTTGTACTTTCTTACCGTGCCGGTATTTCCAACGTAACTCCCATTTCGACCAAGATCCAGGTCGACGGCAACTATATGTGGATGAACGCATTCGCTATGTTTGCGCTGGAGAGCGGAGAGGAGTACGGTGAGTTCCTGGATTCCGTTTACGATCTGATGATCGAATATACCCGTTATTTCCTTGACAACGGTTATATCCATGAAAACGGGCTGGTACATAATCCAAACTATGAGCACTCCCGTAAGGGCAGATATTGGGATGGCTACGACCTGATCACCAACTGCTTTGCCTCCGAGGCACTGCATAAGATGAGTCAGGTTGCAAAGATGTACGGAGACAATGCAGTCGCCGACGAGTTTGCTAAAGCAGCGGACGATATTGCTGAGGCAGTGCACACGGAGCTTGTTTCCGAGTTTGAGGGCAAGCCGATTTATACTGAGCTGATCGCTCTGGACGAGGGCGGCGCGGTCTATCGCGGCTTCTCCTTTGTCAACCTTGCTCCCATTGCTTCGGATTGGTACGCAGTAAACGAAGAGATCATGGCGAACACCTATGAAGCATATCTGAAGATCGGAACGCAAAAGTATTCCGGTATCGATATGCTGGCGGTTGTTGTTGACGTAAACGACAAGGATCAAGCAACTTATCACGGCAACCACGTCATTGGTAAGGGTCTTGGTTGGGAGCTGTATTATCTGTGGAAGACGGGCAATACCGAGCGACTCAACGACGTTCTGGAGTTCGTTGATAAGCGCTCCAACGAGATCTATCCCGAGACTTGGGTAGCCGACGGCCGTCTTGCCGACTCCGGTAACCAGGAGCAGGCAAGCTGGATCCTGTTCGAGGTCGCTCGTATTACGGGTAAATATCAAAAGTAATCCTTTCGCAATTATGCGTGCGGAGAGCTGCCTTTTTGGTGGCTCTCCGTAAAATTTATTGCCGATTTTTTAAAAAAATTGCGAAACCCTCTTGATTTTGTAAAGGAAGTGTGCTATAATACATCTCGCGCCGGTGTGTCGGAATGGCAGACGAGGTGGACTCAAAATCCTCTGATGGCAACATCGTGTGGGTTCAAGTCCCACCACCGGCACCAGAAAAGAACCCGCATTTGTCTACGACAAGTGTGGGTTCTTTTCAATGAAATAAATCCCTTGCGGGATTTGTGAAATAACGCTTCGCGTTATGAAATAGCTGACGCTATGAAATACGCAGCGGCGTATGAGGGATTTATTTTATTTCACATTTTGCCGCTAAGGCAAAATATTTCATAATCCAAAGGATTATTTCATATTGCGTAGCAATATTTCATTAAATATGCTATAATATTTGCAGAGGTGAGGATAATGAAAGAAAATAAGCTCGTTGAATTATCTATGGGTTTCGCTATTAAGATAATTAAACTCTGTGAAACGATCAAAGGCCATTATTCTCTTGTCAATCAATTGGAGCGTTCTGCCACCTCAATTGGTGCAAATATCCATGAGGCAAATTATGCACACGGAAAGCCTGACTTTATTGCCAAATTGCAAATTGCCTTAAAAGAGTGTTACGAGACTGAATACTGGTTGGAGCTGTTTGTGAAATCCGACATTCTGAACAGAGAAACAACTGTTGATCTCTATAATCAATGCGGAACGATCCGTCGAATTCTCATTGCCTCTATCAACACCGCAAAGGAGAATGGGAAATGATTGGCCCAATTGTTACGGTAACCGTTGACAGACCACTTGGAAGTTTTCATCCTGAGCATCCGGATATACATTATCCTATAAACTATGGCTATATTAATGGAACAATGGCGGCAGATGGCGAAGAAGAGGACGCTTATATTTTAGGCGTGAATGAGCCTGTTTCTGAGTTTACCGGAAGAATAATAGCCATTATCAATCGTGAGAATGATATAGAACATAAATGGGTAGTTGCACCGGATGGTATGACTTTTACGCAGGAAGAGATTGCGGAATTAACACATTTCCAAGAACAGTATTTTAAGTCGACAATCTCCTTGCTATATAAACAACTTTAACCTGGTGTACTTTTAGGCTTTTTTACCTCGATTCTGCTCCGTTTAGGTAGTCTTTCGCAAAAAAGAACCGCTTGGGTATGCCCAAGCGGTTCTTTTTTGCATCGAGAGTGGTTAACTCGAACCCACCTGCCGCTGTACGATCTTTAAATATTGCAGAACATATCACGCGGCAGGCAAACTTGCAGCAAGGTGAAGCCGAGCAGGTTCAAGTCTTACCGCAGCATCCCAATTTTTACAACCGAACGCATTGACTTTCCGGTGTATTTATGATACAATAATTCTGTATTTTTTTAGTGGAACGATCAAAGAGGAAGAGGATGAACGATCATGACTGAACAACTAAGTGAACGGTATTTACGTGCCAAGCGCGCGTTATTTGATAAGGTATACGAAAATCTCAATCCCGAGCAGCGGAGGGCGGTGTTTGCCGTCAATCATCCGCTTTTGATCCTTGCCGGGGCGGGGAGCGGAAAGACGACGGTGCTGGTCAAGCGCATTGCGTTTATTATTCGCTACGGCAACGCCTATGAGTCCACTTACGTGCCCTACGGGATCACCGAGGAGCAGATTGCTACCTATGAGCGGGCGCTGGCGCTGTCCTGCGAGGAGATCGAGGATATTCTGCCCGAATTTATCAGCAACCCCTGTCCGCCGTGGCAGATGCTTGCCATTACCTTTACCAACAAGGCGGCGGGCGAGATCAAGAGCCGCTTGCGTGCCTCCTTTGAGGAGGAGAGCGTGGCAAACGACATCTGGGCCGGCACCTTCCACTCCATTTGTATGCGCATTCTGCGCGTGCACGGTACGCTTCTCGGCTATCCCAAGGAGTTTTCCATCTACGATATGGATGACAGCAAAAAGGCGATTGCCGCTGCCATGAAAAAGTGCAACGTGGATGAGAAGGCATTTCCCATCAAAAGTGTGATGAGCGCGATCAGCCACGCCAAGGACAAGCTGTTGACGCCGGACGATTACGCGACTGAAGCGGGGGTAGACTACCGACTCAAGCAGATCGCTCGCGTTTACGAGGAATATCAGAAGCAGCTGCTTGCCTCGGGCGCGATGGATTTTGATGACATTATCATGCAGACGGTTCGTTTACTGCGCGAGCAGCCGGAGGTACTGCAGCAATATCAGCGTCGCTTCCGCTACGTATGTGTGGATGAGTTCCAGGACACCAATGCGGCGCAGCTCGCGCTGACCACGCTGCTCTCGGGCGGTTATCGCAATCTGATGGTCGTTGGTGACGACGATCAGAGTATTTATCGCTTCCGCGGCGCGACGATCGAGAATATTCTTTCGTTTGACCGTCTGTTCAGCGATGCGCGAGTTATTAAGCTGGAGCAGAACTATCGTTCGACGCAAAATATTCTGGATGCTGCCAATGCGGTCATTGCGCACAACGAGGGGCGCAAGGGCAAGCGACTTTGGACGGCACAGAGCGGCGGAGAGAAGATCCGTTTGGTCGGCTTGGACGATCAAAACGCCGAGGCGAGATACATTGTAGACGAGGTCAACCGTCGCGTGGCGGAGGGAACTGCAAAATTCCGCGATTTTGCCGTGCTGTATCGCACCAATGCACAATCCAACAGCATTGAGCGCGCGTTTGCCAAGAGTGCGGTGCCGTACCGTATGCTGGGTGGCGTTCGCTTCTCGGATCGCAAGGAGATCCGCGATCTTGTGGCATATCTGCAGCTGGTCAACAATCATAACGACCGAGAGAGATTGCTGCGCATCATCAACGAGCCGCGGCGCAAGATCGGCGACAAGACGCTGGAGGCAGTGGAGAGCATTGCGGCAGAGCAGGGGCTCTCGATGTTTGAGGTCATGGAGTGTGCGCATCAGTACGTGGCGCTGCAGAGAGCGGCAGCGACGCTGTACAATTTTGCGCACATGATCAACAAGCTGTCACGTGAGGCGGCGGACATGGAGCTGCCCGCACTGGTTGACGCCGTGTTGGACCAGACAGGCTACCGTCAGATGCTGATTGATGCGGGCGAGGAGGAAAAGGACAGACTTGAGAACCTGGAGGAGTTCAAATCCAGCGTGATCGAGTATTGCCGCAACGCCGAGGAGCCGACGCTGACCGGATTTTTGGAGGAAAACGCGCTGGTTGCCGACGTTGACCGTTACGACGAAAGCGCGGATGCCGTGGTCATGATGACCATTCACTCGGCAAAGGGACTGGAGTTTCCCATTGTGTTCCTGCCCGGCATGGAGGACGGCATTTTCCCCGGTATGCAGACCATTACGGCGGGGAACGCCGAGATGGAGGAGGAGCGGCGACTTGCTTACGTTGCCATTACCCGTGCCAAGCGCGAGCTGCTGATCCTGCACGCGCGCACTCGCCTGCTTTACGGATCGACGGCGTTCAATCCCATCTCGCGCTTTGTATCGGAAATTCCCGAGGCTCTGATCGAGGAGGACTCCTCTCGCACGGCAAAGCCCGCGTACAGCGGATTTGCTGCTGCGCCGCATCCGCAGCGCCGTGTGGGCGGCGGTGTCGGTGATCCCATCACGGTCGGAAAGCCGCTGTACGGAGGCAAGAGTGCTGCAGGCGGCGGTGCTGTCGCAGGTGGTGGCACATTTGCGGCGGGCGACCGTGTTCGCCATCCGTTCTTTGGCGAGGGCGTCATTCTTTCTACCAAGGGCATGGCGTCGGATACGCTGCTGGAGGTCGCCTTTGACCGCGTGGGAACCAAAAAGCTGATGGCGACGTATGCGAAGCTGAAGAAGATTTGAGGAATTGGTATGGATGAACAGCAAACGCGGTTGTCTTTGCGGTGTCGTATATATCCGCTTGGAGCGTTGAAGGATTATAAATACGTAGTCGTGTGCGCGTGGTATCAAGGATGTTGGCTGCTCAGTCGACACAAAAAACGGGATACCTGGGAGACGCAGGGCGGTCACATTGAGCCCGGTGAGACTCCCTTGGATGCGGCGCGACGCGAACTTTATGAAGAAAGCGGCGTCAGCGATGCCGAGATCATCCCCGTTTGTGATTACTATGGCTATGACGACAAGGGGCATTCCAACGGCAGGGTATTTCTTGCCAAGGTTCGTTCACTTGGTATGTTGCCAGAAAGCGAAATGGCGCGTGTGCAGGCGTTTGAGGAGCTGCCTGAAAATCTGACGTATCCCAACGTCACACCGGTGCTGATGCGCGAGGCGCTCAAATACGATAAAGAATAAACGACGGGGACGTCTCACTTTTGTGAGCCGTCCCTATCGCTTACAGTGCGGCTGAGGCTTTGCTTTTGTGTCGCTTTTTTTGCTCATACAGTGCGTTGTAATATTCCTCCATTTGCCGTGTCATGGCTTGAGCGGTCAGATGCTGCTCGAAGAAGGCACGGGCACCAAGGGAGAGCTGCTCACGCAGAGGCTCGTCCTGAAAGAGACGCAGCAGCGCATGACTGAGGGCTATGCTGTCGTGCGTCGGGAAGAGCAGCCCGTTGACCCTGTCGCGCACCATATAGGTGTTGCCGCCGTAGGTGGACGCCACGGCAGGGATGCCGAGGCTCATGCCCTCCGAGAGGGCAAGGCTGGAGGTTTCGGTGCCGTAGGAGGCGTTGACGTTGACGTTCATCAAGCCGTAATAGGGGGCTACGTCTTCGACAAAGCCGACCATACGGATATGCGCTGAGATGCCGAGCTCGCACGCGGTCCGGTGAAGCGCATCGGCGCAGCTTCCGTCGCCCAAAAGCAGAAAATAAAAGCGGTCGCTTACTTGCAAGCAGCGCGCGGCTGCCTCAAGCAGAGTTTGATGTCCTTTATAGGGCTCAAGGCGTGCGACCATACCGACGACAAAGGCATCGGTGGGAAGCTGCAGAGCGGCGCGAAGCGCTTCGACGCGCGCGGGCGAGGGAATGGGAAGGGGATAGACACCGTTGACAATGACACGAATGCGCTGCTCATCGGCACCGAGGGCGAGCAGATTTTGCTTTGCCGCCTCCGCTACGGCGATGACGCCGTCGGAGAGCAGTCGGTCGCCCGTGCGATAGAGCAGGCGATGAAGGGGGGCGATGGCTCCCCTCTGCTGCCATGGCTTGAGCGGAAAAACACAATGTCGGGTATGGAGGCAGACGGGGATGCGAGCGATGCGGGCGGCGATACGGGCGGATAGGCAGGCGTGTGTGTGGACAATGTCGGGGCGGTGTGTTCGAAAAATGCGAAGGTAGTCACCGATGGCTTTGAGGTCGGCGGAACGATCGGCACCTCGACTGCTGTAAACGATACGCGTTGGGGCGGGGATGGCGGCGATGCGATCGGCAAGGCGACTGCCGTGCGGCAGGACGACGGTGACGGTAAAGCGGCGGCGATCCAGGGCGCGAAGCTGGTTACAAAGCAGCGTTCCGGCGCCGCCGATATTGGTGTCGGTCAGAATGTGCATGAGGTGAATGGACATAGATCTGTTTTTTTGCGAGGGGGAAGCTTTTTTGAAAAAAGCTTCCCCCTCACGCTCCCTTTCAAAAAACTTTGGATTGTGCGGGTGGATTTTCATCTGTATTGAGTATGGCTGAAATGGGGCGTCGGTATACGAAAAACGGCTGCCGCAATTTGCGACAGCCGTTTGTTAAGCTCATAGGATTAAAGCAACAGGATAAAGCCGATGGTATTGATGGCGAAGTTGGCAAACATATGCACGGCCCAGGAAACATACAGCGTATGGAAGCGCTCGTTAAGGGCATTGAAAATGACACCGCCGACGATCAATCCGGCAATAATCAGCGCCGTCAGGGGCAGGGAAAACCAGCCGATCATCATGGCAACGTGATACAGTGCGAAAGCGACTGAACTGAACAGATAGGCAAAGATGGCGCCGTTCTCTCGCAGGCTGCGAAAGATAAAGCCGCGGAAGAAAAATTCCTCGAGCGCCGAGTTGATCAGCGAGATATAGAGCGCGACAAAGACAAAGTTATCGCGGTTGACGCCTGCGTTTTCGGAGAGCGCGGTGGCTACGCCTGAAAAATCAAACACGCCGCGCAAGAGGAAGTAGCCACCGAGAATCACGGCATAGACGCCGAGTCCCAGTAGCAGCGCGACGGCGGCGCCCCGCTTATCAAAGCGGAGCAGCTCGCGCAGTCGGACGGAGCGGTCATAGCGGCTGTAGAGCAGCGGAAGCAGCAAAAACAGCGTCAGCTTGACGGCGGATTTGACAAAATAATGTGGCATCCAGACGCCGTCCACCAATGCCATGGCGCCGCAGCCCACAAGGGCGATCAGTGCGACAAGCCACGTGCGGCGGCGCAGGGAGATCTCAGGCTTGGAATTCATCGGTGACCTTATGGGGATGGACGCAAGGAGCACCCTCCGGGATCTCAAAGCCGAAGCTGTTCGGCTTTACGTAATGCACGCCGTTGCGGATGATGCGTTCAACGTATTCGTTATGATAGGAGGGGCAGGTCTCGTGACCGGGTTGGAAATAGAACACCTTTCCGTAGCCACGGTTGAAGACCATGCCGTTTCGCATGATATAGCCATCCTCAAACCAAGCGGTGAAGATCAGCTCATCGGGCTGGACGGCGAACGGCTCGGCGTACAGCTCCTCCGATTCCAGGCAGAAATGATCGGGAATGCCGGCAGCGATGGGATGCGCAGGGTTAACGCACCAGATGATCTCGCGCTGCTCGCGGCCCCAGGAGAGGTTACCCGTCGTGCCGACGACGGAGCGGAACACCTTGGAGTGATGTCCGGAGTGCAGGACGACCAGACCCATTTGACCTTGATATACGCGCTGCTGGATCTTGGCTACGATATCGTCGCGGACCTCGTGGTGCGAGCAATGCCCCCACCAGAGCAGCACGTCGGTATTGTTGAGTACCTCATCGGGCAAGCCCTGCTCGGGATCGTCCAGCGCTGCCAGTGTGACCTCGATCTCGGGATCGTTGGCAAGATGGGAGCCGATGGTAGCGTGCATACCGTCCGGATACAGCGCTGCGACCTCAGGCATATGCTTTTCGTGACGGAATTCGTTCCAGATGGTGACTCTGATCTTATTATTCATGGTATATCCTCCCCGGATGTTATTGATAAGAACATTATAGCAATTCGCGGTGCGTTTGTCAATCGGCGCCGGGTGCTTTTTTGAAAAAATACGGGCTATTTTTTGGGCAAAAGTATTTACATCTTGTGCGTTTTGTGCTACAATAAAGTATCAGTATAAGGGGGAGTGTTGGTCGTTGCTCTGCGTGGGCGGTGGCAGGCTCTCTGACTGCAAAATTATAGGAAAAGGAAAAGATTGCCATGAAAATGACATTTCGCCATTATGGTCCCGGTGATCCTGTGACGCTGGAGCAGGTTTCTCAGATCCCCGTGATCAAGTCTGTCGTCTCTGCCGTCTACGACGTTCCCGCCGGCGGTATCTGGAGCCACGAGAGCATTGCAGCCGTCAAGGACGCTGCTGCTGCGCACGGGCTGGGCTTTGAGGTCGTCGAGAGCGTTCCCGTTCCCGAGGAGATCAAGCTGGGCGGCCCCGGTGCCAACGAGCTGATCGACCATTATTGTGAAAACGTACGCCGTCTTGGTCAGGCGGGGGTAAAGTGTATCTGCTACAACTTTATGCCCGTATTCGACTGGCTGCGCAGCGAGATGGAGCATCCCGCAAAGGACGGCTCCAACAGCTTGGCTTACGACGAGCAGACGGTGCTTGCCATGAATCCTATGGGCGGCTCGCTGTCCTTGCCCGGCTGGGATGAGAGCTACACCAAGGAGGAGCTGCAGGGGCTGCTCAAGAGATATGAATCCATTGACGAGGAGGCGCTGTGGCGCAATATGCAGACCTTCCTTGAGGCGGTCATTCCCGTTGCCAAGGAGGCAGGCGTCAACATGGCGATCCATCCGGACGATCCGCCTTGGGGTATTTTCGGTCTGCCTCGCATCATCACCGGCAGAAAGAACCTGGAGCGCTTCTTTAGTCTGGTTGACGAGCAGGAGAACGGTCTGACCTTCTGCACCGGCTCGCTGGGCGCAAATCCCGACAACGATCTGGTGGATATGGCAAGCCGCTTTGCCGATCGCATCCACTTCGCTCACATCCGCAACATTCTGTGGACGGGCGAGCGCCAGTTCCACGAGGTTGCGCATCCGACCGATTGCGGTTCGCTGGATATTTACGGCATCATGAAGGCGCTGCACCGTGGCGGCTTTGACGGCTATATCCGTCCCGACCACGGCAGACGCATCTGGGGTGAGAAGGGAAGATATGGCTACGGTTTGTACGATCGCGCGCTGGGTGCGATGTATCTTTCCGGTCTTTGGGAAGCAATCGACAAGGATTCCCGTAACTGATTTTTTCAAAAAGGAGATAAAACATGAGTAATAAGGTTTGCGTTGTAACGGGTGCGGGCGGCGTTCTTTGCTCCGCATTCGCAAAGGATATGGCAAAGCAGGGCTATGCTGTTGCGCTGTTGGACATCAACGAGGCTGCGGTCAATGCCGTGGCAGAGGAGATCTGTGCGCAGGGCGGCGTTGCTCGCGCTTACAAGACCAACGTGCTGGATCGCGCCGTTCTGGAGGAGGTTCACGCCAAGGTTCTTGCAGATCTTGGCAAATGCACCGTTCTGATCAACGGTGCGGGCGGTAACAACCCCCGTGCGACGACCGCACATGAGTATTTTGAGGAGGGGGATGAGGACAGAGACGATATTCTGACCTTCTTCAACCTTGACAAATCCGGCTTTGATTTTGTATTTGATCTGAATATCAAGGGTGTTCTGCTGCCCACGCAGGTGTTCGCAAAGGACATGATCGGTGAGGAGCATTGCTCCATTCTCAACATTTCCTCGATGAATGCGTACACGCCCCTGACCAAGATTCCCGCATACAGTGCCGCAAAGGCAGGCGTTTCCAACTTTACGCAGTGGCTTGCCGTTCACTTTGCCAAGACGGGCATTCGCGTCAACGGCATCGCACCCGGATTCTTTGCCACCAATCAGAACAGAGCACTTCTGTTCAACGAGGACGGCACGCCCACCGCAAGAACGGGCAAGATCCTGGCGGCAACGCCCATGGGACGCTTTGGCGAGGCTGACGAGCTTTTGGGTGCGCTGCGTTTCCTGACCGACGACAGCCAGTCTGCCTTTGTGACCGGCGTTGTTATTCCCGTTGACGGCGGCTTCTCCGCTTACTCGGGCGTTTGATGCGGAGAGGACGGACTATGGATCAGAGATTACAGCTTTGTGCCTTTGCCGACGAGGCAGGCAATACCCTTGAGGAGCAGATCGCGGCACTCAAGGACAATGACATCCCTTATCTTGAGATCCGCGGTGTAGACGGCAAGAACGTTGCCGATCTGAGTGCC
The DNA here is from genome assembly GCA_017452545.1 of Clostridia bacterium. GTDB lineage: Bacteria > Bacillota > Clostridia > Oscillospirales > CAG-272 > SIG644. The sequence continues at coordinate 23,288 of JAFTME010000107.1, read as the reverse complement.
GAGGATGCCAAGCGTATTTACAGCCGTCTGGGTGATCACGGCATTCGCATCTGGTCGCTGGGCTCGCCTGCGGGCAAGACCAAGATCACGGCGGATTTTTCTGTTGAGGAGGAGCGTTTCAAGCGCCTTCTGGAGGTTGCCGATCTGACGCATGCACGCTGCATTCGTCTGTTCAGCTTTTACGAGACGGCAGGCGATCCCGCTTATTTTGACGAGGTCTGCCGCAGACTGAACCGTTTTATCGAGCTGGCAAAGGGACATTCCGTCATTCTTTGCCATGAGAACGAGAAGGGGATTTACGGTGATACTGCCGAGCGTTGCCTGCAGCTGCACCGCGCGCTGCCTCAGCTGGGCTGCGTGTTTGATCCCGCCAACTTTATGCAGTGCGGTGTCAATACGCTGACGGCGTGGGAGTTGCTGGCGCCCTATCTCACCTATATGCACATCAAGGACTGTGCACCCGACGGCAGCATCGTGCCTCCCGGCGACGGTGAAGGTCACATTGCCGAGCTGGCTGCAAAATACGCCAAGCGCGGTGGCGGCGTTATGACCATGGAGCCGCACTTGATGGAGTTCGTCGGACTTGCCGGCCTTGAGAAAGAGGGCGACAAGAGCGCGGTGGGCGGCTTGAAATTCGCATCCAACCGCGAAGCATTTGATTATGCAGTCAAGGCACTGCGCAGAATTACGCAATAACAGGAAAGGAAGATACGATCATGTTAATCGGAGCACAGCTTTTTACCCTTCGTGATTTTTGTAAGACAACGGAGGATCTGGACAATACGCTCAAGAGAGTAGCGGATATGGGTATGACCACCGTTCAGCTCTCCGGTGTATGCGCGTACGATTCCGTCTGGATGGCAGAGCGCCTCAAGGCGTACGGTCTGACTGCGGATATCACGCACTTCAGCTATGACAGAATTATTAAGGAGAGCGCAGAGACCTCTGCGTTCCACGCAGCAATGAACTGCAAATACATCGGCATCGGCGGTATGCCCCAGCATTACATGCTGCCCTATACCACCGAGAAGCTGAATGCCTTCTTTGATGAGATCCGTCCTGCGGTCGAGCTGTTCGCCAAGAACGGACAGAAGTTTATGTACCACAACCACAACCGCGAGGTTGGCATTGTGGACGGCAAGACGGTGCTGGAGCATATTTGCGACGCCTTCCCGGCAGAGCAGTGCGGTATTACCGTTGACACCTACTGGCTGCAGTATGCGGGCGAAAATCCCGTAAAGTGGCTGTACAAGCTGGCAGGCAGAACCGATTGCGTCCATTTCAAGGATATGTCGCACAACGCAAACGGCGACGTTTACATGGTTCCCAACGGCGAGGGTATGATGGAATACGATGAGATTCTCAAGGCGTGTGTCGATACCGGCGTTAAGTACGCCTACATCGAGCAGGACAACTGCAACGGTGAGGATCCCTTCGCTTGCCTCAAGCGCAGCTACGACTTCTTCAAATCCCGTGGCTTCCATTGATCAGATTGTTTGAAAGGTAAGGTTATACGCTATGGAAAAAGTCAGACTTGGTATTATTGGTATCGGTAACATGGGTACCGGACATCTTGGCAACATTCTCGGCCGTCAGTGCCCTGAGATCGAGGTTACTGCCGTTGCGGACATCAATCCCGCAAGACTGGATCATGCACGCAGCATGGTGGAAAAGGCAAGAGCCGAGCATCCCGAAATTCCCGAAATCGCAACCTTTACCGACGCGATGGAAATGATCGGCTCCGGTCAGGTTGACGCTATTCTGGTCGCCGTTCCTCATTACGATCATCCTCGCTATTGCATCGCAGGTCTGCAGGCAGGTCTGCACGTCATGAGCGAAAAGCCTGCAGGTGTTTACACCGCACAGGTGCGTGAGCTGATCGAGGAGGCTGATAAGCATCCCGACCTTGTATTCGGTATGATGTTCAATCAGCGCACCAATCCTCTGTACAGAAAGATGCGTGAGATCATTCAGAGTGGTGAGATGGGTCAGATCCGTCGTACCAGCTGGATGATCACCGGATGGTACCGTCCGCAGGCATATTACGATTCCGGCGCGTGGAGAGCAACCTGGTCCGGTGAGGGTGGCGGTGTTCTGCTCAATCAGTGCCCCCACAATCTTGACCTGTGGCAGTGGATCTGCGGTATGCCCGCCAAGGTGGATGCACACCTTCATTTCGGCAAGTGGCACGACATCGAGGTTGAGGATGACGTTACTGCTTACGTAGAGTATCCCAACGGTGCGACCGGTACCTTTATCACCTCCACGGGTGATGCCCCCGGCTCGAACCGCCTGGAGGTCGTTCTGGACGGCGGTATGCTGATCTGTGACGGTGGCTCGCTGACCATGCGCAAGCTGGATATGCTGGAGCCTGAATTCTCTGCGACCAACAAGGTTCCCTTTGCGCAGCCCAAGTGCGAGACTGTTAAGGTAGACTGCACCGGTGCGGGCGACAACAAGCAGCACGTCGGCATTCTCAACGCTTATGCAGCAGCCATTCTTCGTGGCGAGCCGCTGATCGCAGACGGCCGCGAGGGCATCAACGGTCTGACGCTGTCCAACGCGATGCATCTGTCTGCATGGCTTGGTAAGACGATCGAGCTGCCCATCGACGAAAAGGTATACTATGACGAGCTGATGAAGCGTGTCAAGACCTCCCGTCGCAAGGAAAACGTCACCGCAGTGATTGCGGACACCAAGGGGACCTACAACAACTGATGCTGGATAGGAGGAAGACAAAATGAAACGACTCCTTTGTATCTTGACAGCAATTCTGATGCTCACCACCGCGCTGCTTTCCTGTGATGGCGAGAGTACGGATCCGAACGCTCCGACGCCCAAGGATGAGGTGAGTGAGGGGAATTCGGAGGTGCTTTCTATGAGCAATTTGTTTCTTAATATTGGAAAATATACCGTTATTCGCCCCGAAAATGCGGGCGAGGCGGTAAAGAATGCGGCTACGCTTGTTCGCAACGTTGCAAAATCGACGGCGGGCGCCGTTCCCGCGCTGACGACCGACTGGCTGGATCCGGGAAGCTCTATCGACCCTGCTGCGCCTGAAATTCTGATCGGCGACACCAACCGTGATGAAACCGCGCAAGCAAAGGAAATGATGTCCTCTGAGGCGGACCATATCATTACGCAGATCGGCAACAAGATCTGCATTGTCGGCAAGAGCGAGGCGGCGACGGCAAAGGCGGTCACCAGCTTCCTGTGCGTATACTTCGGCTACACCGAGCCGGGTGCCGTTGTATATCACAACGTTAAGGATTACGGTGCCGACGGTGACGGTGAGTCGGACGATACGGTTGCTTTTGAAAAGGCAATCAAGGCGGCGGAAAAGGACGGGCTTCCTGTCTACGTTCCTGCGGGCACGTATCTTGTGACCGAAACACTCAAGCTCAACTGCGTGACGATGTACGGTTATGAGAGCGGCTCCTGGACGGCGGATTCCACCGACCTGCCGACCATCTATCACAACAATCTGGAGGAGCCTTTGTTTGACGTTTGCTCCGGCTCGCTGAGCGGCTTGAACATTTACGTGCAGGGCACCTCTGCGGATATGAGTGAAGCGGCGGAGACCATCAAGGTCTCGGGGGTCGGCAGCCATTTGAGCAGCCTTCGTATTCATACGCCCTGGATCGGTATTCAGGCGACCTACGGCAACACCGGTCGCAGCGTGTTCGAGAATATTCTGATCGTGCAGGCGTGGAAGACGGGCTTGGATATTTCGGGCACGTGGGACATAGCGACGCTGCAGAACATTGAGGTCTGGAACAACGGTCAGACCTGTCCGACGGCATTCCGCTTCGGCAAGAACGATGCGCTGCACGCAGTCAATCTGTTCTGCTTCAATGCGGGTACGGGATTTGAGTTTTACAACACGCCCGATGGCGGCTGCTGGGGCAGCTTTGACAACTGTGGCGTTGACCTGACCTCGATCGGCGTATCTGTCGGCGAGGGCACGCACCATCTGACCTTTGTCGGTGGTACCTTCTGGGGGCACCATCACGGTCTGAAGGTAACGGCGGAAACAGCCAAGGATACGCTCGTGACGTTCAACGGCGGTGAGATCGTGACCAACGGCGCTTCGCCCATTGACGTTCACGGCGGCCGCATGACGACGGTGACCGGATGCAATATCGTTCGTATTGCCAAGGATCATTCCGCAATTCCTGTCAATATCGGTGGTGGCGCGGGTGTTACGATCGTCGGCAACACCATTACCACACGCGATTGTGCCGTGACGCTGTCGAACGGCTTCAAAGGTGCAGCCAACGTTACGGGCAACACCATTCTGACCGGTGCCCCCGATGCGAAGTTGGTGATCAAAAACCAAGCAAAGTCTGCAACGGTCAATACGGATGGTAACGTTATCAATCTCAATCAAAGCTTTGATTGATTTTGCAGAAGAATAAAAAAAGCGCGCTCCGCACGATGTGCGACGCGCGCTTTTTCAATTTTCGCGGAAGCTTGCGTAAAACGCATTGAGCTGCCGTTGGTTTTTTATGACGGTGCATTTGTCGCGATATTTGTTTTGGATATCCCGATAGCGCTGCCTGGCAGCACGCTTCCGTCCGCCGTGCAGAATCCACAGGACAAATTCAGCATCCATTTTTTCCTTACATCCCGGTGCAATGGATTCGCGTACCCGTCCACGGTAGGTGCGGTGTCGCCGCAATGCGCGGGCAAGGCAGGCGAAGCGGTTGAAGCAGAGGAGAACGATCATGTCGGCAGCCTCCAGCCGTTCAGACTGATACAGCTTGGTGTAGTTGCCGTCGATAACCCATGAATCGTGCTGCGCCATAAAGGCGGCAAGCATTTTCTCCTTTTCTTCCTGTGGACGGACGACCCAGTTTTCTTCAAACTGCACCGTATCAAGATACAGAAGTGGCAGGGAATAATGCTCGGAGAGAAACTTGGCAAGGGTCGATTTCCCACTTCCGGAAAAGCCGAGTATGGCGATTTTCATACGCACCTCCAAAAGAGTGGGGATTCTTGCGTGAAGAATCCCCCTGTGGTTTTATTATTTTACGTCGATGATGGATTCGTTCCACATCTCGGGAGCCTCGTAGCCCATGAGGTTGACCATGGTTGCTGCTACGTTGGCAAGACCGAACTGACCCTTATCCTCTTTGACGGTATACGCGTCTGCACAGACGTTGTCGTAGATGATGCAGGGAACGCGGTTGAGCGTATGAGAGGTCTTGGGAACGGTGTTGCCTGCTTTATCCAGCTTGGGCTGACCGCTCTTCTTATCCATCTCCAGCATTTCGTCGGCGTTACCGTGGTCGGCGGTGATCAGCGCAACGCCGCCCAGCTTATCGATGACGGGCAGGATGCGGGCAAGCTGCAGGTCCAGCGCCTCCATGGAGCAACGGGTTGCCAGCAGAGAGCCGGTATGACCGACCATATCGCCGTTGGGGAAGTTGACACGCAGGTACTTATATGCGCCGCTCTCCAGAGCCTCGATCAGCTTGTCGGTGATCTCGGCGCACTTCATCCAGGGACGCTGCTCGAAGGGAACGACGTCGGAGGGAATCTCAATATAGGTCTCCAGCTCCTCGGAGAACTTGCCCGACTTATTACCGTTCCAGAAATAGGTGACGTGGCCGTACTTCTGCGTCTCGGAGATGGCGAGCTGGGAGATGCCGTTATCGGCAAGATACTCGGACATGGTGTTGGTGATCTCGGGCGGGTTGACCAGATAGCGATGGGGAATATGCAGGTCACCGTCGTACTCCAGCATGCCGGCAAACAGAACGGCGGGAACGCGAACGCGATCAAAGGCATCAAAGCTACCGTCGCCGTCAAAGGCGCGGGAGATCTCGATGGAGCGGTCGCCGCGGAAGTTGAAGAAGATGACGCTGTCGCCGTCCTCGATCGTACCGACGGGCTTGCCGCCCTTGGCGATAACGAAGGCGGGCAGATCCTGGTCCAAGATGCCGGGGATCTCGGCGCGGTAGGTGGTGATGGCAGCCTCTGCGCTCTCAAAGGTGCGCCCCTCGCCAAGCACGTGCGTCTTCCAGCCTGCCTCGACCATGCCCCAGTTTGCTTCGTATCTGTCCATGGTGATCTTCATACGGCCGCCGCCGGAGGCGATACGAGCGTCGAAATCGGCGTCGTTCAGAGTGGCGAGGAATGCCTCGAAGGGACGGACATACTCCAGTGCGGAGGTGGGATCAACGTCACGGCCGTCCAGCAGAATGTGGACGCGGACGGTCTTGATGCCATCTTTCTTTGCCTGCTCGATCATTGCAGTCAGATGATTGATGTGAGAGTGGACGTTACCGTCGGAGAACAGACCGATGAAGTGCAGCGTGGAGCCGTTGTTCAGCACCTGTGCCTTAAGGGCATTCCAGGTGTCGGAGGTGAACATTTTACCCGATTCGATGGAATTGGATACCAACTTTGCGCCCTGTGCGAAGATTTGTCCCGAGCCGAGTGCGTTATGGCCGACCTCGGAGTTGCCCATGTCATCGTCAGAGGGAAGACCGACGGCAGTGCCGTGTGCCTTGAGGGAGACCATGGGATATTTTGCCATGAGCATATCCAGCGTAGGCGTGTATGCGCTGCTGACTGCGTTGGCGAGTGTGTCGGGGGCGATACCGACGCCGTCCATGACGATGGTAACGACGGGACCCTTGACACCGTTGAATTGTTTCAGCTTGTTGAGTGCTTTCATATCGTAAACCTCCTGCCGCAGATGCGGCAAATTAAATTGTAACGAAAATAAGGGTGTGCGTCTCTTTGGAAGAAGCCGCATACCCTTATAGTATAACCGATTTTTGCCAAAAAAGCAATAGTTTTTTCATGTTTGCGGCGCTTTTTTGCAAAAAAAGCGCGTCAGGGGAGAGAAATCGCAGGCAGAGCGTCGGTGCGCTCGGCTTGCGGGAGGGATTGGCAGAGGAGGAGATCCTTGATACGTGCCAGAATTTCCCGTGCGTCGCGGTAGCTCTGACCGAAGTAGGAGTTGAGTGCGGCGTCCACGCCGTATGCCTCAAAGCCGAGTGTGTCGGCAATATAGAGGGCGCGGTAGAGGTGATATTCCTGTGTGACGATGACGATGCGATCGATACCGTCGAGCTGTGACAGGCGCCACAGGCTATCGTAGGTGCAAAGACCGTAGGGGTCAAGGAAGATGACCTTATCCGACATTCCGTGCTCGACCGCCCAGCGCTGCATGGTACCGACCTCGTTATAGTCGTCCGTGCGGTTGTCGCCGCTCATCAGATACGGGGCTTGCAGTCCTGCCTCATAGAGTGCGACACCGACGGCCAGCCGATCGCGCAGCATATCGCTTGGTGTGCCGTCGCGGCGCAGGCCTGCACCGAGCACGATGACGCAGTCCACGTCCTCAAGCGCGGCTGCTTGTTCGACAGGCAGAATTTGCGCTTTGGTGCTGCCGACGACGATGCCGTTGAGCGTTGCTGCGGTGACGATGCCGAGCAACAGCACGGCACCGAGGCAGAGTAGGGTGATGCGAAGCGGGCGAGAGGTGAGCAGCTTACGGATACGGTCGCGCATGGGAACTCCTTTCTTCAGAGGGAAGCGTTTGGGTGGATGGGGCAAAGGCGGGCAGCAAGATGACTGCTTGCTGCCCGTCCGTTTTTCGTTATTTGTTTTGCGTCTTTTCGATGATGGTCTGCGTTGCTGCGTCGAGGTAGTCGTTCTGCATCATTTCGATCCAGCCCTTGTCGACCAGCGCTGCCAGCTTGGGATCCATGGGGATGCGCGCCAGCACGGGAAGACCGTGCTTTTCGGCAACCTCCTCGATGTGGCTCTCGCCAAAGACCTTGATTTCCTTACCGCAATCGGGGCACTTGACGTAGCTGAGGTTTTCGACAAGACCCAGCACGGGGATATTCATCATCTTTGCCATGTTGACTGCCTTGGCGACGATCATTGAGACCAGCTCCTGGGGGCTGGTAACGATGACGATGCCGTCCAGCGGAATGGACTGGAAGACGGTCAGCGGAACGTCACCCGTTCCGGGAGGGCAGTCGACGAACATATAGTCGACCTCGTTCCAGATGGTGTCGCTCCAGAACTGCTTGACGGTGCCTGCGATCAGCGAGCCGCGCCAGATGACGGGCTTCTCTACGTCGTCCAGCAGCAGATTGGCGGACATAATGTCGATGCCGGTGGTGGTAGAGGGCGGGATCATATGGGTGCCGTCGCCCTCGACGGGCTTGTCAAGCCCAAACGCCTTGGGAATGGAGGGACCGGTAATGTCGGCATCGAGAATACCGACCTTGTAGCCCTCGCGCTGGGTATTGACTGCCAGCATGGAGGTGACGAGGGATTTACCGACGCCGCCCTTGCCGCTGACAACACCGATGACGTGGCTGACGCGGCTGAGCTCGCAAAGGGGAGCGTGCAGATCCTGCGGCTCTTTTCTTGAAGAACAGTTGCTCGAGCAGGTCGAGCAATCATGAGTACATTCTGCCATGATATGACCTTTCTTATTTCATCTTGCTGTTGCAATGATATTTGATACTTTTCTATTATACACCTTTTTTACTGTTTTTTCAAGGTCTTTTTGCTCTTTTGCCAAGAAAGTTTACAATAATCCCGAAAAAATTCCGTGGGCTGCTCGCACGGTGCGGCAGCCCACGGAAAAAAGAGGTCAGGCGTTCGTTTTTCTTTGCACCTCGTCGCGCAGATGCTTTGCAACGTGGCACATCAAGGTCGTGGCCTCGGGGAGCATATGCTCGGGCAGGCGGGAGAAGAAGTTATCGGCCTCAAGCGTCATGTCGCCCCGGTAGCGGATGTCGGCAAGTGCGGTGGTGACGGTATCCCAGTTGAGCTCACCCATAAAGGGGAGGGTATGCTTATCATGATGGAAATCGTTGTCGTGGACGTGCAGGGCGCCGAGGCGGTCATGACCGAGGGCGCGGATCATATTGGCGGTGTCCTGTCCTGCCAGCGCGCAATGGCCGATGTCCAGGCAAGCCGTGAAATGCTCGGCGGGGAGGGCATCCATATAGGCGCAGAATTCATCGGGACTGTTGCAGGTGCTCTCGATCAGCACTCTGCGGCGAGGATCCATCTGGAACATATTTTCCAGCGCGACCTTGATGCCGAATTTTTCGCAATAGGGAATCAGAGCTTTATAAAACTCGAGGTTCATCTGCTGCAGCGTGCGTGCATTTTCGGGGTAGTAGAGATGCTGCACGGGATGAACGATGATCTGCTTGGCGCCGAGCAGCGCGGCGATCTCCATGGCACGGGTGATGCGGGCGAAGGTGATCTCGTTATAGGTCTGATCCGCCTTGGAGGAGGGGAAGGGTGCGTGCGCCTGATTGCAGCAGATGCCGCACTCGTCTGCGACGGCGCGCAGATGACGGGTAACGGTCAGATAATCGTCCGAATTGAAGGGGTCATCCTCCCTTTGCATGGAAAACAGCGAGAGGTCAAACGCCTCGTAGCCGGCGGCTGCGAGCATACGGATGGCTTGCTCCTGTGAATATTTATTGGCAAGAAGATCGGTTTGTGTGGATACGAGCATAGCTACGTCCTCCTTTGCATGATTGATTGCTATTATTGTAGCATATATAATCAAAAAAAGCAATGATTTATTCAAAAAATATGATTGCGCGTGAGGCGTGCGTTGACAAAGACTGTGGTGACATGATATAATAAACACATCAAAACGCCTGCGGAGGGAGAGCATATGAAAGAGCAGAGAACGTATATACTGACCGAGCACGGTGTGTGTGCCGACACGGGCAAGCTGCAGACCGAGGAGATTCAGGCGGTGCTGGACCGTTGTCGCGGTGTGGGCGGTACGGTCGTCGTGCCTGCGGGAGAATTTTGTGTGTCGAGCTTGCGGATGTGGTCGGATACCACGCTGCTGTTGCTTGACGGTGCGCGTCTGATCGGCAGCGAGGACTGCGAGGATTATGAGGTGTATGAGGTGCCCTCCGGTGTAGAGCTGCGCACCGATATGGAGATGATCACGCAGTATTACGGAACGCCGTGGGCAAGCTATCGCCGCGCCATGATCTCGGCGTACGGCGAGCGTAACATTAGCATTATCGGCGAGGGGGATGCGTTGATTGACGGAAAAAACTGCTACGACGCAAACGGCGAGAAGGGGTACCGCGGCCCGCACGGTATCTTTCTGACCAACTGTGAGAATATCACGCTGCGCGGATATACCATCGCGCACAGCGGTAATTTTATGCATCAGCTGGATAACTGCACCGACACGACTATGACGGAAGTCACCTGCCTTGGCGGCTCGGATGCGATCCACCTGCATTGCTGCGTGCATACGCTGATCGAGGACTGTGTGTTCCGAACGGGTGACGATTGCGTTGCGGGCATCAACATCAGCGATCTGACGGTACGACGCTGCGAGCTCAATACCTCCTGCAACGTTTCCCGTATCGGCGGTGTGCATATCCATTTTGAGGATTGTCGCATCTGGGGGCCCGGCGAGTATCCGCACCGAAAGACGGTCGTTCTTGGGCGGGGAGAGGAGCTGCCGCAGGAGGCGGGACGACACAATATGCTGTTTCTCGTTGATTATTTTGCCAGTGAAAATTATCCCGACAGCGAGCCGTCGCACGATATTGTATTCAAGGATTGCAACATCGAAAATATCGAATGGCTGCTTAATTACCGGGCGGGCACGCCGCCGCTGCAAAAGGGAACGTATCTTGCCGAGCTGGTTCTGGACCACGTAACCATACGCGGACTGGGGGCGTCCTGCAGCCCGAGGGCTGTGGAAGAGGTACCGCTGACGATTGTGCTGCGGGATACAATGGTCGCATTTCGTGACGGCGAGGCGCACGCACTGACGGACGGAGCGGATGCCAATACCAAAATCGTGTTGCTTTGAGGATCTGAATGAGCGGTTTTTTGAGATTTGCGCAGATCGGCTATTGAAATTTTCGTGCAAATGGTGTATAATATAATGTCAGATTGTTTTTTGTTGGAAATACAAAGGAGGTGTGAGGTATGGCGGAGTGTCGAGAGGTACAATCGGATGGGGCGCTTGAGCCCGTCGTTCTGACGGTGCTGCCCGGTGTGACACTGATGGCGTGTTCTACCGATCGCTTTAAGGTGGGCTTGCTTTCCATGACCATGCCGCTTCCCATTCGCAGGGAGGACGCACCGGCGGCGTCGCTTTTGATGTCGGTGCTGCGTCGGGGAACGGAGCGTTATCCCTCCATGGAGCTGATCAACCGTCGGCTGGACGAGCTGTATGCTACGCCCTGCAACATCCGCAACGGAAGCACGGGAAGCGCACAGTGTCTCGGCTTCTCGGCAGAGCTTTTGGGGCAGCGCTTTTTGCTGGATGATACGCCGCTGACCGAGGAGGTGCTCTCCTTGATCATGCAGATGCTCTGTCATCCGCTCAAGGATGCGGACGGTCTGCTGAACGCGCGTTACGTGGAAGCGGAAAAGAAAAACATTTCAGATGCCGTGCGCGCGCTGATCAACCGTCCGAGTGCGTATGCGCTCTCTCGCTTTTACGATATTTTCAACGAGCAGTACGAGCACGGACATCTGCTCTGCGGCAGCGTTGCGCAGATCGAGGCGGTCACAAGAGAACAGATGGCTGCCGTTCACGAGCGCATGCTCTGTCGGGCACCGATCCGCTTTTTCTATATTGGCAACGAGGATCCGCAGGTGCTGGCGGCGCTGCTTGCCCGCACGCTGGAACGTGAGCTGCCTGCGCGTTTTGCGACAGGGGCAGCTGTGGCGCAGGAGGATTTCCGTCTGCCGGTGCTCAAGGCGCAGCCACTGCGACGCGTTGACGAGGAGATGCCCGTTGGTCAGAGCCATCTGATTTTGGGCTACCGCACGGAGATCCGACTCGGTGATCCCGAATTTTATGCTATGATGCTTTGTAACGAGATTCTGGGCTCCTCGCCCGTATCCCGTTTGTTTACCCAAGTGAGGGAGGAGAGAAGTCTTTGCTATTCCTGCTCCTCGGACTACGTGATCGATCGCGGTGACGTGATTATTTCCTGCGGTATTGACAAGGACAGCCGCGATGAGGCGGAGCAGGCGATCTTAGAGCAGGTCGAGGTGATGCGCACGGGCGCGTTTACCGATGCAGAGCTGGAGGCGGCGCGGCAGCTTTTGCTGGCGACCTACGCGCAGCTGACAGACAGCACCAAGGCGATCGGCGGCTTTTATACCACGCGCCAGCTGCTCGGCGTATCACAAACCATTGAGGATTGCCGCGCGGCGTTTGCCGCTGTCACGCGGGAGCAGGTAATTGCTGCCGCTCGGAGAATGACACCGGATACCGTTTATTTTTTGCGCGGCATGGGGGCGGCGCAGGGGGAGGAAGAATATGAAGAAGAATGATACCACCTCTCGTATCCTTCCGTCGAGCGGTATTCTCCCCGAGATGATCGAATATCACAGCCATACACTCGGAGAGACTTATTACCGCTTTATTCATCGGAGTGGAATGCCCATACTGGTGTTCCCCAAAAAAATTACGGCGTGTACCGCTATGATGGTCGTTCGTTATGGCGCACAAGACGTCAGCTACACGACAGCGCAGGGTGAGCGATTGATCACGCATGACACACCCGACGGCGTTGCCCATTTTCTGGAGCACAAGCTGTTTGGCGAGGAGGACGGCGGAACGGTGGACGAGCTGTTTTCGGCGCTCGGCGTTGACGTCAATGCTTGGACGGATTACGACAAAACGGCGTATTTTATCAGTGCCACGGAGCAGCGTGAGGAGGCGATCTTCCATCTTTTGCGCTTTGTGACACATCCGTATTTTACGGCAGAGTCGGTTGAGCGGGAGCAGGGGATCATCGGACAGGAGATCCGCATGGTAGAGGACAACCCCTGGCAGACGTTGCACCGCCGTACCATGGGCGCACTGTATTCCGTTCATCCCGTTCGCCGCAGCATTTGCGGAACGGAGGCTTCGATCGCACGCATTACCGAAGGTGTACTTTATGATTGTTACTACGCCTTCTATCGGCCCGAAAATATGTATCTCGTTGTGTGTGGCGACATAACGGCAGAGACGGTGGCTGAAATTGCCGACCGTGCGCTGGAGGACTGGGAGTACCGCTTGGCCTGCCACCCCGATAAGGGATCTCGCGTGTATACGCACGATCAATTTCCACCGGAGCAGTCGTTGGTACAGGGAACTGCAAACGTTTCCCGTCCTATTTTCCAGATCGCGTGGAAGGATCCCGCGTACTGTGATATTTCGAATGAGTACGAGCGGCTGCGCCGCGAGCTTACCATGGGCATTCTCAGCGAGATTTTGTTCTCGCGCGCAGGGCTTTTGTATAACCGACTGTTTGAGTGTGGCTTGCTCTCACCGTCCTATTCTTACGGGTATTCTACCATGCCCGATGTTGCTTATCACAGCATCAGCGGAGAATCGGATGATCCCGACGCGGTGTGGCAGGAATATTGGCGCTTTATTGACGAGCAAAAGCGCAGGGGAATTGACGCAGAGGACTTTGAGCGCTGCCGCCGTGTGCTGTATGCGGGGTACGTGTCTGAGTTTGATTTTACCGACGACATCGCTGACCTGCTGGTGGAGTCCGAGGGGAATGATTGCGCCGTGTTTCCTGTCATCTCTATGATTGGTGATATTACGCTTGAGCAGGTGCAAGAGCTGCTGATGCAGAGCTTTGATCGGGAGTATACCGTTTGCAGTGTATTACGCCCGATAGAACGAAAGGAGAAATAAAATGTCCGGTAAGGAATTGGTTGAGATTTCGTTCCCGGGGCTGGGGATCGAGCCGTTTACGGTGGATAAGGTTGCCATTCCAATCAACGATAAGTTTGATATTCGTTGGTATGGAATTCTGATTATGGTCGGCATGGTGCTGGCGTTCGTATATGCGATCGTGCGTGCCAAGAGCGCCGGCTTTACGCTGGACGACGTGCTGGACATCGGACTGTACACCGTGATCTTCGGCGTGATCGGGGCGCGGTTGTATTATGTTCTGATGCGACTGGATCACTACATCTATCCGGGACGCGGCTTCTTTGATACGCTTTTGGATATGATCAATCTGCGCGGGGGCGGTCTTGCCATCTACGGCGGCGTGCTTGCGGGAGTTGCGACCATTATTATTTACAGCAAGATCAAAAAGAAAAATTGGTGGGCGGCGCTGGACATGATCGCGCCCGGTGTGATGATCGCGCAGGCAATGGGACGCTGGGGCAACTTCTTCAACGGAGAGGCACACGGCGGTATTGTCGATCCCTCGCATCCGTTGTATTTTATGCGTATGGGTCTGTATCCCAACGATCTCGGCACGAGTGAGATGGCTTACGTGCATCCGACCTTCCTTTATGAGTCGCTTTGGAATATTCTCGGCTTTGTGCTGATCCAGGTGGTTTATTATCGCTGCAAGAAAAAGAAATTTGACGGTCAGGTTGCGCTTTCCTATCTTGCATGGTATGGCTTTGGTCGTATGTTTATCGAGGGCTTGCGAACGGACAGCCTGTATATCGGTCCGATCCGTATTTCGCAGCTGGTGGGCTTCCTCTGCTTTGCCGTCTGCACGGGACTGATGATCTTCATGCTGCATCGTGCGCGCAAGCTTCGAGAAGCGGTGGAGGCGGAGGAGTACGTTCCGATGTACGGAGCGGCGGCACAGCAGGAAAAGGCAGACGCTGCAGAGCGAAACGAAGCGCAGTGTGCCGATGATGAGAACAACAACGAAAATCAAGAAAAGAAGGAAGAGGAATAACATGGCAACTATTATTGATGGCAAGGCGATTGCCGCACAAATCAGACAGAATATCAAAGAGGAGACCGCGCAGCTGATCGCGAGCACCGGTTATACGCCTGCGCTGGCAGTTATTTTGGTCGGTGACGACCCTGCCTCTGCCGTTTACGTTCGCAACAAGCAGCGTGCTTGCGAGGAGGTCGGCTTTCGGGCGCTGGAATATCGCCTGCCTGCGGCAACCACGCAGCAGGAGCTGGATGCGCTGATTGATACGCTTAATGCAGACGGCGCGGTAGACGGTATTCTCGTGCAGCTTCCGCTGCCCCGAGGACTTGACGAGCAGCGCGTGCTGCTGCGTATCTCGCCCGAAAAGGACGTAGACTGCTTCCATCCCTACAACGTCGGTCGCGTGATGTGTGGCGACGGTGTGCTGGCGCCCTGCACGCCCATGGGCGTTATGGAGCTGATCCACAGCACGGGTGTGAGCGTTTCGGGTAAAGAGTGCGTTGTGGTCGGGCGCTCCAATATTGTCGGTAAGCCGCAGTCGATGCTGCTGCTTCGTGAGAACGGTACGGTAACCGTCTGCCATAGTAAGACAGCAGATCTTGCCGAGGTGACGCGCCGCGCGGATATTCTGGTTGCGGCGGTCGGTCGTGCGGGTCTGATCACGGGAGATATGATCAAGCCGGGTGCGGTCGTCATTGACGTCGGTATCAATCGCGGCGCGGACGGCAAGCTGACCGGCGACGTGGACTTTGCGTCTGCCAAGGAGGTCGCGGGCTATATTACGCCCGTTCCCGGTGGTGTCGGACCGATGACCATTGCCATGCTGATGCAGAATACGTTGCGTGCTGCACAGGCGCGTATGGCGGAGGGCAAGGGTGAATAAGCAAATGCTTCGTCAGAACGTCCTCCCCGTGATCACGGCGATGATCTGGGGGGTGGCGTTTGTCGCGCAGAGCGTTTGCGCCGACTATCTTGCGCCTTTTTCGATCAATATGCTGCGCAGCCTGATCGCGGCGGTGTTCATTTTTTTGATGCTGCTCGCGGTATGGCTGTGGCGCAGAGCACGCGCCAAGCGAGAGGGAAGACCGCATACTGCCGAGGAGATTGGTGACGTGCTGGGCTGCCGTGATGCGGCACAGCGCAAAACGCTGCTGCTTGGTGGTCTGCTTTGCGGTACGGCGTTGACCGCTTCTGCCAATTTGCAGCAGTTCGGCATCAACGCGGACACCTCGAGCGGCAAGGCAGGCTTTATTACAGCGTTGTACATCGTTCTGGTTCCACTGCTGGGGCTGTTTTTGAAAAAGCGTGTGGGGATCACCGTTTGGGGCAGCGTGGTTCTGGCTGTCTTTGGCTTATATTTTCTTTGCGTCAGCGAGGCGTTTACCATTCAGACCGGTGACGTTTACGTCATGATCTGTGCGTTTACCTTTGCCGTTCAGATCCTTTTGATCGATCATTTTACGGTCAAGGTGAACGGACTCGCGCTATCCTTGATGCAATTTATTGTGGTCACATTGGAATCGGCCGTTTTTGTCGCTGTTTTCAGAGAGCCGCTGACTATGTCCGATATGATGGCTTGCCTGCCGTCGCTGCTGTACGTCGGTGTGTTCTCCAGCGGCGTTGCTTACACGCTGCAGATCGTTGCCCAGAAGGGCTCCAACCCGACGGTCGTTTCGATCCTGTTCAGCCTTGAGGCGGTATTTGCAACGGTTTCCGGTATGCTCCTTCTGAATGAGAGTATGTCGGGGCGCGAGTGGATCGGCTGCGCGCTGATGCTTGCGGCGGTCGTGCTGGCACAAATTCCGGTCAATCAAGAAAAGAAAACTGCGGTTGAAAAATAAAACCGACGGTTGATATAAAAAATTCGGAGGTAGTACAATGGCACAGCATTTACATGACGGTCATCGCGACCGATTGCGCCAACGCTTTGAGCGGGAGGGCGGAGATTCCTTTCAGCAGCACGAGCTGCTGGAGCTGCTGCTGTTTTATGCCATTCCGCGAAGAGATACCAACGCGCTGGCACACCGCCTTTTGGAGCGCTTTCATACACTGGACGGCGTGTTTCATGCATCCGTTGACGAGTTGACGGCGGTTGAGGGAATGGGGCACGGTGCGGCGCTGTTTCTCAAGGTGGTCAATCAGATGCAGCGGGCAAGAGAGCTGGAGCAGCGCAAAACCTACAAATGCTATGATACTGTAGAAAAGATCAAAGAGTTTTTGGTTCCGCAGTTTGCGGGGCTTTCGGAGGAGCATTTGTATATGCTGATGTTTGACAGCAAGATGCGAATGCTGGATTGCGTGCTTCTTGCCAAGGGCAGTGTGAGCACGCTGTCGGTCAATATGCGCAGTATGCTTAAGACGGCGCTGGACAAAAACGCCGTGTCTGTGATCCTGGCGCACAATCATCCCGACGGTGTTGCCATTCCGTCGCAGCAGGATCTGCTCAGCACATCCAATTATACCGCTTATTTTGATACCTTCGGCGTTACACTGCTGCAGCACTACGTGGTTGCGAGCGGAAACTGTACACCGATCATTCAGCGGCATTCCGATTACGGAGAGATGCCGCAGTTGTAAATAATTCATGGAAAGGAGGCTGCCTCATGGTACGCCGTGTATACGGAAAATCGAATATGATCGCGCTTTGCCTGCTGCTTGCCATGCTGTTGCAGCTCCTTACCGTGCCTACGTCGGCCGCTGAGCAGGACGGTACGGCGTATCCTGTGCAGAGCGAGGAGTATCGCGCACAGTTTTCTGCCGACCTTTGGGAGGCGGATGGCGGTGTGCTGAAAATGAACAACACACAGGGAATTGATTTCTATATGGAGCAGCGTAACGCTGCGCTGTATGCCTCGCTTGTGGCTTATGAAGGAAAAACGAAAAACAATGCCTTGCAGCTGTTGATCGCAAACCGTTCCTCTTGCACCGAGCTTTTGCTGGAATATGTTTGGCACGGTGCCGATGGCAAGGAGCAGAGCGGCACGTATTCGTTGCAGATCGCACCACAGTCGGAGAAAACGGTGTATTACGCCTATATCGACGAGGTCGATGAGATCGAGCAGCTTCGCATCGAATGCAAGGACGTTAAGAGCGGTCAGCTCAGCGTTTACCGTATCGCACGCGCCTCGTATTACAGGCAACTGGCGCAAACGCATGGCAGCATCACCGCTTGCACCTACGACCCGACGCTTCAGACGGTGACGGTGCAGGGAACGGTTCGTACCGACTCGGTGGTTGACTTCTCGGGCGGCAGCATTTTGCTGTACCGCCTGTTGCCCTTTGAAACGCTGCAGCAGATGCTTGAGCGCAATCCGCTGCCGCTGCATACCAACAATATGTCCAACCGCTTTACCTTTACCGTCGATGCGCCCGTATTTTTGGAGGCGAATGCGAGGTATGCTGTTGCCCTCAAGGACAAATACGGCAACACCGTCCCGATGGCGGAGCCGACGGTTGCCATTCATCGTGCCGTTTCCTCGTACGCGGGAGAGAGCGTTGCGACGCTACCCGGGTTTAAGGGCGTTTACGCGGAGGATAGTGCCGTTGCACAGCGCGTTTATGCGGGAACTGCCATGGTGGATGTATATCTGAATCGCCTGTTTGCTGCCGAGGACAGCAGCGTTGAGGCGTATGAGTTTGACGGCGCGTATTATTCCTTTGACCGGCAGTATATCGATGCGCTGCTCAATCAAACCGAGCCGCTGCTTGCCATCGGTATGAAGCTGACGCTGCGGCTTTTGATCGAGCCGGATGCGCGCGGCTACGCGCTTCCGTTTACCGTTGACGCATCTGATACGACGGTGGACGGACAGTATCTCGGTGTTCTGCTGCAGACGGCAGAGGCGCAACGTGCATACGGTGCGGCGCTTTCGTATCTGTTTGCAAAATACGGCGAGGTCGGCGATGCGCTGCCCACGGGAATCGTTCCCGGTATGGGCTTGGATACGACGACAAGCTTTGACGTCGGAACACAGTCGCTTCGCGATTATTTGCTCAATACGGCGCTCCTTTTGGCGTTGACGAAAAATGCTGTGGCGGCTTACAGCCCGGAAACGCGTGTCTATTTGTCGCTTACGGACACACCGCAGGGCGAGGCGCAGGGGATCTGCTCCTCGGAGACGCTGCTGGAGGGCGTTTGCCGCATGCTGGAGGATCTTGGATGCGGAGATGACTTCTTTGCGCTGATGCTGGAAAATCACCGCGCGCCGTTTGGCTTGAACGCGGATATTCTGCAAAACGGGATTGAAGGCGTACAGGCGGCGATGTATTACGAGCAATCAACTGGCGCGACAAAAAATATACCGACGGTTGAGTCGCTGCTTTCGGGTGTGGCGGGGTATGAATGTGTTGCAAACACGGGAACGGTTGTCTGGACACCGCCGGCGGACTGCACAGGGCTTGCTCTGTCGCTTTCGTATGCGTATTTATACCACCTGTATTTCGGAAACCGCGCGGTGGACGGCTTTACCGTTCATATTACGCAGGACAGCGATGCCGAGACGGTATTGGCTACGCTGATTGCGGGCATTGACACCAACGCGGCAGCAGAGGTCACTGCTTTTGCGCTGCCTTATTTCGGGCTTTCCAAATGGAGTGTTCTGTCGGGCAAGACAACGCAGAGCCGTACCGTTTATGAATGTACGCTGGAGGAGCTGGACCGACAGACGTATGCGGGCAGCTACGAGTATTGGAATTTCACCTCGGCGCTGGGTACGCTCGGATGGAATGCGGGCTTTGACTGCGAATCGCTTTCCATGGACGGCGGCAGTCGCTTTGGACGCGTGCTGCTGGCGGAAATGAGCGGCCGAGGCTGCGGAGCGCTGACCTATTCCTATGCTGTACCGGAAAAGTTTTCGGTATGCGATGCCGTTTCCGCGACGCTTGCCGTGACCGACAAAAACGGCAACCCCGTGGATGCCAAGGTCAGCGTGACGTTGTTCGGTGATAATTTCCGAATGGTCGGCAGCGCCGTGGTGCGAAGCGGGGAGATGGAGACTCTTGCCATGACGGGACGTATGCTCAAAAACACGGGTGCTTGTCATTCCGTGCTGATCACGGTGGAGCCCATATCGACGCAAGTCGAGACGGTACGCCTGTATATGATGCAGATCGAGGGCTGGAGCAGGGATCAGGATGCGGATGCGCTGCGTGAGAGCATTCTCGCTTCCCGTGAAAGCGTAGATGCCGATGCTGGGGGGGCGAAGGATGAGCAACGCTTCGTTCCGCTGTTGGCGTTTGCAGCATTGCTTCTGACGACCGCGGGATTTTTCGCTATTATGAGAATCAGAAAAAAGGGCAGCGAACGGCTGCCGTAATTGATGCCGCTCGGGCTTACACAGGCTCGGGCGGCTTTTTTTGCAAAAAATGGCGACGGATACGATTTTTTACTTGAATTTGCGTTTAGTGTGTGATATAATATAGGTTAATAAACATAAGCGACCGCATAAAGCTGCGGCAACGAGAAAAGGAGACTGTCATGAAAGATCTATCACGCAATTTGACTCTTCTGTGCGATTTCTATGAGTTGACCATGGGCAACGGCTATTTCAACAGCGGTATGAAGGACAAGATGGTGTATTTCGATCTGTTTTACCGCGACAACCCCGATGACGGCGGCTACGCCATCGCGGCAGGACTGGAGCAGATTGTTGAATACATCAAAAATCTGCATTTTGACGAGGACGATATTGCGTTCCTGCGCGGCAAGAAGTGTTTCAACGAGGAGTTCTTGGAGTATCTGCGCACCTTCCGCTTTACGGGTGACGTATGGGCAATTCCCGAGGGAACCGTCGTATTTCCCGGTGAGCCGCTGATCACGGTGCGCGCGCGCACCATCGAGGCGCAGCTGATCGAAACCTATCTGCTGCTGCAGATCAACCACCAGTCGCTCATCGCAACCAAGGCAAGCCGTATGACGCGCGCTGCCAAGGGACGTGCCATCAGCGAGTTCGGATCCCGCCGTGCACAGGGCGCCGACGCTGCCATTCTCGGTGCGCGTGCGGCGTATATCGGCGGCTGTGCTTCGACCGCCTGCACCATTTCCGATCAGGCGCTGGGCGTTCCCGCATCGGGCACCATGGCACACTCCTGGGTGCAGATGTTTGATGATGAATACACCGCTTTTAAGACCTACTGTGAGATCTATCCGCACAACGCAACGCTGCTGATAGACACCTACAACGTACTGGAATCGGGCGTTCCCAACGCCATTCGCGCCTTCCGCGAGGTGCTCGTGCCGCAGGGCATTCACAAATGTGCCGTTCGTATCGATTCGGGCGATATTACCTATCTGACCAAGAAGGTCCGCAAGATGCTGGACGATGCCGGATTCCCCGAGTGCAAGATCGTCGTTTCTAACTCGTTGGATGAATATATCATCCGTGAGTTGATCCGCCAAGGCGCGGAGATCGATTTCTTCGGCGTCGGTGAGCGACTGATCACCGCCAAGAGCGATCCCGTCTTTGGCGCGGTCTACAAGCTTTGCGCGGTGGAGAACGAGGACGGCAGCATTCAGCCCAAGATCAAGATCAGCGAGAACGTCGGTAAGATCACAACGCCTCATTATAAAAAGGTATATCGCCTGTACGGCAGAGAGACCAAAAAGGCAGAGGCTGACCTGCTTTGCGTACACGACGAGGTGATCGACGACTCCAAGCCCTACGAGCTGTTTGACCCCGAGCACATCTGGAAGCGCAAGATCCTGACCGATTATGTCGCAAAGCCTCTGCAGGTGCAGGTGTTCAAGGCGGGCGAGTTGGTTTACGAGCTGCCCACGCTCAAGCAGATCCGCGAGCACTGCTTCGACGAGATCGACAGCATGTGGGATGAGGTGCGCCGCTTCAGTAATCCTCATAATTATTATGTCGACCTTTCGCAGCGCCTGTGGGACATCAAGCAGGGAATGCTTGTCGAGCAGGGACACCGCGCGGCATCGCAGAAGCTGCAGAAATAATCTTTGACAAGAGGGAACCCTCTCCGACGGCTGCGCCGCCACCTCTCCCGTGGGGAGTGGCAAACGGAAAGATTTACAGACCCGTAGGGGAGGACTTGCTCCTCCCACCACCGCCGCGAAACGATGGCATAGCATAGCCATGACGAAAACGGCGCAGTCCACAACTTCAAAACAGTTTGTTAAAAAAATCGTAAAAATTTTGTTCACAACTGTTGACAAACGCAAAATGTTGTGCTATACTTATCCCAACAGAGGTGTTACTTGGGCTTTTTACGCCCTTTTTCCACTTTTCCTTCCGCTTTTTCGGAAGGGGAGCGGACAAAGCGCGTAAGAAGAGCAAGGGTACACCAAATTTATGGAGGATTTATACAATGAAAAAGTTTCTTGCAATTTGCTTGACACTTGCAATGCTGCTGAGCTGCTTTACCGTAGTTTCCTTTGCAGCAAAGAAGCCTGCGGCTCCTACGCATCCCGTGGCTTACATCGATACTTGTGATGTTCGCGGTGGCTGGGGTATTGCCGGTGGTGCTACTTTGATTTCCCTGACCTTCGATACCGAGGATAAGACCGAGGGTGAGGCTTCCATGGTTGAGACCCATAAGGGTACTTTGGGCGTTGGCGCTTGGCTGCGTCAGCTGAAGTTCAGCCCCATCGATGCATCCGAGATGACTCACCTGTGCTTCGATTTCTACATTTCTGAGGCTTCCAAGCTGAGCGGCAAGGGCATCCAGCTCGAGCTGACCTCTTCCGGTGTCTCCGATAAGGATGAGATCCTGGTTGACTACTCCTTTGACAAGTGGGACCTGGATGACGGTTGGAACCACCTCGCTATCCCGCTGTCTGACTTCCGTCCGAACGGTGGTACCTGCGATATGACCAAGGTCAACTTCATCCGTCTGTTCTCCGGCTCTAACATCGACGCCGGCGACAAGATGGTTACCAAGCTGGACAACATCCGCTTTGAGGATCGCGGTCACAAGTTCACTCCCGCAGACGACGAGGCTGACTATCTGTACAAGAGAGACGGCGGCGGTCTGAACGGCGAGAAGTACTTTATGGACACCAAGGGTCAGCTGATCTATCGCTTCGAGATTCCCGAGGATCAGATTCCCTACGTTACCGGCGTTCAGTTCACCGCAAAGGTGGGTTCGCAGTTGCTGCTGCAGGCATCCAGCGATGGCTTCGCTTGGACGACGATTTATGATTTTGGCAAACCTGCAGATGGCGGTAGTGGCGGCTTGGATGCAGGCACTTACGTCTTCGATCTGTCTCCTGCTTTGGATTTCACCAAGTCCAATGAGGTTTGGGTTCGTATTGCTGACTCTTATCCCGCCAACGGTTGGGGTGGTAACCTCTATCGCGTTCCTGCTCTGCTGACTTGGTCTTTGAGCTCTCGCGTACAGCGCGCTACCACCGATTACTACAAGTTCAGCGTTGTTGAGAGCGAGCGTAACGATGGCGTATTTGCTCCTTTGGCTGAAACCGAGTCTGAGTATCTGTTCGAGACCACCGACAACAAGTCCGGTTCCGGCTGGAAGAGATTCCGTTACAACGACCACGTCAGAAGCACTACTTATAAGTTCGAGATCGACAATCCTTACGATATCGCAAGCATTACCTTCTCCGGTAGGTTTGGTGCTCAGCTG
>JAFTME010000106.1 GCA_017452545.1 Clostridia bacterium | reverse complement strand
GCGGCAAGCGCGGCGAGAAGCAACGCAAAAATAACGAGAGGCGCGTTGCCCATATATTTGAAAATTTTAGCAAGTGTTTGTTTCATATCGGCACCTCCTTACGCAAGCTCCGCGGCAGTCAGCTGAGACTGCGCGATCTCTCGGTAAACGGGGCAGCTTTCCATCAGCTCATCGTGTGTGCCGATACCGACTGCCTCACCGCGCTCAAGCACGATGATCTTGTCAGCGTCCCGAATGGTGCTGATCCGTTGCGCGACGATGACCTTGGTAGTATCCGACAGCTCCTTTGCAAGTCCGTGTCGAAGCGTTGCATCTGTCTTATAGTCAAGTGCCGAGAAGGAATCGTCAAAGATCAGTATTTCGGGCTTTCTCGCAAGGGCGCGGGCAATCGAAAGACGTTGCTTCTGTCCGCCCGACACATTCTTACCCAGCTGAACGATACGGTGCTCCTTACCGCCCTCGGTCTTATCCACAAACTCCTTTGCCTGAGAGAGCGAGATCGCCATATCCACCGTTTCCTCGTCAAAGCCATCTTGACTTTCACCAAAGGTAATATTTTCACGGATACTGCCCGCAAACAAAACCGCTTTTTGCGTGATATATCCGATCTTATTATACAGTCCGTCAAAAGAATAGTCCTTGATGTTCACGCCGTCAACCAAAACCTCTCCCTCTGTTGCATCGTAAAAACGAGCAATGAGAGAAATCAGCGTTGTTTTACCGCATCCCGTTGCACCAATAATCGCAAGCGTCTGTCCCTTTTCAATGCGGAAAGAAATATTGGATATCGCTTCCTCCTGTGCCTCGGGATAGGCGAAGGATACGTTTCTGAACTCAACAGTTCCGATTTCGTCAGAGGTATTTTCCGCGCCCTCGATCACGGTCGCCTTTTTGTCAAGCACCTCGTTGATACGCTCGGCAGATACCTGCGCAGCGGGGAGCATCATAAACACCATCACCATCATCATAAAGGACATAACGACGTAGGTGGCATAGGTACTGAACACCACGATATCGCTGAACATGGCAATTCTTCCCGCAATATCGGTAAGGGCGATCTGATTGATGAGCGCCGCACCAAGCCAATAGATTGCCAAGGAAAGACCGTTCATACAGGTTCCCATGACGGGCTGCATCAAGGAAAACAATCTTTGGTTTTTCAGCTGGGTATTCATCATTTCGGTGTTAGGGACGTCAAATTTCTCGGTCTGATATTCTTCTGCGTTAAATGCGTGAACGACGTTGATGCCCGTTAGGTTCTCTCTCGCAATTCTGTTCTGTGTATCGGTCAGCTTCTGAACCTTGCGGAAACGAGGCAGACAAACCGACATAATGGCAAGGACTGTTGTACATATCACAACTACTGCGGATGCCGTTACGGCAGATAGCTCCCAGCTCTTGCCGAGAATTTTAATTATTGCCCACACCGCCATAATGGGGGCTTTAATCAAAGATTGAAGTCCCATGACCACGATCATCTGAAGCTGCGTAATATCGTTGGTCGTTCTCGTGATCAGACTCGGTATAGAAAACTTAGACGTTTCCGCCTTGCCGAGCATCATCACGTGAGAGAAAAGCTTCTCGCGAACGGCGTAGCTGTATCCCGACGCAATTCTTGAGGTAAGAAAACCGCAGGCGATTGCCAATGCCGCACTTGCCAAGGTGCACCCGAGCATCTTTAAGCCTACGCTTAAAATATCGGACATTTCACTTCCGGGCGTTTGTATTAACACCGTCAAATCACTCATAAAGTCAGGCATGGTCAGATCAAAATAAATTTGTCCGACGATCAGCCCAATACAAACGAGAACCATCAACCGCTCCCGTTTTTTCATATACTTCAGTAATTTGAACATTTGCGGTTATTTCTCCTTAATTATTTTATCTATGTTTGCGTTTATCGTTTTAAAGCAACGCTCCATCACAGCGCGATCTTCTTCGGAAATACCGTCGAGTACCGCCTCCGCAAATTGAATTTGACGCGCTCTTCCGAGTTCAACGATCTTCGTTGCTTTCTCGGTACAAACGAGAGCGTCCTTTCTTCTGTCGCCGGGAACGGCACGTCTTTCTATGTATCCCTCCTGAACGAGTCGCTCTACGTGAGCGGAAACGTTCGGACGCTTCAGACCTCGCATTTCGCAAATATCCCGCGCCGTTGCAAAGTCGGGATTGTTGGCAAGAAACAAAAGTATGCTGATAGCGGTATGGGGCATATCCGTTTCCAAAGCCAGCGGCAGCAAGGTCATTTCATACGCCATTCCGATCTTTCTCGCGTGTCCGTTCATCTCCTGAATTGTAATCATAAAAAACTCCTCAATTTCATTTGTTCATTTATGAACTGTTGATTATTGTATCATTTATAGCTGAATTTGTCAATGATGAAATTGTGAATTTTTATGACGGCTATTTGAAAGTTCTGTTTTTGTTACAGGTAATAAAAGAGTGCAGACCTTAATTGATCTGCACCCGTATATTATTCAGTTAATGTTTCAATAGCAATTTGCATACCGAGCTTGAAAGCGTATGTAAAGATTGCTTCTTCGGCATAGCTCGCATATTCGCTCCAACAATCGTCGAATTTCTCGAAGATCTCCTTTTGCTCCTCGTTCAAGGTTTTGAGCAAATCATCGTGATGCCGAGCCATATATTCCATAAGCTCTTTCATTTCTGGGGAGTTGTTGCGACTATCAGTCTGAGGGCAGATATTGCCATGCCATAGTTCATTGATGATCGACTTCATACCAACACCACCTCCTGTAAAACGATTTCTTCTGCGCTTGCTTTGATGTTATTCATCTCGGCAACCCAACGGAGCATATCACGAGTTTTCAAATTCTCGTCAATACCTCTTTCGGTAGCAAGATGTGAGATAATACTATCAAGCATTTGGTTTGCTTCAAGGTCAATTTCGTGAAGATATTCATTTAATCGACACTCCGAAAGGATGGTTGTATATCTGCCTTTGCAATGTGCTTTGATAAAAACAAGATGTAATAATCCGTATTTACCAATAGTGTGGTTTGTCTGCTCAGGCAGCTCAAGATTGGGGTATAAGCGTCCATTTTCTTCACGATAAGTAAGGCTATTGTTTTCAAATAAGGATTTTTTCATAGTATCAATTCTCCATACATTTTTTATTTTTCGTAAGCAATGTATGTCTGTGGATTGATTCCTGTATCCTTATTTATGGGAGACTCCTCGTTCCCATTTGCTTATAGTTTGAAAACTAACGCCCATACGCTCGGCAAATACTTCTTGCGAAAGATTGCTTTCGCGCCTATTTTTTCTAATATTTTCCGAAATGTAAAGTTCCATAATAATCTCCTAAATTTATATTCAGCGAGCTCTGCTGTGTATATATTCTAACATAATGCCCAAACAAATTCAATAACGCAAAATTAGAACTTATCTCGCCCATTACGGGAATTTTTCTGCTTTTTATTGATATCGTTTGTTAATATATAGAACTACCTCGACAAGGAAACTCCCTGCCGAGGCGTTCAACTATTAGAAACTATCCTTTAGAACCCAAAGCCTTAGCCTCGGGCTTTTTTAGACCTCCCCATAAATAAATGAAAGTGTGGAAGAAATACGAAAATCCCCATTCTCCTGCTTGAAAAAGCAGTGGTTTTATGCTACAATATAGAAGAAATGGCGCAGATAGACAATTTAAGATATGGCGCAGGGAAGGAAAACGATTATGAACGGAATGAATCCTCAATCTCTTGGGTACGTTGTGATCACGGATTACGTGGCAGCAGGCACAGGGCGTGACGTCTCTGACGATATTCAGCGCGTCATCGACGAGCATCCCATGCGAACCATCTTTTTCCCTGATGGAGAATATATTCTGGGTAAACCGATTTGCACCTCGGCCAATCCCAAGCACGCCGTGGCACTGCAGCTGTCCAACTTTGCCGTTTTCAAGGCGGCGGATGACTGGGCACACACCGAGGCGATGGTTCGTCTCGGCGCGGCAGAGCCTTATAATACCATTACGGTCAACGGTAGCAACTATTATTTCAGCGGTGGTATCGTTGACGGCAATATGAAGGCAAACGGCATTGCCATTGAGAGCGGACGGGAGACCATCGTTCGCAACGTGTCGATCAAGCATACCTTTATCGGCTTGCACATCAAGCACGGTGCTAACTTCGGATCATCCGATGCCGATATTGAAACGGTCAACATCGTGGGTAACAATAAGCGTGACTCGATCGGTGTGTTGATCGAGGGATACGACAACACGCTGACCAACATGCGTATTTACGCCGTGCAAACGGGCGTCGTGCTCAAGAGCGGCGGCAATTTCCTGCGTAACGTTCACCCGCTGTTCTGTTATGGCTACGAGGGTGCAGATCCCACGGAAATTGACCACGCAGACAGCGTGGCCTTCCACGACTATGATCATACCAACTGGTACGATTATTGCTACAGCGACCAGATGGCAACAGGCTTCCGCCTTGCGGCAGGCAGCCGTGCTACGCTGATGAACTGCTTTGCTATGTGGTATTGGGGCGGCAGCCGCGAGATTGCCATCGCTTGCGACGGCAAATTTGATGCAACGGTGACCAATATCAAGGTGAATTTCCGCGAGGACACTGCCATTCATAACGCACTGCTGACGGTGGGAGAGCATGGCGGCAACGGCTTTATCGAGAATCCCATCATCAACGCAGAGGCAATCACCGACAAAACCTACGAGGCGTACGTCGTTGGTAAAATCATGTGATTCTCTTGCGCTCGCGCGAGGAAACGCACCGCTAAGGAGGCAAAGATGACATTACAACAGCTTTTGTTGGGCAAAAGTGACTGCCCGTGTGGCAAGGTACACGATTGCCCTATCCGTCACGTTGTCATAAAGACGGATGCCTGCCGGCATCTGCCAAAGGTGACACAGGCGTATCACCATATCCTTGTCGTGGCAGACACCAATACCTACGCCGCGTGCGGCGCGCGCGTGTGCGAGGTGCTGGCAGACCGTGTCTGCGACACGCTGATCTATACCCCCGAGGGCATCCTTGTCCCCGATGAGAGCGCCATCGCCGCCCTGCGTGCCCGCGTGAGCGACCGCGTCGATCTCATCCTCGGCATCGGCTCGGGCGTTATCAACGATCTGTGCAAATTCGTCAGCTTTGATTGCGGCCTCCCTTACGTCATCGTCGCAACCGCGCCCTCAATGGACGGCTATGCCTCCCGTGGTGCAGCCCTCATCCTTGATGGCATGAAGGTCACGCTCAACGCCGCCGTGCCGCAGGCGATCGTGGCAGACGTCGACGTGCTGGCCGCCGCCCCCATGGATATGATCCGCGCAGGCTACGGCGATATCATCGGAAAATATTCCTGCCTCAACGACTGGCGACTTTCGCGCGAGGTGAGGGGTGAATATCTGTGTGAGTACGTGCTGCAGGCAACCTACGACGAGGTGGAAAAGACGGTCGCGCTGGCAGACGGGATCGCCGCCCGCTCTCCCGAGGCGATCGGCGCCTTGATGGAGGCGCTGGTGGCAGTCGGTATTCTTATGGCCTACGTCGGAAACTCCCGCCCCGCCTCGGGCAGCGAACACCATATGTCGCATTATTTCGAGATCGTCGGTCTGACGCGCGGCGAGCCGTATCTGCCGCACGGCATCGACGTCTGCTGCTCCGCCGTCCAAACAGCACTGCTGCGCGAGAAATTGCTGTCGCTTGACGGCAGCGCGCTGCTCTCTGCCGCATTTGATCGCGAGCGCTACGAGCGCGACGTCCGCCGCATCTACGGCACCGTCGCCGATGAGGTCATCGCGCTGCAGAATAAAATGGGCTGGTACGACACCAATCGCATTCCCGCCTACCGTGAAAAATGGGCGCGCATCCGTGAGATCCTTGCGGATTGCCCCACCGCGGAGCAACTGCTCGCTCTCGTTACGCGCGTCGGCATTTCCTACGAGGACTTTTGTGCCCTGTACGGCGACCAAAAAATCAAGGACGGACTGCTGTACGCCAAGGATCTCAAGGACCGCTATACGGTGCTCTGGATGTACTGTGACCTGTATTTCGGAGGAACTTTCGCATAAACGCCGACCAATGACAACCGCACATATAAGGAGGAAACCAAATGAAAGCACAACTGATCGAAAAAATCTTTGCGGATACCGCCTACGTCCGCATGGGCGGCAGCGCCGAAGAGCTGAAAACGGCAGAATATCTGCAGAGCGTGTGCCGCGAGCTGGGGCTGGACGCCCGCCTTGAGGCATTCGAGGTCGATATGGCGACCGTGCATACCGCCACTCTGACGGTGGACGGCCGCGACATTCCCTGCAAGGGCTACCTCTGCGCCGGCTCCGGCGAGGTCGAAGCACCGCTGTATTACCTCAACGAGGACTATGACCGCTACTCACTCTCGCTGTGCCGCGGAAAGATCGTCCTCTTTGACGGCTACCTCGGCTATTGGAAATACCGCGATATGCTGGAAAACGGCGCCGTCAGCTTTGTATCCTACGACGGAAACGTCAATTATACAGACCGCGACATCGACCACCGCGAGCTGCGCTCCTACGTGTCGCAGGGCGATAAGATCCCCGGCGTCAATATCAACGCCAAGGACGCCGTTGATATCATCAACGGCAACGGAAACGGTAAAATGGCAAAGATCACGCTTGCACAGGAGGAGTATAAGGGAAGCTCCCACAACGTCATTGTCGATCTCCCCGGTGAGACCGACGAGCAGATCGTCTTTACCGCCCATTACGATACCACCTCGCTCTCGCAGGGCGCCTACGATAATATGTCGGGCTGCATCGGCCTGCTCGGCATGGCAGAGCATTTTGCCTCGCACCCCCATCGCTATAGCCTGCGCTTTATTTTCTGCGGCAGCGAGGAGCGCGGTCTGCTCGGCTCCAAGGCGTATTGCGCCGCCCATGAGGAGGAGCTTTCCAAAATCGCGCTGGTCATCAACCTTGATATGATCGGCTGTATCATGGGTAAATT
This sequence comes from Clostridia bacterium, assembly GCA_017452545.1. Lineage (GTDB taxonomy): Bacteria > Bacillota > Clostridia > Oscillospirales > CAG-272 > SIG644. Next base: position 7,709 of record JAFTME010000106.1, on the reverse strand, counting down.
TATCGCCTGCATCACGGCGGAAAATCAGCTGACCAACTATCTCTCCTACCTCGGCTGTGAGCTTGGCTTTGGGATCAAAGCATATCAGGACGTATATTCCAGCGACTCAACGCCGTTTGCCGACCGTGGCGTTCCTGCCGTCTCCTTTGCCCGCATCGCAGGACGCGACCTCGCCCCCATTCATAACAGCTACGATACCGCCGCCGTCATGAAGACCGAGCATATGCAAAAGGATATCGAGTTTATCACCGCCTTCGCCTCCCGTATGGCAAACGCCGCCCTGTGCCCCGTTTCCCGTACCATTCCCGATAATATCAAGGATAAGCTGGATGAATATCTCCTCCGCAAAAGACCCAAGAGAGGATAAAAACAAAAGCAGGCTGCTATATGGCAGCCTGCTTTTTGCTTCATTCAAACCTTTCAAGGGAGAACCCTGTATAACAACTTTGCACGTCCTCGCTTTGATAAAGGAACTGCTTTATACCTTGCTCTTTTTTCTCCCCAGCCGTCCGAAAAAGCGGAACGTCATCGGCCAGAGAATGCCTCCGACAATAACGAGCAGGAAATAGCGCACCATGCGTGCGGGATACTCGGGCAGCAGCGCGTTCAGCGGCAGCTTGAGCAGCTCCTTGGCAGCAAGCACCAACGCAAGTCCCACGACCGCCTTGATGATCTGCGCCCACCAAACGGCGCGCGTGTCAAAGCGCAGATAGCGAAGATCGACGGTGTAAACGACCAAAAATCCGAACAGACAGCCCATCAGCGTTGCCGCGTTCTTTCTCGCCGAGAGCAGATTGTGCAGATTTTGCTCGGTATATACCTCCTCGGGGAAGGGGAACAGGTGGACGTAGCAGGTAAAGGCGACCACCAAAACAAGCGCACCGCAAAGCAGCGCGTACATGGTGCGGGGCGAGCGCTCCGCCCTCATGAACAGCGGATATACGGCAAAGATCAACAGCAGCGCAATGCCGATCGATACGCCAACGTCCAGCGGCGTGTGTACGCCGAGATACATACGGGAGAGCGGAACGAGCACACAAAGCGCCACCGAAATGCCGCGAAGCACCGCGCCTCGGTTGGCTCGCGCCAGACCGCCGAACAGCCCCACGGCAGTTTGCGTGTGACCGCTGGGGAAGGAATAGCCGCTTGCTGCCTCGCGGGCAGACTCGACAATGGTGAACGCAGGATCCTTGACCCACGGACGCGGAATGCGGAAGACCATCTTCAAAAACTGATTGATGACCGTACCGACAAATCCGACGCTGAGCAGATAATAGCCCTGATATTTGTTGACGCACCAGAACACGACCATGCCGATCGCCATAAAGACGGTCTCCTCACCGCAGCGGGTGATGATGGAGAACAGCGTGTCAAGCACGGGGGTGCGAAGCCCCTCGAGAAAATACAAAAACGACATAAGCAGGCTCCTTTCGTTGGCTTATGCACCGACCGCCTGTCCGTCGGCCGGCTCTTGCTTGCGGATCATTCCGCGCAGAATAAAGACGGTATAACCAAAGAAGATGAGCCCCGTGAGCAGCCACGAGATGGGAAGACAGATGTAAATGGAGGCAAGCGTTCCGACCTGACGGAAGACCGTCGAGATCCAGAGAATGCGGAAGGCACAGGCGCCGACCAGCGAAATAACGGTGGACGAGATCGCCTTGCCGAGCCCGCGAACGACACCGCAGCCGATCTCCATCAGAGAGATCAGCGAATAGGGCAAAAAGACGCAGTACATACGCAGCAGCGCACTTTCATAGGCAATATGCTCCAGCGTACCTTCGATGCCATCCTTGACCTCGTAAAGCGCCAGCAGCGGATCGCGCAGCCCGAAGATGCAAAGAGAAACGGTCAGCGAGGTGAGGACGCTGAGCAGATAGCAGCAGCCCATGATGCGCCATACACGGCGCGGCTTCTTGGCGCCGATGTTCTGACTGGTAAAGGTGATGGCAGCCTGGTAGACCGAATTCTGCGCGGTGTAGATAAAGCCCTCCAGATTGGTCGCTGCCGAGTTGCCCTTGACGACGGGCGCAAACGCACTCGTTTCGGGCGGACACATGGCGTTGTTGACCTGCAGAATGGAGGATTGCAGGATCATGTTGGAGAGAGAAAACAGCGAGCCCTGAATGCCGGCAGGCAGCCCGATGTATAGAATATCGCGGAAGGCCTGTCTGTCAAAGCACAGACGTGAGAAGGAAAAACGGCAAGCGCCGTCGTCGTGCGACAGCCGATAAGCAAGCAAAGCGGCAGAGATGGCGTTGGAGATGGTGGTTGCCAGCGCAACGCCCTCAACCGAAAGCCCCACCACCAGCACGAAGAACAGATTGAGCAGCACGTTGCAAAGCCCCGACAGCGACAGAATGTACAGCGGCGTGCGGGTGTCGCCCTTGGCGCGGAAAATGGCGATGAGATAGTTGGTCATCGAAATAAAGGGAACACCGCAGAAGTAAATGATGGTGTAGGTCGTGGCGAGATCCAGCAGCTTGCCCTGCGCGCCCATCAGCGAAAGAATGGGGCGGGAAATGAACAGACCGAGAACGCCGCTGGCAACGCCGAAGATGACGCTCATGACAAGCGAGGTGTGAACGGCGCGGGAAACACGCTCGTCCTCGCGTGCGCCCAGCCCACGGGCAACGACAACGTTGGCTCCCGTCGCAAAGCCGACAAAAACGTTGATGACCAGGTTGATAAACGAGCCTGTCGTGCCGATCGCACCGACGGCGTCGGGCTCCGTCGAGAGCGAAACGACCATCATATCCGCCGCGTTGTACAGCACCTGCAGCAGATTGGTGACCATCAACGGGAGAATGAATACGAGAATTTTACCGAAGAGCGGTCCCTCCGTCATCTGTATCGTTTTCTTCGCAGGATACGAGTGGCGATATATGCTGGAATTTTTATGTGTATTGGTATGTAAAAACGTTCTTCTGAATGGCATGGCGGTTCCTTTTCTGCTTTTTTGATGAAATATCTTGATTGCAACGTACCTATTATAGCCCGATTGCGAAGGAAAGTCAACCGACTTTCTCCCTTTTTTTTGTTGTTGCACCGAATTTTTCAAAATTTGTTGAAAAAGGGAGAAAAGTGTGATATAATAAGGCATCTGAGAGCGAAAACATCAGGCGGAGGCTATATGAGAAATTTATGCGAAAAAGAGCAATATGAAGCAGGCATCAAGCGCGTGCTGATCACCAAGGAGGAGATCGACGCCGCCATCGTCCGTGCCGGCAAAATGATCGACGGCCTGTACGACGGTCGCCCGATCCTGCTGGTCAGCATTCTCAAGGGCGCGTTCGTGTTTATGGCGGATCTCTGCCGTGCGGTCAGCGTTCCCTGCGAGATCGGCTTTATGTGCGCCAAGAGCTATTACCAGGGAACGGTTTCCTCGGGCGTCGTCAAGATCACCATGGACCTGGAGCAGGACATCAGCCAATTCCACGTCGTGATCGTGGAGGATATCATTGATACGGGCAGAACGCTCAATGATATTATCAATATGCTCAAGGTCCGCAACCCGCTGTCGCTGCACGTGGTGGCGCTGCTGGATAAGCCCTCCAGACGCTTGGTTGACTTCAAGGCGGATCTGGCGCTCTTTACCATTCCCGACCATTTCGTCATTGGCTACGGTCTTGATTGCGCCGAGTATTATCGCAATCTCCCGTATATCGCGGAGTATAGCGAGGAAGAGGCGTAAGCCGACCATAACCGCCAGAACCACCGGTCATGCATCGGTGGTTTTGACTTGTGTTGCCTTTTTGCGGGCTTTTCGTAATGATAATATAACACACCTTTGCGACGGAGGACTTCGATATGAAACGGTGCTTGCCAAAAAGAATATCCGTGCTGCTGCTTGCGCTTTGCACGGCTGTAGTGCTTATCGGCGCGCTTGCGCTGCCTGCCGCCGCCGCAACGAGCGGCAAGGTCGGCGCCTGTAAATGGACGCTGGACGGCACGGTGCTGACCATTTCGGGCAACGGCAACCCCACAGATACGGGCGACCGCTCGCCATGGAATGCCAAGGTCACCGAGGTCATCGTCAAGGAGGGCGTCACTGAGATCGCCTTCGCTATGTTCAGCAACCATACCGCCCTTTGCAAGGTCACGCTGCCAAGCACGCTCAAGCGGATCGAGGCAGCTGCCTTTTCGGGCTGCTCGTCGCTGGAGAGCATCACGCTGCCGCGCGAGCTGGAATATATCGGTGACGGTGCCTTCAGTGAGTGCAACGCCCTGAAGAGCATCGACATCCCCTATCACGTTCTCGGGATCGGCGTGGATGCCTTTGGCGATTGCGCAGGTATGGAGCGTATCACCGTGGCGGAAAATAACGGCTATTATTGCTCTGTCGACGGTGTTCTGTATAATAAAGACCGAACGGCGCTGATCAAATATCCGAGCGCGCATCCGGGGGAGACGTTTACCGTTCCCGATACGGTGCGCGAGATCCGCAGCTTCGCGTTTGACGGAGCAAAGCGACTGCGCGCCATCGATGTCCCGGCGCATCTGGACAGCGTCGGTGCCAACGCCTTTTTCAATACCTTCCTTTATACGGATGAGAGCTACTGCCATGACGGCATCATCTATCTGGAAAACGTCATGGTCGCTACCACGCGCGATGCGGAGGGGGGAACCGAGCTGACCGTCCGCCCTGGCACCCGCGTGATCGCCGAGCATGCCGTGCTCCGCGGCGAGCATTTGCGCACGGTCTATATTCCTGAGGGCGTCGTTACCATCGGCAGCTGCGCCTTTGGCTGGAAGGAGCAGCTGACCACCGTCTATCTGCCCCATAGCCTGAAAACGATCGAGAGCGAAGCCTTTACGCAAAGTCCCAATATCGCCCGCGTTGTCTATCGCGGCAGCGAGCGGGAGCGCGCCGCGCTTGTCATCAAAAGCTGGAACACATCCCTTACCGACGCGGCATGGGAATACGATACCTGCGACGGCGGTGCGGAGCATCGCTGGGGAATGAGCATGACCACGCGCGCGGTCAGCTGTACCGAGGCGGGCGAGCAGCGTAAGCTGTGCTCCCTGTGCGACGATTTTCTTGTGGAAACGCTGCTGCCGAGCGGCCACGCCATGAGCGACTGGACAACCGAGGGGGCTGAGCCATGTCGGGAGAAGCGCAGCTGCGCCAACTGCGACTTCTTCGAGATCCGTGCGCTGGAGCACGTCTTTGGCGACTGGACGACCGAGAGTGAATCCACCTGCACCGAGGGTGGAAAAATGACGCGCGCCTGCCTTGGCGGCTGCGGCAAAACGCAGATCCGCTGGCTGCCCTGTGCCGCACATGATTACGAGGCATCCCGTATCCTCTCCCGCCCCACGCTGCGTCAGCAGGGTGAGCGGGAATACGTCTGCGCCGTGTGCGGCGCAACGCGCACCGATCCCATCCCGCCCATATCCCCGGCAACGGTCGTCGGCATCGCAGTCACGGCAATCGTGCTGCTGCTCCTTGTCGGTGGCGTCCTCGTGCTTGTCTGCTGCGAGAATAAGCGCCGCACGGCACCGCCAACGGCAGAGAGCTGATGAAATGAATGATCTAACACCCCGCAGTGTAGTGCGGGGTGTTGCTTTTTGTGCCGTTGCGTCGTAATAAGGGCAGAGAGACGCGCACGCCGCGTCAACACCAAGGAGGATTCAATATGAAACGGGTTTATTCATTTCTGCTGGTGCTCTGTATGCTCACCGCGCTGCTGCCGCTTGGCGTGATTTCCGTCCATGCCGCAACCGAGGGTACGACGGGCGAGTGCCGCTGGCACCTGGACGGCACCGTGCTGACCGTCAGCGGTCAAGGCGCCATGGCGCATTATCGGGGCGAGCAGCCCCCCTGGCAGGGACAGGTCACCGAGGTCATCATTGAGGAGGGCGTCACGGCGATCGGCGACAGCGCCTTCCAGAATTGCGGCTCGCTGCAACGCATCACTCTGCCAAAAACGCTTAAGGAGATCGGACATTTCGCCTTTGGCTACTGCCACTCGCTGACACAGATCGCCTTTCCCGAGGGGCTCGTCCGCATCGGAAACGACCTGTTCTTCAACAGCCGCGGACTGACGGAGGTGTATATTCCCGCAAGCCTTACGGCGATCGGAGAGGCCAATTTTACCGGCTGCGAGAGCCTGCAAGCCATTCGCGTCCACGAGGATAACCCGAGCTATTGCGATATCGACGGCGTTCTGTACAATAAGACCGCGACCGTGCTGTATGCCTATCCCGCAGGCAACAGGGCGGTGTCGTATACTCTCCCCGATACACTTGAGCGCATTGAGCAGCGCGCCTTCAGCTTTGCGCCGTATCTCAGGGAGCTGCATATTCCCGACAGCGTCACGCACATCGGTATGATGGCGTTTACCTTCAGCGGCGTGCTGGAGGAGGCAAAGCGCGCCTCGACCGACGGCGGCGCTTATATCGGAAATCACCTCGTCGCCATGACCGCCACGGATCTGACGAGCTATACCGTCCGAGAGGGAACGGTCACCGTCGCCGGCGGCGCCATGCAAGCGGCGAGTGCGCTGCGCTCGGTCGTTTTCCCCGACGGCCTCGTCAGCATCGGCGAGAGTGCCCTGTCCGGGCTGACCTCTCTGCATTCGGTCACGCTGCCCCGCAGCCTCAAAGCCGTCGAAAAGTTTGCCTTCTTTAATACCCCGCTGCTCAAAAACGTCTATTATCGCGGAACGCAGCAGAGCAAGAGCGGCATTCGGATCGCCCAATACAACGATCCCCTGAGCGCAAAGAGCTGGCATATGGAGGCGTGTGTCGAGAGCGCCGAGCACGATTGGACCGAGCAGATCCATGCGCAGCCGACCTGCATCGCAGAGGGCTCCATGACGCGCAGCTGCTCGGTGTGCCATGACGTTGAGGACGTCAAAATACCTGCCACGGGACATAGCTTTGAAGCATGGCTGCAGATCATTCCGCCAAATTGTACCGCGTCCGGCCTGGAGGCGCGTGCCTGCGCTGCCTGCGGACATACGGAGCAAAAGACAACGTCCGCCATCGGACACGCCATGGGCGAATGGGAAGAGAGTGCCGCGCCGAGCTGTACCGCCGACGGGACCGCGTCGCGCAGCTGCTCGCGCTGCTCCCATACTGAAAGCCGCACGCTGCCCGCCATGGGACACGCCCTTGACGAGTGGGCACAGACCGTCGCCCCGAAGTGTAACGCAGAGGGCGAGGAGAGCAGAGCTTGCCTGCGTTGCGACTACCGCGAGCAGCGTCCGCTGCCCCGGCTTGACCATACCCTCGGCGCGTGGACGATAACCCTCGAGGCAGGCTGCGAGAGCAACGGCACCGAAGCACGCACGTGCACACAGTGCGACTATGCGGAAACCAAGGAAATCCCTCCCGCAGGGCATCACTACGGTGAATACACCGTCGCACTTGCCCCCACGCTGCGAAGCGAGGGCAGGGAGGATGCCGTCTGTGCCGCCTGCGGAGACGTTCAAAGCCGCCCACTGCCGAAGAAGGAACTTGCGACCGGTGTTATTGTCGCTGTAGCGGCAGGCGTTCTGCTGCTGATCGCTGCCGCCGTCGCCGTGCTTGTGAGAAAGAAAAAAGCCGCTAAGGGTAGCCGTGCATAACACCGCTTTCCCTTCACGATCAGGGCGAGCGACACTCCCCGAACAAGAGTACGGAGAGTTCTCTCTGCACTCTTGGCGGAAAAATGACCGGCACAATATTCGGCAGAGAACTTGTTTTCTCTGCCGATTTGTGTT
>JAFTME010000105.1 GCA_017452545.1 Clostridia bacterium | reverse complement strand
GGGAAAGAACTTAATGTTCCTTTTTCTCGTCAGCGAAAAAGGAACCGAAAAAGCTGACTTAGGGGCTGCCGCCCCTAAGTACCCTGCTGCATCGCGTGCTAACGCCGACGCCCAGCGTCGGCTGATCCGCACGCGGTTGCCAGAGGGTGGAAATCTTGCTTTCGCCGCCTCAAAAAGGACGGCGAAAAGTGAGAAGCGGAGCCGGATAGGATTTGCAGTGTTGCCAGATTTGTTCGGCGGAAATTTGCTGCGGTTCAAGCCGCGCAAGCGCGGATATGGAGTTTGTGGTTTTTTGCGGGGGCAAGGACCATCTCAAGCGCCGAAGTTCCTTGCCCCCGCCTCCCCCATTCTCCTTGGCTGGAGTTTCCGGGGTGATGGCTTCCGGGGAAAGATACTTTTGCACCGCACTTATGGGGTAGGGGCCCCATATCGGAGTTTGATGTTCGTTTCGCAGGACGGACCGCCGAGGACGTCGGTCCCTACAAAATTTGTTGTTTTTCCGTAGAACAGAACCGCATCAACTTTAGTCAATAAATTTCCCAAAGTTTTTTGAAAGGGGGTCCGGGGGGAAACTTTTTTCCAAAAAAGTTTTCCCCCGCGCATTCCCCGCCGTTTCCCTTTTATTTCGTCTTAATCAACTCCGTTACGCGGAGCATAGAGGCGCCGTAGGGAATGAGCGTCATTTCGCGGGCATCGCCCGTTGCGCGAGGCGAATTGGGCTTTTCGGCGGACACGTTATCATAGCCGTCGGCGAAATCCCAATCGACCGGCGCGAGCGTTGCCTTGAGTGTCAGGCGCGGTGCCTTCTCGGAGAAGGGATAGTCGTCGCCCTCGCCCTCCACGGCGGTCAGCACCGCCGATGCGAAGCCGTATCTCCACTCGGACTTGGGCGTCAGCTCGTAGTCGCAATAGGGGAACTTGCGCTCCACGCCATCGCGGGTGAATTCCAACATTTTATATTCTGCCTCGATCGGAAGAGCGAATACCATCGGGCCGTACTGTGCCACGTACAAGCCGTTCGGGCGCTCCACGAGGTGGGGCTTATCGGACAGCGTGACTGCGACCTCTGCCGTACCGTTCCATTCGCGGTCGATGACGAGATAGTCGCCCTCGCGCTTGGCATTCGTACCGGCGACGCTTGCCTTGGCGCTCTTTGCCCAGCCGGGAACGCGAATGCGCAGAGCGAAGCGCACGGGCGCCTGCGTCGTTACGCAGACGTTTGCCGTGTGGCGGAAGGGGTAATCGGAGTGCGTTTCGACAACGACACGGGTACCGTCCATCTCGGTGCACAGCATCGCCGGCACGAGATGCGCGCAAAGCACGCCGTCATCGGCACGCAAAAATGCGTTCATGGCAAACTTGGGCCATGCCTGATTGAAATTTGCCGTGCAGCAGCCAAAGCCGGGCTCAAGACCAAACAGACCGGACTCGCCGTTGTTGGTACGGAAGATCGGCTTGTTGGGGAACTTCTGACAGGAGATCTGGTTGACCAGCTGGTCATATTGGTGCGTCCACATATCGGCGCTGATGGCAGCGGGCAGTGCGTTGAACGCCGCCTTCTCGACTCTGTCTGCCCAGACGCCCTCGCCCGTCAGCGCAAAGATCTCCTCGCAGGAGTACATCAGCTCGGCGACGGAGCACAGCTCGGTGCCGTGCGTGTTACCGATGCCTGCCAGGCACTCGTCACCCGTAATGGTGCCGACTGCCGTGCCGTTATAGTCAAACAGGGCATGGTAGAGATGCTCGGGCAGATCGCGCTCGCAAAGCTCCTCCTCGCCCAGCAGCGCCTTGACCAGCGCACCGTATTTGATCATCATGCATAGATTGACCGCGTGCGTTTCCAGCGTCCAGACGTTGAGCGGGCGGATCCAGCGCTGCTCGAAATCGGGATAGTTCGCCCCCTGTGCGCGCAGCAAGCGCGCAAGATCGAGCATCCAGTCCTCGGGCTGCTTATCGTACAGATACAGCAGCGGAACGAGGCCCTCGAACCAGCGGTACTTGCCCCAGTCCTTGAGCTTGACCGTTCCCTCCTCCATCAGCGAATGCAGACACTTCATGGCGCGATACAGGCCGTCCTCGGCACGCTTGCTGCCTGTAAAATCACAATAAAGAGCCAGCACCTTGCCGATGAGCATATACGCCCACACGTCGTAATCGCGGCGTGCTTCCTCGGAGCAGGGGCAGATCCAACCGTCTTCGCACTGGCGATCCAGAATGCCGTCAACATATTTGTTGGCGCGGGCGATCAGATCGGCATCGTCAAGCAGGTATGCCAGCGGAATAAAGCCGTCCAGCCAGTAGGGCACGCGCTCCCAGCCATCGCGGTTTCCACCGATCCAGGCGCTGTCACGGATATCGGGCCAGATTTTATCAAGATGACCGGAAAGGCCGTCGGCTTGAATGCGGAGCTGACGGCGCAGCCAGCCTGCAGGTTTGATTTCAGTTGCGGAAAAGCGATGAAGCATAGTATATCCTCCTTGAGACAGATCGTTTTTTGTTCATGATACCACACCTTTCCGGCTTTGTCAAGGGGGATTTTCTCAAAAAAAGAGGCGCTTCTCCGAAGAGAATCACCTCTTTTGCGGCAGCTTATCCGAGCAGGGATTCGTCCATCTCGGGGAAGCTCTCATAGCCCTCGGGCGGCGTTACGGTAACGCTCTCACCGGGGCTGATATACTTGATGTAGGTATCGACCTGTGCCGTGCTCTTCATGCCTGCGACGGTCAGATCCATGCCGTATTTCAGGCGGTAGGAGTCAAAATAGCCGTTGGGAGCGATGGTCGCCTCTACGTAGCAATCGGACAGCGTCAGATCAAACGTGCCGTCATCCTCCTCACCTGCCAGCGAGAGCACCATCTCGTCAACGAGATCGGCAAACAGCGCGCGGAACTGCTCGGCGGTCAGCGCGAGCGAAATGGTCTTGATGCCCTGGTCGTTCTCGACTGCCTCGATACCCTCCAGCAGCTCCTCGGGGATGACTTTGAGCATATCCGCCATGTCACCCATCGCGTCGTAGTCCTCGGTTGCCTCACCCACGGGGCTCTTGTACCGTCCCAGCTCGCCCATGTCAATATAGGCGTAGTCCTTGTCGGTATAGACCTGCATCTCGACGGTCATGCCCAGCATGCTCATCTCCATATCGATGGATGCCACAGGGTTATCTCCGTGCAGATTGGCTGCCTTTACGTCCATTTTGGTCGAGGTCTCGGTCGAGATCCCGGTGATCTTCATTTTAATATCGGTCGTCATTTCCGCATGGATCGACTCCAGTGCCTCAGTCTTGGCTGCGGCCGCCTCCATCAGATCATACGGCTCGGTCAGCTCCTTTTCACAGCCCCAAAGGGATACCGCAGAGAGCAGCAGCATCAGCACCAACGTCAAGGATAGCAATTTTGTTTTCATTTTTATGTCTCCTTTGTGGGTTTTCCGTCCTGTTTTGCGTAGGATCGGTATATTCAGTATAGCAGATGATCGCCAAATTGTCAACCCCGCGGAAAACATTACTTTGCCTGCGAGATCTCCCGCATGGAAACGGTCAAGTGACAGCACTCCGCCTCGGCGCCGCGGATCTCGACGATATAATGCACCGTCAGCGTTCCCGTAGCGAGCAGATGATTGTCCACGCGCTTGGCGAGCACGCCGACCTCAAAGGGCATAAAGGGGGTGGTATAGGTGCAGCGGTGGCGCACGCCCTGCTCAAACACCAGCGCCGTACGGACGTCGCCGCTGCGGAGCAGCGTGATAACGCCGGGGGTAGCGCGATGGGAAGTCAGCTGCGTTTCGCCGCCCACCATATCGTCCTCCGTTGCCTCGGTATAGGTGACGGAAAAGCGATCCTCGCTCAGGTGCAGTCTGCCCTGCGTGGTCACCTCGGTGCGGGCGGCGTCGCGGCGGGAGCGCTCTGCCCGCTCCACCTCGCGCACAATGCGCGCATACGCCGCCTCACTCAGCGTGCCCTCGGGCAAGTGGTCCAGCAGCGCGTCTCCGATGGGAAAGCGCTCGGTTACGATCTTCAGATTGACTTTCTTCAGCATATCGTTATCATTCCTTTCATTATATTAGTCGCGCTTGCCGTCCGCAAGGAAGGTATGTGCGCGGCGGTAAGCCGTGGGGGTCATGCCGACCTCACGATGAAAATAGCGGGACAGGCTGCTCATATCGGAGAAGCCGACACGCGCGCAGATCTCCGCCATGCGAAGATCAGTATACTCCAGCAGGTCGCGCGCCGCAGCCACACGGCAGCGCAGCTGGTAATTTTTGATGCTGTAGCCCGTGACCTCCTTGAACAAGTGCGCCATATAATACGGGTTCAGATGAAATTGCTGTGCCAGCGCCGCAAGTGTGATCTCGCGGTCCAGCTCACCCTCAATATACCGACGG
>JAFTME010000104.1 GCA_017452545.1 Clostridia bacterium | reverse complement strand
TCGATTCTTTCTATGAATCGGTCAACCTTGTCGAAGTAGGAAACGTCGCGCGTCTGGCTATCGAGGACGGTGATCTCCTCCTCGTCAACGTCGTGTGCGATGTGCAGGAACAGCTTGTCACTGCCTGCCTTCTTGGCGTCGAGCGCGCGCTTTTGGTTGAACAGCTCAACGTAGCGGGCGCTGGGCTCGATCTTTTGTGCCAGCACCTCACCGCGTGCCTCGCGGTCACGCTCTCTTTCCTGCTCGCGCTTGATCTCGATATCGAGGCGCTGCCAGCCGGAGGACAGAGAATCCTGTGCTGCACGCAGAGCGCAGTAGGTGACGACGTCCTTCATAGGATACGACGCCTTCGCAGTACCGCAGGAGCCGTAAACGGGCTCATGCAGATCGGTGAACAGGCGGAACAGATTGTCCTCCTTGGACTCCTGCGTGTTTGCCATGGGGGCGTACAGCTGCATATAGACGATACGGGCAACGACCTGCTCGTAGTCATCAATGCTGTTCAGCACCGAGCCGCCGGCTGCCACGTCGTCAACAAAGAAGACGTAATCGTAGACGGGGGTGCGGGGCATATCCTGTCGGCTGTCGAACAGATCGTCAACAACGACGGGGAACGAGGGCTTTTCGTTGAATTTGCGGATACGGGTGATGGCGTTCAGGTCGCGGATTGCACCGTAGGTGTTGGCATACAGAGAGTTCTGCTCATAGGGCTGCGTGCGGATGTTTTCAACGTTGCGGATGAAAATGTCGGGCAGCAGGAAGATACCGCGAATGGTGATGGGGCACTTGTTCTCAAAGAACTTGCGCAGCCAGAGTGCGACCTGGATGAACATACCCGAGCCGGTACCGCCGGCAAGAGAGGAAACGACCATGACGCGGACGGCAGAGTTGAGATTTCTGTTGTTGAAGAGCGCGTTGATATAATTCTCCAGCTGAAGAATGCTGCGATCGGCAATGATATCCTTGAATGCCAGACGGGAGCGGAAGCGCATCTGTCCTGCGCCCTGCAGCATGGTGTAGTCCATACCCTCCTCGGCACAAGGGAACCAAGCCTGTGCATCGGGATACATAGCAAGGTAATCGCGGATCTTGCGCGCCTTACTGGTGGGGATGACGGGAATGTTGGTGCCGGAGGCGTTGATCTTTCCGACATCGCCGCGGTCGGTGTCCAGCACCGTGCAGCACAGATTGCCGTCATTGATCGCAAAATTGTTCTCGCGCAGATCGCGCGCAACGTAGTTGACCACGCGGCTACCGGTGCCGCCAAGGCCGATGAGAAGAGTCTGAGCCATTGTTCTTTCCTCCAAAAGTGTAGTGTATGATTAAATTTTAAATTTCTTTTTTGATGTAGTAGCAGAAGGTTTCACCATTGTTCATCACCTTTGCGTTTCCGAGCGACGTTGTCGTATGGGCTACGAAATAATATACGCTGGGCTCCGGGCTGATTTTACTGCCGGTCGTCGTTCCGGTGTCAACCGGAACAGGAATGGAGCGCAGCAGCAACGGCTTTGACAGCCGGTTGATCTCATCCCGCAGCTTTTCCGGGGTTGCCGCAGACAGCTTTTTGTCCATGGGAACCAGCGCGCGTGAATACCAGTTCACCGAGGTGCACTTGATGCAGCGACCTGCCGCCTCAAACACAAAGCTGCCGACGTATGCGGTCAGAGGCTTGAAGGGATTCCAGAGGTTTCTGAATTTGTTCTCGCTTGAGAGGTCATATTCCTCCAGGCTGTTCAGTCGTTGCTCGCTGCCGCTGCGGGTGATGGTGCCTACGTAGACCACCGCCCCCTTGGCAAATCTGGGCTTTGTGATATAGCGGATGATATACGCCAGAATCAAGCCGATGATGATAAAGAGCAGCAGCGTCGGCGCAATGACGTGCGGAAGAAGGTACGGCAGGAAGGACGCGCCCTTGACGGGAATGGTGACGGTCTGTCTTGCGTACTGGTGGTCGAGCACGATGGTAACGTCCTTGCCGTACAGCGAGGCGTAATGGAAGCCGTTGAACAGCCACCCTGCGCGAGGACCGTGCGAATCCACGGTAGAATAGGGGATGCAGGTGATGGTGCCGTCGGCAGCCTGTGTGACCTTGAGCTGATAGTCCTTTTTGGGCTGATCCTCCCAGGTGACGTACGCGGTGGCATTCGTCAGCACGAGCGGCTCGCCGTTTTGCACGCCGTCGCGGGTCTTATCCTCAAACAGACGGAAGGTCGCGCCGACGGTGTTGTTGAAGAACTCGTTCTTGCGGATGCGATCGCCGCCGACGATGGCGGACTCGACGTAATAATCGGAGGTCAGCAGATGATACTGCGCGGAAACGGTCTTGTCCTCCAGCGTGCAGGAAACGGTGACCGTCTGGGCGGTATCCTCTGCGGTGAGCGCGGTTTTGTTGGGAGTGAAGATGATGGTGCCGTCCGAGCCGTAGGATACCGTTCCCTCGTTGCCCTTGGGCTCGACCGTGATCACGGGATTGAGTGACTTGACGACGTCGGGATCGGTGACGGGCGTGCCGTTAGCAAGAACGGTGAAGATCGCCTTGACGGCGGTGTTGCCGCTCACGTCATCGACGTGCAGGCGGCAGTTGTCGGGATCGATGTACGCCTGCGGCACGTATTTGACCGCAACGGGCGTAAACACCGTAGACCACGTAATGGGATTGAAATCGCCGATGGTCAGGGAGGCGGTGATGCGCGTTTCCTTGTTTGTCAGCGTGTAATCCTTGAGTGAGAGGCTGTTCTCACGGCGAACGGAGGCCTCGTTTTCGAAGACCTCGATCGAGATCTTGCAATCCTTCAGCTTGTTTTCCTTGATCTCGTTGTCGGTGCCCATTTCGTACACCTTGCAGCTGACATCCAGCACACCGCCGACGAGCGCTGCTTCTGCCAGCGCCGCAGCATCGGTGATCTCCTGACCGTTCAGCGTCAGCGTCGTGCGGAGCTCAAGGGCGGGCTCGAACATGACCACGACGTCGGCAACGTCAATCTCGCCGTCAAAGTCGATCAGATAAGTACCTGCGGGAAGGTTGGCGCCGTTGTTGTCATAGAGATATGCGCGGGCGTTGAGATGATCTGCCATTTCGCTGTCGCGCGGCTTGATCTGAATGGCACGACATGAGCGGAGCGGATTGCCCTTCTCGGGGGATATGCCCGTAATTCCCGCCTCGGAATTTTGCACGAGCGCGGAGAGGTTGCGCAGCGGAATGTCGGTGTGGATACGCAGCGTATCGCCGTCAACCTTCTTGATGTCAGTGATGCCGGAGCGGCCCGAGATATCGTTGGCGATCTCGGAGATGACCTGCGACACCGTGTTCTCGTATGCCAGCTTGACGGTTACGTTTTGGGGCTGGGCTCCCGAAAAGCGCGGCAGGAATTTTTCACTGCCGATGGCGATGAACGAGATCTGCAGCTCGGAGCCGTTCGGCATGGTTGCATCGGAATAGAGTGTCAGCGTCTCACCCAGCGACTCCGGGGATACGCCGCCCAGGCGGTTACCGTGCTCATCGTAGCGGCTGAACTCGCCGTCCGTCAGAACGACCAGCCAGTATTCGGTATCTGCATCGGTGGTCGGGATGGTGTGAAAGCGATTAAACGCCGCCTCCAGTGCGGCAAACGGCGTTCCCATTCCGACAACGTAGTATGCTTTGTTGCGAACGGCATTGACCTGCTCCTGGACGTTGCTCGAGGAGAGCGTGACACCGGGTGCTTCGTAGTAGGGGTCGTTGAGCGCTTCGCTCATATACGTGATGTACAGCTCGTCGCCTTCATTGAGCAACGATACGAACGCTTGCAGCGCGTAGTTAGAGGATTGCCAGAACTCCTTCATACTTCCCGAATCGTCCACAACGACAGATACGATCTTTTTGGGAGTGAGGGACTGTGCTGCCGAGACGGGGACGGCAAGGCAAGGCGCAAGGCAGCCGAGCAGCAGCAAAAGCGCAAGCACATAACAGGCAAGTCGTTTCAAAGCAAAGACCTCCGGGTGTAAAATAATACAAAAACAGGTACGTGCACCGCGCAGCGGTGACAATGATTCATTATATTGTATCACATCGTTCATAATTTGTCAACAAAAATATTAAATTATATGATAGTTTTTTGCATAATCATGCAAATTTAGACAAAAAATAAAAAATCCGTCAGACGGACAAACAACAAAACCGTCTGACGGAAGCGAGATGAAAGATGTGTTCAAAAATTAAACGATCTGCCCGATAAAGTTATCGATCATTTTGAGCAGCTCAGGCAAGAAGAAGCAGGCCAGGGCGGCGACAATGACGGCAACGACGAGCACGGCGGCGAAGATGAGCGGGTTGGTTCCCTTTTTGTCAAAATGGACCTCGGCGCCGTAAATGAGGGACTCGGGGATGTAGAAGCGGTCGGTTGCGAAATCGTAGCGATAGGGCACGTCCTTCCACTTTTTGAGCTTGGCTTTTGCCTCGGGGTCGTCGCCCTTGGCGGCCTCGCTCTCCAGCACCGCGCGCTTTTCCTTGAGGGAGGCGTTATGCTGCTCCTCCCCGACGCAGCGGACGACGCGCTTGAGCGAGGTTCCGTGGCGAAGGTCGCCCTTGATGGCGGTATTGCGAAGGAGTCCGAGCTGCTCCAGCGTCATTGCCTTGTCTGCCGAGGTGCAGTTCTCGCGCTGCAGCGCGCGCACGAGGTCACCCAGCGTGCGCTTTTGGTACATGGCACCGGCAGAGGCGACGACGACACCCAGCATGATGGCGACGATGGTGTTGCGCAAAAAGATGCCGTCACTCTGTGTCAGATTGAGATGATAGAACTGATACTCGTAGAAGTTGATAGAAAAATACTGATCGACAAGATACGTCCAGATCTCACTCCAAAGGGAGGGCTCGTCCGAGGCGGCAAGGCGCCCGAGCGAGGCAAACGCGCCGCACACGGCGTGTCCGATTCGCGAAAGCAACATGAAAAAACTCCTTATTCTATAACGCTTTTTTGATTATTTGCCGCTCTTGATCACGTCGACGCCCAGGTACTTACGCAGCACCTCGGGAACGATGACGGAGCCGTCGGCGGTTTGGTTCTGCTCGACCAGTGCGGGCAGGATGCGGGAGGTTGCGAGTCCCGAGCCGTTGAGCGTATGAACGAACTCGGTCTTGCCGTTCTCGCGCTTAACGCGGATGTTACCGCGGCGAGCCTGATAGTCGCGGGCGTTGGAAACGGAGGAGACCTCCTTGTAGCCGTTCATCGAGGGGATGTTGATCTCGATGTCGTAGGTGCGAGCCATGGAAGCGGAGC
>JAFTME010000103.1 GCA_017452545.1 Clostridia bacterium | reverse complement strand
GCTTTTGGCGCGTGCGCTGCGCTGCCCCGTTTGCGGCGCGGCGATGCAACAGGCTGCCGACGTCGGCGCGGGACAGCTGTACTGCTGCGGTGCGCGGCGACATTGCTACGATTTTTCCCGCAGCGGACACGTGCATCTGGCGCCGCGACACAGCGGCGGCGGAGATTCGAGGGAGGCAGTACGGGCGCGTACAGCGTTTTTGTCAGCAGGGTATTACGACTGCGCTGCGACAGCGCTTGCTGAGGCGGTGGCATCTCGCGTTGCATCGGGTATCGTTGTGGATGCCGGCTGCGGTGAGGGGTATTATACCAACCGTGTGCGCAGCGCCTGCGCGGACGGCGTTGAGGTGTGCGGCTTTGATCTGTCCCGCGATGCTGCCGAGGCGGGCGCCAAGGCGGCAAAGCGTGAGGGGCTGGATACGCTGTTTGCGGTTGCCAGCGTATTTGAGCTGCCGCTCTCTGACGGCAGTGTCGATGCGGTGACCAGCGTATTTGCACCGTGTGCCGAGGAGGAAACGCTGCGTGTGCTGAAGCCGGGTGGCTTTCTCGTCCTGGTCGGTGCGGGAGAGCGGCATTTGCTGGGACTCAAGCGAGCACTCTACGAGGATACCTACGAAAACGCAGGGCGTGCGGATCTTCCGCAGCATATGACGCTTCAGGAGGCGTATACGGTCGAGCGGGAGATCGAGGTCGTGGGCGAGCAGCAGATCGCAAATCTGTTTTCAATGACACCGTATTATTGGCGCACCTCCCGCGCGGACGCGGAAAAGCTGCGCGGTCTGGAGCGCTTGACGACAACGGTTGCCTTTGACTTTAAAATTTACGGCAAGTCCGAATAAAAATATCCGAAATACAAGAATATTTACAAATTTCCCCTTGCTTTTTTTATGCAAATGCGGTACAATAGGGAAAATGTATTTTTCACAAAGGAGATTTTCTAATGCTTACAGCTGTTCTGGAAACGACGACGCAGCCTACGAACGGTTCTCAGGGATGGGTTACCATTGTTATGATGCTGGTCGTGTTCGTTGCTTTTTATTTCTTTGCCATTCGTCCGCAGAAGAAGCAGGAGCGCGAGGCAAACGAGATGAGAAATTCGCTGGGCGTCGGTGATGAGATCACGACCATCGGCGGTATTCTCGGCCGCGTTGTTAAGGTTACCGAGGAGACGGTCGTTATCGAGACCTCTCGCGAGCACAACAAGCTGCACATCCGCAAGGATGCCATCCGCAGCGTGGACGTTCACGCCGCAGATACGATAGAGGCAGCCGAGAAGGCAGAGAAGAAGGACGAGAGCGCAAAATAATTGCGAGCACGCATAAAGCGGTGTCGGTCATGAGGATGACCGACACCGCTTTTGTCATTTTGGAAAATTACGCCCGAGCGATGCGCCGAGCACCGAGAAGAGCACGACGGCAGCCCGCAGGGCAAGGGCAATCCCGGTGCTGAGCGTGGCAGCCTCATCCGCGATGCAAAAGGATGCCATCCACGTCAGCAAAAGCAGCACGCCCGCACTGCATACGCCGCAGAGCAACGTGCGCGAAGCAGCCTCTCTGGCCGTAACAAAGCCACCGATCAGCGCTGTGAGCAGCAGCACGGCGGCACCTGCGCCGATAATACCCGCACCGGGATCCTCCAGCGCGATCAGTATGGCTGCCGCTGCGAGCAGCAGTATGCCTCCACCGACAAGCGAGACGGCGGCGGAGAGCCCGAGTCCGCGTCCGAGGCGCGGCAGCAGCTCCGACCAGGAGCTTGCCTGGTCATTCGACTGTGCCGCGCCGCGTCGACTCTTGCTGCGCGACGGGCGGTGCATGGTGCGAGGGAGAGGCGCTTTGCGTTTTGCCGTTTTTTTCATGGAGATCCGTCCTTTCCGTGCCCGCCGTCTGTACGCGATAGGGCTGCGGGCTCATGCTTCCATGATATGCGGAGGAAGGGCGGGATAGAACAGGGAAAGGAACGGTGGTTGCGATCTCAGCGAGCGGCGGAAATACGCCGACGGCGGGTGCATCCGTAATATACCGCATAAAAGGCGGCGATGTAGATCAAAAAGAGCGCGACGACGAGAAGCGGGTAGAGTACGGGGCTGCCGCTGACCAGATTGTATAGAATATCGTAAGGCGTGCCGTCGCCCTGCATCAGAAACATATAGTTGCAGGGCCAGATAAGATTGACGATATAGGCGGCGGCGCAAAAGCCAAGCAAAATGGCAAAGGTCGTGGGAATGCTTTTCTTTTTCATGCTTGCCATTCCTGTAATGCCGATGTAGAGCGAGGCAAATCCCGCAATGGTATGTGTCAGCCCCGATACAACGTTGTCAAAGGACAGCACGGGGAATGCGGCGTAATTGTTGCCGGCAGCGTAGGTTCCGAACAGGGCGCCGAGCAGACCGAAGATGAAAACGAAATCCAGCGCGGCATCGCGCAGTCTTCCGCGAGAAAAGGCAGCCAGCGGCAGGGAGATCAGCTGGATGCTGCATAAGAACAGCGGAAGGTTATAGATCCAATGCATGGGATTCTCGTGACGGATGCAGAGCAGCACGATCTTGAACAGCTCAATGCTGTCGATCAGTATGGCGGAAACGATGAGCACGCGGTTTTGGGCGCGTGCATCCCGTGTCCGGTATTTGCAGCCGAGCCATATGGCGAGTGCCAGCATGATCGCAACGAGAAGGGAAACGAAGGTCAGATGCTGCCAGGAAAGATAGCCCTCGGCCGGGCGGGTATAGCCACCGAAACCAAAAAATTCTCTCATTGTCGTATTTCCTCCACGCGATTGTGCGTATATTTTAGACTATTATAGCAGATAAGATCATATTTGTACATAGCCTTAAGAAAAGATTAAGAAATTTTTTCATTTTTTAACGAGGTCATCTGACAGTAAACAAAAATCGCCACGTCGGAAAGATGCTTTGGATACGCTTGAGAAAAAGAAAATATTGACAATACGATATAGAAATGATATAATGTAACAGACTACAGTTTGTTTGAGGAGCGGCATATTATGGCAAAGAGTGAGTATCTGGAATGCGGAATGATCCAAAACACCCACGGAACGCGCGGAGTCGTGCGTGCACAGGCGTGGTGTGACAGCCCGCGTGTGTTGGCAGGACTGAAAACGGTCTATCTCTGCTGCAACGGAGTGATGATGCCAAAGGACGTGGAAACGGCATCGGTCAGCGGTGCTTTGGTGCTGCTCAAGCTGCAGGGCGTGGACGATATGGACGCGGCCGCTGCCCTTAAAAATACAACACTTTATGCCGCAAGAGCGGATTTACCGCTCAAGGCAGGGGAATACTTTATTGCAGACGTTCCCGGTCTGCCCGTGCTTGACGCGGACAACGGTCGGGAATACGGCACGGTCAAGGAGGTCCGCGATATTGGCGGACGCAATTACCTTGTCGTTGCGACGGCGCAGGGGGAGCGACTGGTTCCCATGGTCGCGCCGCTGCTGTCCCACGTGGATATTGAAACCGCCGTCTACGTGCGTCCCATTCCCGGGTTGCTTGAAGATGCCTAAGTGAGGTGTGAGCGTGCGATTTGACATTATGACGCTGTTCCCCGAAATGGTGGAAACGGTATTGAACGAAAGTATCATCGGCAGAGGCTGCCGCAGTGGCTGCATTTCGGTGCACACCCATCAGATCCGCGATTATTCCGAGGACAAGCACCGTCGCGTGGACGACACACCCTACGGAGGCGGTATGGGGATGCTGATGGCTCCGCCGCCCATCTGGAACTGCTATCGCGGTGTACTGGAGCAGCAGGCGGCACAGGGCTATGAGGGGCGCAGACGCGTGATCTATCTCTCTCCGGCGGGAGCGGTGCTGACACAGTCGCACGCCGCGACGCTGGCACGCGACTACGATAATCTGATCTTGCTTTGCGGTCACTACGAGGGCGTGGATCGTCGCCTGATCGAGGAGATCGTGGACGAGGAGATTTCGATCGGTGACTACGTGCTGACAGGTGGGGAGCTGCCTGCCTGTGTGCTGGTCGATTGCGTGGCGCGTATGGTGCCGGGGGTGCTCGCCGACGCCGAATGCTACGAAAAGGAAAGCATTGCCTCGGGACTGCTGGAATATCCGCAGTATACCCGTCCGTACGAATGGCGGGACAGAGTGGTGCCTGAAATTTTGCTGTCGGGCGATCACGCCAAGGTGGATGCATGGCGGCTGGAGCGGTCGCTGGAGGAAACGGCGGCACGCCGCCCCGATCTGTATGCGGCGTGGATGGAAGCACATCCGCCCGCACCCGAAAAAAAGAAAAGAAGAAGAAAAAAGACCGAGGACGAAGCGCAGCAATAAGCGCCCGTTCTCGTAGACGAGTATGATGAAAAAGGAGGTGTCGGCTTGAATCGTGAACGCAAGGATACGCGCACACGCACGGGAAGCGTGATCATGCGCGGGCTCAATCGCGCGACGGCGTGGCTGTATGCGCTGATTGCAAGCAGCCTGCTCGGGCGAACGCTCGGCGGCTACGGCAAGGCAAACCGGGCGTTTGAGAACAGCCGCCTGTATGTGCTGCTGCACGGTGCGCACAAGCGCAGCGACCGATTGCTGGTCCGCTTGCGGCTGCGACTGGCACGGGAAATGGAGCAAAGCCTGATCCGACGGGCAGCGGATGCGCTCGCATCGGCGTTGATGCGCTGCAGCGTCAATACCTATGGCGTATTCAGCTTTTTCTTCGGCTGCTATTCGATCATTTCGTATATGCTGCTGCTTTATTCCGACACGGAGGTATCAAGATCGTTCCTTGTAACCGGCGTGCTGATGGTGGCAGCGGCGCTGCCCATGTTTGCCACGGGCAAGCCCTTGGCACGTGCACTGGGCGAGAGTCGCTTTTTCCGTACACTGCTGGTTGGCGCGTTCGGCATTTCCAACGATAAGCTGGATTCCACGCCGCAGCGCGGAGAGGAGCATTATCTGATCGCCATGCTGGCGGCGATCGTTGGCGGCCTGTTGACCATTTTCGTTCCGCCCTACGTCATTCCGCTTGCGATCCTTCTGCTTGTGGCGCTGCGTATGATCCTGCAGCAGCCCGAGATCGGATTGCTGCTTGCGGTGTTCAGCGCGCCGCTGTTGACACTGCTTGACGGGTATCGCCCGACGGCGGTGCTGCTCCTTACCGTAGCGCTGACGACGGTGAGCTATCTGCTCAAGATCGTGGGCGGTAAGCGCATCTTCCGCATGGAGCTGAGCGACTACGCGGTGCTGGCGTTTATGCTGATGCTGGCGTTTGGCGGCATTGTGACGCGCGGAGGCATCTCCTCGCTGCGCAGCGCCATGACCTACTGCGTGCTGATGCTTGGCTATTTTCTGACGGTCAACCTCGTGCGCTCAACGCAGTGGCTGCACCGTATTCTGGGAGCGCTGCTCTCGTCCGGCGTGCTGGTGGCGGTGCTGGGAATTGCACAAAAGCTGCTGACCGATACGGGGGCGGAGTATTTTGATCCCGTCCTGTTTGCGGATATCGATGGCCGCGTCTTCTCTACGCTGGAAAACCCCAATATGCTGGCGGAATATCTGATTTTGCTGATCCCGTTTGCCGTTGGTCTGATGCTGCTGCAAAAGCGATTGCTGCACGGCTTCGGCTTTGCACTTTGTGCGGCGCTGTACGGTGCATGCTTGATCTATACCTGGTCGCGCGGTGCGTGGCTGGGAGCGGTTGTGTCCGTCGTTCTGCTGTTTTTGATGATGGGCTCGCGCTCGCTGAGCCGTCTGCTTTTGTGTGTAATCCCGGCGGCAGCACTGTTGCATTATCTCCCCGAGACGGTCATCCGTCGCTTTGTCAGCATTGGCAGCATGACGGATACCTCCATACGCTATCGCGTTTATCTGTGGCAGGGCGTGGGCGATATGCTCGCGGATTACTGGATGTGCGGCGTTGGCGTGGGCGAGCATGCGTTTTCGGAGATCTATACCCGCTATGCGCTGCCCGGTATCGAATCCGCAGCACATAGCCACAGCTTGTATCTGCAGCTCTTGTGTGAGCTTGGTGTAGTGGGACTTGTGCTCTTCGTGTTCTCCGTGGGCTTGGTTCTTTGCCGTGCGGCAACCTATCTGCGCGGACGCTCGGATAAGGCCTCCCGCGTCATCGTAGCGTCGGGCATTTGCGCCATCGTTGCGCTGCTGCTCATGGGAGTGACGGATCATATCTGGTATAATTACCGCATCTTTTACCTGTTCTGGATTGTGATGGGGCTGACGGTTGCGCAGATGCGCATCGGCGAGGAGGCACTTGCCTACGAGGAGCCCGTTCGCAGAAATACCAAAACGGGAAGCGAAGCGATTCTGTATTTTTAAGAGTTAGGAAGGATTACGGTTATGGCACAGGATAATAACAAGGCGCCCAAGAGCGCGCAGCAGCCCTTTGCCGAGGGTACGGATCCCAAGAGCAAGCCGCGCCGTCGCCCTGCCCGTCATACGGGTGAGCGCCGCGCAATCAATGCATTTGACATTGTCGTGGTCGTGTTGCTCGTGGCGGTCATCGCTGTCGTCATGAGCGGAACGCAGCTGCGAACGCTGTTCCGCCTGGAGCCCGACAGCACGCCCTGTACGGTAGAATATATGGTTATGTTTTCTGACGTCGATGAGGATTTTGCCTATCGTGTGGCAAACGGAGACGGGGTCTATCACACCGTGTCCAAGGCTGCCATGGGAACGGTCTGCGCCGATCCCGAGGTGCAGGCACATCGCGTGGTCATTTATGCGAACGGAGAAGCCGCTATGCAGGATAAGCCCGGCAGCGTTGACGTTGTCATTACTGTCCGCGCGTCGGCAGAATATATCAAGGGTGAGGGCTACGTGGTCGGTACGACGCCGTTGCGCGTTGGCAGTAACCTTTCGCTGCGTTTCCCCGGATACAGCGGCGTTGGCAGCTGCATCAATATCAGTGAAGCGGCGAGCAGCGCCGTCGGAGCAAATTGAGAGAGGAGGATGTGACCATGAAGACGGATGAAAAAAGCGTTGCTGCCAAGAGCGCAGCAAGAACCGGAACGAAAAGCGGTACCAAGGCACCGCTGCGCCGTGGAAATATTCTCGATCTTTTGATTCTTTTGCTTCTGGTGGCGGCAATCATTGCCATCGGCTATCGCTATTATACCAAGAGCCGTCCTGCGCGGGCGGATGAGATGAGATCTGCCGAGGTCGCCTTTGAGATCAAGGACGCCATCTTTACGCTGCCCTCCTACGTTAAGGCAGGGGATGTGCTTTATCTTGAGGACGGTACCGCACTCGGCACCGTGCTCAACAACAGCCCCGAGGAGGAGAACACGGCGCTGTACGTGCAAAGCGCGACGGTCATTACGACGGATGAGAGCGGCAAATACGTGCGTGTCAGTTATCCCGATTCCTCGCGCGTGGATGCACAGGGTAAGCTGCGTTGCAACGTTCTTCCCGAGGCGGACGGATCCTTCCTCTTGGATGGAAGCACCTATATCACGCCCGGCAGTGTGATCCGCGTTCATACCGAAACGGCTGCCTTTGATATGACCGTTATCTCGGTGACGGAGACCGCAGCCCATTGATTTTTCTCGCTTTTGCGTCAAAACGCGAGAGAGACAACCGTATTTTTTACAATAACTTTATACAAATCGACGATAAAAAACCTCTTGATTTTATCATGCTTTTTTGATATACTATTATATGTGAAAGTGTATACGGAGGAGTTTGCGCTGCAGTGCATGCCCCGTGATTATGTGAAATTGAAAGAGGAGTATCCGATATGATTTCCCGCGATATTGTTATTACCAATTCCAGTGGTCTGCACGCAAGACCTGCTACGTTTTTTATTCAGAAGGCAAACTCGTTCCGCAGCACCATTTGGGTCGAGAAGGAAGACCGCAGAGTAAATGCAAAGAGCCTTTTGGGTGTGTTGTCCCTGGGCGTTGCCAAGGGCATGACCATCACGCTGATCGCTGACGGATCGGACGAAGAGGCTGCGCTGGACGGTCTGCAGCGTCTGGCAGAGAGCGGTTTCGCAGAATAATCAAACGTTACATCGCTAGGGCGCCGAAGGCTACGTCACAGCAGCGGTGAATCAAAAAACGGCGGGAGCACTGTCGGCGAAGCAATTCGCAGCACACCGGAGTCGGTGTCGGGACGCTCACGCCGTTTTTTGTCGGAAAGGAGATGCACGGTATGGACGATATGGAAAAGCAAGCGCTTCCGCAGCCGTCGGATGCGCCCTTTGTGCCCATCAGCCGCGACGAATTGCTGGAAAAGGCGAATCGCTTGCCGCTGTGTCCCGGTGTGTATCTGATGCGCGACAAGAGCGGACGGGTGATCTATGTGGGAAAATCCCGCAAGCTGAAAAACCGCGTGTCGCAGTATTTTCAAAACGGTGAAAAGAACGTCAAGACCGACCACATGGTCGCTCGGGTGGCGAATTTCGATTATTTTTTATGTGAGACCGAGATCGAGGCGCTGACGCTGGAAAATGCGCTGATCAAGCAATATGCGCCGAAGTATAACATTCGTCTCAAGGATGCAAAATCATACCCCTACATCAAGGTGACGGCGGGGGAGTACCCGTCGCTGATCATGACGCGCAAGCGAACGGACGATAAGGGACGGTATTTTGGCCCTTATTCGGGAACGGCAACGGTGTTTTCCGTTCTGGATACACTCAATAAGACGTTTGGATTGCCCTCCTGCCGCAGAAAATTTCCGCAGGATATCGGACGGGAGCGGCCTTGTCTGTACTATCAGATGGGGCGCTGCTGCGGCGTTTGTACCGGCAAGGTGACACCGGAGGAATACCGATCGCTCATTTCGATGGCAACGCAGGTGCTGCAGGGACATACGGCAGCGGTGCGACGCGACATCGAGGAGCAAATGCTGCGCCACGCCGAGGCGGAGCAATATGAGTCGGCGGCACGCTGCCGCGATACCATGCTGGCGCTGGACAAGCTGCACGAGAAGCAGACGGTGGTTGCGGCGCCCGGCACTGAGCAGGACGTTATCGGCTACTACAGCGATGATTTTTGCTCGTGTATTTCCATTTTCTATATTCGGAACGGCGCGGTCAGCGACAAGACCGACTTCCTGTTCGGCAGAGAACAGATCGCAGACGAGGGCGCCATTGTTTCCTTCCTTTGCGAGCATTACCGTGTTCGCACCTATATCCCCTCGACGGTGCTGCTGTCCTTCCCGGTGGCAGAGGAGGAGATGGCGGTGTTCTCCGAATACCTGCATACGCTGGCAGGGCGAAAGGTAACGGTGCGCACGCCCGTGCGCGGCACGCTACACACACTCTGCGGCACGGTTCAGCAAAACGCCAGAGAGCGTGCGCTGCAGCACGCAGAGACGATGCGACGGGATGACGGTGTGCTCGTGCGGCTGGGCGAGCTTTGCGGGCTACCCGACGTACCGCGGCGCATCGAAGCATACGATATATCCAATCTCGGCACCGAGCACCTGACGGCAGGCATGATCGTTTGTGAGGACGGACAGTTCAAAAAAAGCGATTATCGCACCTTCCACATCCGCTCGGTAGTGGGAACGACGGACGACTACGCCAGTATGAGAGAGGCGCTTGCACGGCGCTTGTCGCATCTGCCGGATGAGGACGATGCCTTTGGCACGCTGCCCGATTTGATCCTGCTCGACGGCGGACGGGGACACGTGGGCGTGATCCGCGCGCTGCTTGAGGAAATGGAGCTGTCCATTCCCGTGTTCGGTATGGTCAAGGACGATTATCATAAGACCCGCGCGCTTTGCACCGACACCGAGGAGATCAGCGTGGCGCGGGAGCAGGCAGTATTCATGCTGCTTTACCGCATCCAGGAGGAGGTGCACCGCTATACGGTATCCCGTATGGAGGGAGCCAAAAGAAAAACGCTCAAGACCTCGTCGCTGGAAAATATTCCCGGCATCGGCCCTGTCAAGGCGAAGCGACTGCTGCGGCAGATGGGCGGGCTTGCTGCCATCAAAGCGGCGGACGAGGCGACGCTTGCAGCGTTGCCCGGTATATCGGCGCGCGATGCGGCGGCTATTTACGAATATTATCATTCCGAGGAATGAACGAATATCAAGTAAGAATGATTAAAGGAGAGAACTGTTATGGCGATCGTACGAAACTCGTGTCCGCTGCTGGAGTTCAGCACGGATCAGCACGTTTATCTCAATCCCGAAATCGCGGAGAAAACGCTGCCGCGACTGTGCCTTGTTACCTATTTTGAGGAGCTGCTTGACGCCTTTGTGGAGCGCTACGGGGCAGAGCACATCGAAACCTTCGAGTCTGAGATGCGGGATTTCCCCATTTATCTTGCCAAGGTTGAGGGCTATGAGGTCTGTGCGACGCTGGGTTGCGTGGGCGCTGCCGCTGCGGCAAAGCAGATCGATTTCCTTTACGGTCACGGTGCGCAGACGGTCATGATGTGTGACTCCTGCGGTATTCTCGATCCTGAGATCGAGGGCGGTACCATGGTCATTCCCGTGCGCGCACTGCGCGCAGAGGGCGCATCTTATCATTACGTGCCCGCCTCCCGCTATATTGATATGCAGGATAAATACGTAGCCAAGGCGCGCAGCATTATGATGCAGCGCGGCATTCCCTATGCCAAGTGCATCACCTGGACGACGGCGGGTCCTTACCGTGAAACGCAGGAAATGATCGCGTATCGCCGTGAGGAGGGCTGTCGTGTGGTCGAGATGCAGTGCGCGGCGATGGCTGCCGTGGCACAGTGTCGCGGTAAGGGCTTCGGCGCGGTGCTGTATGCGGGTGAGTCCTTGGTCGGTACGGAAAGCCCCTACGACGAGATGACCGCAGAGGACCACGAGAGTGCGCGTAAGCATGCCTTCCTGCTCGCGCTGGAGGTTCTTTGCCGCAGCGAGGATAAGGTCATGCACACCATGGAGCTGCAGCCTGCTTTCTTTGAGGCGTTTTGCCGCGGAGAGAAGGAGATCGAGGTGCGCTGCATGGACGAAAAGCGAAAGAATATCCGTATCGGCGACGTAATTCAGTTCCAAAAGACCAATGGCGCTTATTTCAAGGGGCGCGTGTGTGAGATCATCGCCTGCGACAGCTTCGGTGAGCTTTACGAGCGCGTATCGCCCGAGGAGCTGGGCTTCAAGGGCAAGACCCGTAAGGAATTTATCAACGCCATGCGCCAGATCTACACCCTTTCGCGTGAGCGCGAGCTGGGCGTCATCGGTATCCGCATCGAGCTGCTTGCCGGGGGCGTCATATGATGCGCATCATTACGGGTAAGGCACGGGGCGTTCGCCTCGACACGCTGCCCGGTGAGAACACCCGTCCGACGGCAGAGCGTGCCAAGGAGGCTGTGTTTTCCATGCTGCAGTTTGAGCTGCAGGGAAGAGTGGTGCTGGACCTGTTTGCCGGCTCGGGACAGATGGCACTTGAGGCGATCAGCCGCGGAGCTGCGCATGCGGTGCTGGTGGACGTTTCCCGCGAGGCGGTGTCAATCATAGAAAAAAACGTCAAAAAAACGCGCCTTGAGGCGCAATGCCGTGTCCTTTGTGCGGATTATACGGCCTTTTGCCGCTCGGCGAGAGGACAGGCGTTTGATTTGATCTTTCTCGATCCGCCCTACGCCGCCCATTTGGTATGCCCCGCGCTGCGGGCGTTGACGGCGGTAGGTGCGATCGCGCCGGGGGCGTTGATCGTGTGCGAGAGCGAGGAAGCGGATATATTTGAGGCAGACGAGACGCTGCGAGAGCACTATGAGGTACTGCGCTGCACGCGATACGGTGTGGCGCATATCACGGTGCTGCGAGCCTGCGACTGAGAGGAGTGAGATCCGTGGCGATGCAAGCAAAAACAAGAGCGTGTCGGGCGCTGATCCCCGGCAGCTACGATCCTGTAACGGTGGGGCATATGGATGTGATCCGCCGTGCAGCAGCCATGTTTGACGAGGTCATCGTGGCGGTCATGACCAACGATATGCGTGCTTACGTTCCGGGGGCGGCGGTCAAGCAGTACCTGTTTACCATGGAGCAGCGGCAGCAACTGGTTGCGGCAGCGTGTGCGGATCTTGAAAACGTATGGGTCATTTCGTCGAGTGACAGACTGATCGATCTGTTTGACGCCGTCGATGCTTCGGTCATTGTCAAGGGTGTTCGCAGCGAGACCGATTATTTGTACGAGCAAAAGCACGCGCTTTGGAATCGCGGACACAATCCGCGCGCAGAGACGGTGTATCTGCCTGCGGATGAACGCTTGGATGACGTCAGCTCGACGCGTGTGCGCCGTGCCATTGAGGCGGGAGAACCGCTTGAGGGGCTGGTGCCCGCGCAGGCACTGGCGCTGATGACCGCATTTTTGCAGGGAGGAACGTGCTGACGCGATGGACGGATTGGATTTTGAGAAGTATAAGACGGCTGCTGCAAAAAAAGCACAGGCAGCAAAAAAGCCCTCCAACTGTGAGAGCTGCGTGCACTATGATTACGACGAGGAGCTGGATGCTTACGTTTGCGGTATGAATCTGGATGAGGATGAGCTGGTCAATTTTTTGAACGGCAACGCCGCACGGTGCCCGTATTATCGCTTCTATGACGAGTATAAGAGTGTACAAAAGCAAAATTGAGAATCAACAGCTATCGGGAGCATCCGTCACGGATGCTCCCGACGCTTTTATGCAGAGATGTGCGGCGTTACAGAGAGATCGGATAATCGCCGTAGCCCATGCAGCAGGAAATGCCGTTGAGCGTGTCGCGCTGCATCTGCAGCGTGGCGAGCAGGATACACAGGAAGCTGTGGTACATTTGGTCGATCTCATAGGTGAGGCCGAGGGCCTTGTGCTTGGAGGTCTTTTCAATGATGAGCTTGGCGGCGATCAGCCTATCCAGCGCCTGTCGCAGCGTGGGATCGTCAAAGCCGAGGCGTTCCTGCAGCTCGCCGTAACTGATGTCGCTCATGGACAGGATCGCCATGCAAACGAGTAGTGCGCTTTTGTCCGACAATGCAGGGAGCAGTCCGGCGGCAAACGCGGCGGTGTCCTTGTCGATGCTTTCAAAATAGGCGCGGGTAAGAATGGCGCCGTAGCCCTTGCCCGATGCCAGCGAAACACCGCCTTCATTTGAAATGTGTGAAATGTGCGCGGGGCGGGGGGAGAGCTCCTTGCCCCTGTGTTGCCTCTGGATATACCGTGGTGCGCGTTCCAGAACAGGGCAAAGGCATCCTCGTAGGATTGCTTGCTCATTTGCGCGTGTGCGGCAACGCGGTGAAAGACGGTTTCGTATATGTCCTGATGGCAGAATTCCTCACCGTAAAACAGATAGTCGAGGCTGACGCCGAAGAAATCGGCGATGAGGGGAAGCGTTTGAAGATCGGGCATGGCGGCTGCGGTTTCCTATTTGGAAACGGCTTGCGGAGAAAGGTGCAGGGCGCATGCCAACTGCTCCTGCGAAAGCTTTCTTTTTTTGCGCAGCTCGCAAATGGTGGCTGCAAGACGAATGGGTTTCATTATATGCGTTCCTCGTTATTTGTATTGCCGCGGATCCTTTGGCTGCTTGCATTATAGCATAAAAACGAGGACTTGTAAATAACTTGTTATTCTTGAAACTCAACCGGTGGTTGTGACAGATGCTGCGGATCCGAATGGCGGTTGTGATCGGGCGCTTATTTCCAGGCGAGATCCTGGCTGCGGCGCAGCTCCTCTACGGCGCTGACGGCAAGACCGTGCCAGATGCGGCAGAGAGCGCTGTCGGGCGTGGGGGCGGAGGCGGCGCGCAGAGCAGTCAAGGCGTCCGAGACGGCATTGATCTCGTCACGGGCAGCGACCAGCCGCAGCGCGGGGCGACGGGCGCTCCAATATTGCTCCAGCGCGTTCAGGGCATCGGGATCGGGGGCGGAGGGCTCGAGCGCGTGCAGGCGAAGCAGCGCTTGCTCGCCCACGCGGTTGACGAAAAAGGTACCGACGCACAGCAGCGCAAGCGTCAGCACGAATAGCAGCAGCGTGATCAAAAACGAGCGCACCGTCGTGCCTCCTTTCAGCGTTTTTTCGCATTTTTCCTTGTGGCAGTTGACTTTTTTGACTTTGGAATGAGGACGGATTGCCCGCTGTCGTCGCACATCAAGCAAAAAATATCACGCAGCGGCAGCCCCCGCTTGCGGCACAGGCTCTCAAGCCAGGCGGTGTCCTTGCCGAGCAGGGCGAGGCTGCGGCGGTTGACGGCACCGTTGCTGATGATGAGATGCATGATGCCGCGCTCGGCGGGGGATTGCGCGAGGTCGGACGGGGTGACGGGGCGGTGCTCGGTGCGCGGAATGACGGACAGCGCACCGTTGGTTTCCAGGATAGCGTATTCGACCTCGCGTGGGTCGGCGATGCCCTGCTGCCGCAGCGCGGCGAAGAACTCGTCAAGCGACATACGGTTATCCGAGAGCGCCTGCTGGTCGATCTCGCCGCGACAGATGAGAATGCCGGGGGTATTGGCGCTGCGGGCGCGGAGTGTACCGCTATGCGTCAGAAGCACAGAGGAGCCGATCTCCAATGTGACGACGGTGACGATGGGAACGATCGCGTAGGCAAGGGGGACGTTGACGTTTTCGATAGGCAGCACGGCAAGCTCGGAGAGCAGCAGCGTGGTGATCAGCTCGGACATTTCAAGCTCGGCGATCTGGCGCTTGCCCATCAGCTGCATGACGATATGGAGCAAAAGATAGACGATAAAGGTGCGAAAGAGAACGGGGATCATGATGCGCTCCTCTCTGCGGTCGGTTTGATTAGTCTTTCCCGAGGGTGTGTAATTATGCACGAAAGCCCCCCTTTTATGCGGCAAAGGCAAAATATTTTTGCAAAGTTATTGACAAATTGGCAATCCTATGTTAAAATTTTATTCAAAGATTATCGACAAATTTTTGTTTTTTGCGGTGTGCGGCGCGTGCACCGAAAAAATCGGAAAAGAGAGGAGAACCGAGAGCGCAATGAAGCAGATGAATGGTACAAAATTCTGTAGCTGTTCCGTGGGTTGCTGTACTGAGCCCATGCTCTTTGTTGCGTTACGATGCTTGGCGTGCCGCCCTTGACTCAGGGGTTCATTTGCTTTGGCTCATGAGGCGGAAAAATCAACATCAACGGCAGGGGAGCATGATGGGTCACATTGTGCTGCTCTTATTTTTTTGAAGGAGGATAGAACGTTGCACGTACCATTGCAATATCAGATTTCAGAATACGACTGCGGGCCGACCTCGGTCATGAATGCGGTCAGCTTTCTGTTCGAGCAAAAGGACATTCATCCCGACATGATCAAGGGGATCTATTGCTACTGTCTTGACGGCTTTGACTGTCACGGTGAGATGGGCAAGACGGGCACGGGGCGATGTGCGATGGAGTTCTTATCCAAGTGGTTCAACCAATACGGCACGCAGCGGAATTTTCCCATTCACACCGAGCTGCTCCGATCGGAGGACATCTATCTTGGCGAGGACAGTCCCATTGTGAAGGGGCTGCGTGCGGGCGGTGTGGCGCTGGTGCGCTGCCGTCTGGGGTGTGAGCATTACGTACTGCTGACGGGACTTTGCGGGGAGGACAAGGTATATATGTTCGATCCGTATTATCTGAAAAAGCCGCTGCGCAGGCGGGACATTGAGATGCTGGAGGGACAGCCCTGCTTTGCCAACCGCATCGTGACCTTTGCGCGGCTCAACCGCGCCGATCGCGATTATTATGCGATGGGACAGCAGGATGCCCGTCAATGCGTTTTGTTTTTTAATACGGCGCAAGGGCAGCCGACGGAGGCGACGTGATGGGCGATACGAAAGGCACATGCGGAGTCAACGCGGCGCGCCTTGTAGAGCGATTTTGCTCGTTGGTGGCGGTGGACAACCCCAGCTATGGCGAGCGGGCGATGGCAGACGCGGTGAGCGGGATGCTGCGCGCTCTCGGTGCCACGGTTGAGGAGGACGGTGCGGCGGCGATCGTCGGCGGGAGTGCCGGCAATCTGATCGCGCGTATTCCGGGTGAGGCCGGGCTGCCGACGGTAGGCTTTTGTGCGCATCTGGATTCGGTGGCGCCTGCGAAGGGAAAGCGGGCAGTCGTCTTTGATGACGGCACCATTCGCTCTGCGGGGGATACGGTGCTGGGCGCAGATGATCTGAGTGCGGTGGCGGCGCTGCTGGAGGCAGTATGCGTGCTGCGTGAGCAGGGCATTGCGCACCGACCGATCGAGCTGATCTTTACGGTGTGCGAGGAGCCCTACACCAAGGGCAGCCGCGCACTTGACGTGGAGCGACTGACGGCGCGGGAGATCTTCGTTCCCGATCTGACGGGGGCGGTAGGCACGGCGGCGATCGCGGCACCGACCATACTTGCGCTGACGGTGACGGTCACGGGTCGGGCATCGCACGCGGGCTTTGCGCCCGAAGCGGGCATCCACGCCATTGCGGTGGCGGCTCGCGCACTGACGCGCTGCACACTGGGGCACGTGGACGAGGATACGACGGTCGGCTTTGGTATCATTCACGGCGGAACGGCATCCAACGCGGTGCCGGAGCGGTGCGTGCTGGAGGGCGAGATCCGCGGGTATGACGATGCGCGCGCATGGGAAGAATGTAGGCGACTGCAGGACATCTTCGAGCAGGAGTGCGCAGCGGCGGGCGCTGCTGTGACGGTTGCGGTCGAGGAAAGAACGCGGGCGTATACGGTCGGAGCGGACAGCGCCATTGCTCGCCGCTTTGCCGATGCCTGTGCGGCGATCGGCGTGCAGCCGACGCAGGTGAGAACCTTTGGGGGCAGTGATGCCAACACCTTTGCCGCACGCGGCAGGGATACGCTGGTCATTGCTAATGCCATGAGCAGCGTTCATTCCGTTGAGGAATTTACGACGGTGGACGAGCTGGCGCGACTGTGTGCCTTGCTGATCGAGCTGATGCGATAAATACGGAGAATTTTGAGTAAACATATAAAGGAGAGATCAAATCATGAAACAAAGAGTGTTTCGCGTGACCCTTGTGCTTGTGCTGGCGCTGAGCCTGTTGCTGCCCTTTGCGGGCTGCGGTAACGTCAGCGGTGCTTCCAACGACATTGTCAACATCGGTATGACCGACACCATTCCGAGTGTCAATCCGCTGCTGCTGGATGCCAGCGAGATTGCAAAGACCATTTCCGATCTGCAGTTTTTACAGCTGTGCGAGCTGAACAGCGATCTGGAATTCGTGGGAATGCTGGCGGACAGCATTACCACCGAGGACAACATTCACTTCACCGTGCATATTGACGAGAATGCCAAGTGGAGCGACGGTGTGGACGTCACGGCAAAGGACCTGGTCTTTTCCGTTTTGCGCTATGCCAGCCCTGTGATCGGCAACACCTCGATGCTGCTGTATGCCTTTGAGGGGGTGGATCCCAACACGGGCTTTGTTGCCGAGGGTGCGACGGCGGAGGATCTGACGGGCGTTGTGGCGGTGGATGAAAAGACGGTCATCTTTACCTCGCGCAATCCCATGCCGCTGGCGTCGTTTATGAACACCTACGGTCGCTACATCCACGTCATTCCCGAGCATATTCTGGGCGAGATCCCCGAGGGTGAGCTGGCGTCTCACACTTGGTTTGATGCGCCCGACGTTGTCAGCGGTCCCTACCGCATCGTGGCGTACGACCGCGACCATTACGTCAGCTTTGTTGCCAACGATAAGTATTTCAAGGGTGCGCCCAAGATCGGCAAGCTGAACATCAAGATCGTTGAGCCCAGCCAGCAGTATGCAGGCCTTCGCAGCGGTGAGATCGATTTCGTGCAGCAGACGACGGGCAACATTCCCAACGAGGATTATGCCAACGTACAGGCGCTGGAGGGCATCACCACGGTGCTGGGCGCGCCTGTCACCAACCAGACGGTATTCATTCAGACGGCAAACGTGACCGACGTTCGTATTCGTCAGGCGATTTTGTATGCCATCAACCGCGAGGAGCTGGTTGACGGGCTGCTGGGCGGCAACGGCGAGGTGGTGGACGGATTTTTGTCCAGCGCCAGCCCCTACTACGATGCGGGCATCACGGCGATCAAGCAGGACGTGGACAAGGCTAAGGCGTTGATTGCCGAGGCGGCGGCTGACGGCTACGACACGAGCCGCGAGCTGCGATTTTACGTCACCAGCAGTGACGCGGTGTTTGTCAACGTGGCATCGTACATTGCGGCACAGCTGCAGGCGGTTGGTCTGAAGGTCAAAATTCAGACGGTGGATTTCTCGACGCTGATGACGGTGGCGGGAACGATGGATTATGAGATGCTGGCGGTGCAGTACACCTACTCGCCGGTCGATCCGTATCCCGATATGGCATGGCTGCTGGGCGGCGAGGGAAGCTGGACGGGCTATGCTGATGATGAGATCAACGCGGCGCTGGCACAGAGCCAGGCGACCGATGATGCGGCGCAGATCCGCGCAGCTTACAGCGTGGTCAACGCCAAGGTACAAAAGGACGTACCGCTGTTCAGCGCGTACATCATCAAGGCGCTTGGTGCGGTCAACGATCGCGTCAAGAATGCGCGCCCTGACGTATTTGGCTCCTACATCAACGTACACGAGTGGGAGATCGTCAGCTGACGCGACGCAAATTGCTGTTTGGAGGAGAGAGACATGAGCGCATTGCTTGAGGTCAAGGGTCTTATGACCGAATTTGAAAACGATGCGGGGCGAAGCTGCGTACTGGATCGCGTCAGCTTTGAGGTGCGATCGGGCGAGGTGCTCGGCATCGTTGGCGAGAGCGGCTGCGGCAAGAGCGTGATGGGTCTGTCTCTGTTGGGTCTGCTCGGTCGCGGTGGTCGAGTGAGTGAGGGCGAGGTGCTCTTTGAGGGGCGCGATCTTGCGACGCTTACCGAGCGCGAGCTGGACGGTATTCGCGGCAAAGATATTACGATGGTATTTCAGGACGCACTGGCGGGGCTCAATCCCGTGTTTACCGTGGGAAATCAGCTTTTGGAGTGCTTACAGACGCACGAGCGTTTGACGGGCAAGGCGGCGCGCGAGAGGGCGATCGAGCTGCTCGGTCGCGTGGGGCTGCCCGATCCCAAGGCGACTATGAAAAAATATCCGCACACGCTCTCGGGCGGTATGCGGCAGAGGGTGATGATCGCCATGGCGCTTGCCTGCCATCCCAAGCTGCTGATCGCGGACGAGCCGACGACTGCGCTGGATGTGACCATTCAGGCGCAGATCATGGGGCTTTTGCGGCGGCTGCAGCGTGAGGAGGGTATGAGCGTGATGCTGATCACGCACGATATCGGTCTTGTGGCGCAGATGACGGATCGCGTACTGGTCATGTATGCGGGACAGATGGTAGAGGAGGCGACGACGCAGGCGCTCTTTGCGCAGCCGATGCATCCGTATACCCGCGCGCTGTTGGCGAGTGTGCCCCGTGTGGACGGGGAGACGGAGGTGCTGCAGGGAATTCCCGGCAGCGTTCCGGAGAACTACGGTGAGATGGTCGGCTGTCGCTTTGCGGGGCGTTGTCCGCTTGCGACGGAGGCGTGCGCCGGGGCGCAGCAGATGTGCGAGGTGGCGCCGGGGCACTTTGTACGGTGCTGCCACGTGTCGGACGACACGGCGGACAGAGAGGGGAGTGAGTCGCTTTGACGGAGGAGCAAGCTTGGCGTCCACCGATTTTGCGGGTGCAGGATCTGGTGGTGCATTATCCCGTTCCGGGGCAGCTGCCCTTTGGCAGACGGACGGTCAAGGCGGTCGATCACGTCAGCTTTTCCATTCGGGAGGGCGAGGTGCTGGGGCTGGTCGGTGAGAGCGGCTGTGGCAAATCGACCATCGGGCGGCATATCGTTGCGCTGGAGCGACCGACGTCGGGCAAGATCATTTTCGACGGAAAAGAGATCAGCGCCATGACGCAAAAGCAGCTGCAGCCCATGCGCTCGCAGCTGCAGATGATCTTTCAAGACAACTATTCGGCACTCAACCCGCGCAAGCATATCCGCGATATTCTCTCGGAGCCGATGCTGTATCACGGCATTGTGGCGCGGGGAGACGTTGAGGGGCTGAACAAAAAATTATACGAGCTTTTGGACATGGTAGGCTTACCGAGGACGACGCTGGGGCGGTATCCGCACGAGTTTTCGGGCGGTCAGCGACAGCGCATCGGTATTGCGCGGGTGCTTTCGCTCTCGCCGCGGTTGGTCGTTTGCGATGAGCCGGTCAGCGCGCTGGACGTTTCCATTCAGGCGCAGATCCTCAATTTGCTGCGTTCGCTGCAAAAGGAGCTCAAGCTGACCATGCTGTTTATCGGGCACGGGCTGGGAGCGGTGCGCTACGTCAGCGACCGCATTGCCGTCATGTATATGGGACAGCTGGTGGAGATCGCGCCGTCGGACACGCTGTTTACGCATCCGGCGCATCCGTACACGCAGGCGCTTTGTCGGGCGATTCCGCTGGCGGATCCACAGGCGCGGGATTTTACGGCCGGGGTGCTTGAGGGTGAGGTTGGCAACAACGTCACGCCGCCGAACGGTTGCAGATTTCATCCCCGTTGCCCTCAGGCTTGCCGGGCGTGTGCCCACGAGGATTTTTCGGTGCGGCTGCACATCGTAGGGGAGGAGCAGATGTCTGCTTGCCCGTACCACGTGCGCAGAAGCGAGGCAGCACAAGGAGGGGACGACGATGCGAATGTTTAAATATATACTCAAGCGCATTCTGATCGCCATTCCCGTGCTGATCGGCATTACGCTGCTGGATTTTGCCATGACCTGTATGGCGGGAAGTCCGCTGGATGCGCTGGTCGGTCCCCGTATCTCGGAGGATGCCGTGGCAGCCAAGGAGATCGCGATGGGGCTGGACAAGCCGTTCTACGTACAGTACTGGATCTGGCTCAAGCAGCTGCTGCAGGGCAATATGGGATACTCGATGAAGAGCCATCAGGCGGTATTCGACATGATCGCCTCGCACATTGGACCGACGCTGCTGCTGATGGGAACGTCGTTTATTCTGGGGCTTCTCATCGCGCTGCCGGCAGGTGTTTATTCGGCGACGCATCAGTACACCAAGCGGGATTACACGGTCGTGACGCTCTCCTTCCTTGGCACGAGCATTCCCAGCTTTTTCCTGGCGCTGCTTTTGATCTATATTTTCAACGTCAAGCTGAACGTGCTGCCCTCGTCGGGTATGACGACGCTGGGAACGGGCGGCGGCTTTGTTGACGTACTGCGCCATATGATCATGCCGGTGATCGTACTGGCGGTGGGCATGGCGGGAACCAACATCCGCTATATCCGCAGCGCGGTATTGGAAATTCTCAACAAGGATTATCTTCGGACGGCGCGCGCCAAGGGTATTGGACGGCGACGGGTGATCAACAAGCACGCGCTGCGCAATGCGCTGGTGACGGTGGTGACCATTTTCGGTATGCAGTTGCCCATGCTGGTGGGTGGTGCCGTCATTGTAGAGCAGGTGTTCAGCTGGCCGGGGCTGGGGCTGATGACCATGAGCGCCATCAGCGCACGTGACTATCCCGTGATCATGGGCGTATGTCTGCTCAGCGCGGTGGTGGTATTGGTCGGCAATTTGCTGACGGATATTCTTTACGCGGTGGTAGATCCGACCATCCGCCTGGATTCGTAAGGAGGGGTGGTTATGCGGATGAAGAATATTTTAGGTCGCATGGCGGACGGCATCCCTGCGCCGGAGCTGGGCATGGAGCGGTATTGGCAGACGGTATGGCGCCGTTTTCGGCGGCACAGGCTGGCAATGGTGGGCGGCACGGTGGTGCTTCTGATTGTGCTGGCATCCCTGATCGGGCCGCTGCTCTCACCCTACGATCCCGATGCGGTGGTGGGTGGCTTTTCGCAGCCGCCGAGTGCCGATCATTGGTTGGGAACCGATCAGGTGGGGCGTGACGTTCTGACGCGCCTGCTTTGTGCCACGCGCATCAGCTTACTTGTCGGTGTATTGGCGACGCTGATCTCGACAGTGATCGGGGTGGTTTTGGGCTTGATCTCCGGCTATTTTGGCGGATGGGTGGACATGGTGATCATGCGTGTGACGGATATGATCATGTCCTTTCCGTATATTTTGCTGGTTTTGGTAGCGGCTGCTATTTTTGAACCGGGACTTTGGAACATTATTCTCATTTTGGGTTTTGTGGACTGGCCGGGCATTGCGCGGCTGGTACGAGGAAACGTGATGAGCCTGCGGGAGAGCAATTTCGTTAAGAGCAGCATCGTTGCGGGAATGCCGCGGCGGCACATTCTGTTCTCGGAAATTCTGCCCAACACGGTGGCGCCTATTCTCGTTTACGCGACCAGCGTATTGGCGTTGTCCATTCTGGACGAGGCGTCGCTCAGCTTTATCGGCATGGGTGTACAGCCGCCGACGGCGAGCCTTGGCAACATGCTCAACAATGCACAAAATCTGACCATACTGACCGAGCGCCCTTGGCTTTGGGTGCCGCCCGGGGTGACCATTATTTTGCTGGTCATTGCCATCAATCTGGTGGGCGACGCGTTGCGCGACGCCATGGATCCGACGGCGAAGTGAGGAAGAAAATAAAAGAAGGCGGGGGGG
>JAFTME010000102.1 GCA_017452545.1 Clostridia bacterium | reverse complement strand
CAATATATAGTGAAAATCAAATTTATGGAAGGAAAATCTTGTAAATTAAGAGTGCCTTTGAAGGCATATCAAATTGAAAAGCAGAAAGAAAATTTCGAGTTATTTTGCAAGGAACTCACTGGAAAATCGATGTAATAAGCAAACCCCCGACGGATATGTCGGGGGTTCTTATTTGTTTACCGCGGGACAGTTATTAACAAACCAACTATAAATTTTCCGCTAAGTTTGCATACCCTTCGGAAATGCTTCTTTTTTTGCATACGTTCCTTTTCCTTGCACTATCCTCGCATATCAACCACGCGTACGCATAATTCAACCGCCTGTTGCTTGACAAGCCTTTTGCCGCATGATAAAATAATACTGTTTATTGTGCGTAGAACGAGGAGGTGTCAAATGAAACGCAGCTATGATCAACTGGGCAAAAACATTGCCCACTATCGCCGCCGTGCCGGCATGACGCAGGATATGCTTGCCGTGTCGCTCGGCGTTTCCATGCAGGCGGTCTCCAAATGGGAGCGAAACCTCTCCTGCCCCGATATGGCGTTTCTGCCGACACTTTCCCGCTTACTCGACGTCACCATCGACGAGCTGTTTGCCGTGCGCGAGGAGGAAACGGAGCGATATAAGCTGGAGGACGTTCCCTGGGATGACGACGGCCGCTATCGCCTGGCGCTGTTTTGCGGCAAGGAGCTGCTGGCAGGAGAAACCTACCCTTGCGAGGCAGGGGGCGACCTGGTCGTCCACGTCCGTATCCCCGAGGACGGCGAGAGGGGACGGAATGAATAAAAAGAGCCGTCCGAGCACCCGATAAAAAAAGGAGTATTCATTGAAAAAGGAACAGAAAAAAATCAAACAAAAAGAAAAAAAGCCGCGACTGAAGCTATCCCGTGTGCTGTCGGATAACCTTTTTGTGCTGCGCATCGTTCACCGCGCTGCTCCGTGGTATATGCCGACCTATTTTGGCTGGTCGGTGTTCGCTTCGCTGGTCAACTTCCTGTCCGGCTCCTATCTGCTGCGCGTTGCCGTCAATAAGCTGCAAACACCCACCGAGGAGGCGCTGCGCCGCGTCATTCTCTATATTGTCGTCGTCTTTGTGCTGAATCTTACGCAAAGACTGGTCACGGGCTGGATCAATAACCGCCTGTATCCCAAATACAATCTGCAGATTGTCGGCGAATTTCAGGAGCTGCTGTTTGCCAAGGCGCGTCGCGTCGAGCTGGAATGCTACGAGGATCCTGCCTTTTACGACAAATATGTCAAGGTCATGGACAACGCCTACAATCGCTCCATGAACGTTGTCTATGCGCTCGATCGACTCATTTGGAACGCGGTGTCCTTTTGTGCCAATGCCGCGCTGCTGTTTGTCATCGATCCCATCTTTATTGTGTTCGGTCTTATCCCCTTCGTGTTGGGATTGCTCAACAAGCGGGCGAATAAGCTGCATCACACACTGACGACCGAGGTTACCCCCTCGGAGCGCAAGCAGTCGTATATTCGCCGCGCCTTTTATATGGTCGATTACGCCAAGGAAATGCGCTTGACGAATATGTACCGCCAGCTGTTTGAGCTGCAGCACGAGGCGTACCGTGAGCACATGAAGGCGCTGCGGCGGTATAGCCTGCATCGTGTGCCGATCGCCTACGTTCTTAACATTGGGCTTGAGGTGGTGACGATTCTCGGTGCCATTCTCTACGCCGCCTATCAGACGCTCAACACAGGGCGCATGCTGCTTGGCGACTGCCTTGTTGTATTCAACTCCGTGGCGACGATCTCCTGGACGCTCAACGACCTGATCGCCAATCTTGCGGAATTTCACGC
Source organism: Clostridia bacterium (assembly GCA_017452545.1). Lineage (GTDB taxonomy): Bacteria > Bacillota > Clostridia > Oscillospirales > CAG-272 > SIG644. The sequence goes on along the minus strand of JAFTME010000102.1, from coordinate 2,952 downwards.
CAACGCCCTCTATATTGAGGATTTCCGCTATTTTCTCGATTATCAACCCAAGATCGACGCCAACGAGCAGGGCTTGCAGGCAGAGGGCGGTACGCTCTCGCTGCGCGGCGTGTCGTTTTGCTATCGCGGCGCAACGCAGTCCTCTCTGAAGGGGATCGACCTTGACTTTCATCCCGGCGAAAAGATTGCGCTGGTCGGCTGCAACGGCTCCGGCAAAACGACGCTGACCAAGCTGCTGCTGCATTTGTACGAGCCGACCGAGGGGCAGGTTTTGCTGAATGGCATTCCTGCAACCGCTTACTCGCAGACCTCCTGGCGCCGTCAGTTTGGCGTGGTGTTTCAGGATCTTAAGACCTTTTCCATGTCGGTCGCAGAAAACGTACTCATGCGCCCGATCGAGGAGGACGACGAGGCTCGCGTGATCGAGGCGCTCAAGCAAAGCGGTGGTTGGGAAAAGATCTCGTCGTTGCCGCACGGCATTCATACCACGCTGACCCGCGAATTTGACGACGAGGGCGTGGTTCTCTCGGGCGGCGAATCGCAAAAGGTCGCGCTGGCGCGCATTTTTGCCGTGCCGACGCCCATCGTTATTTTGGACGAGCCGTCCTCGGCGCTCGACCCCATCGCGGAATATACCATGTTCGACAATATGCTGCGCGCCTGCCGCGACCGCACGCTGATCTTTATTTCGCATCGCCTGTCCTCGGCAGTGCTCGCCGATCGCGTGATCCTTCTGGATCACGGAGAGATCGTGGAGAGCGGATCGCACAAGGAGCTGATGGAGAGAAACGGGATTTACGCCGAAATGTTCCGTAAGCAAGCGGAAAACTACGTCGATACCGCGGCAGACGGGGAGGTGAGCGTATGACGAGAGCGGCTGAAAAAAAGAAAAAGATCAAGCAAAAGCCTGCGCGCATTCTCTACAACAACCTCGCCATCATCGGTAAGGTGTTCAAGCTGACGCCCGGATATATCATCGGCATCGTCATTGAGGGACTGGTTTACGGTGCTCTCAATGCCTGCGAGGCAGTATTCATGCTGCGCCTGTTCAACGAAATGGACGCAGATCCCACCTTTGCGCGGGTGCTGAAAATCGTGCTCACGCTTGCCTGCTTCTACCTTATCGCCAGAGTCTATACGGAGTGGTATTGGCATTATTATCACGCGGCTGTCAAGCAGCGGTTGTTGATTAAGATGCACCGCGAGCTGTACGAAAAGGCGCGGGCAATGGACCTTAGCTGCTATGACGATCCCGTGTATTATAACGATTTCGTATGGGCGATGGACGAAGCACAGGGGCGCGCGATCGCCGTGATCGAGGACGTCGGAAAGATCATCAACCGCCTCGTGGCATCGGGAACCGTTCTCGGCGTTCTCTTCACCATTGATCCTGTGCTGGCCGTCGTGCTGTTTTTCTGCTGCGTGGCAGATATTGTGCTTTGGAAGTTTATCAACAAGCTGCAGTTCCGTCAGGCGGAGGAGACCAAGCCGCACCATCGCAGAAAGAATTACATCAACCGCCTGTACTACCTGTCCGATTACGCCAAGGAGCTGCGCATCAGCGAGGTGGATCGCAATTTGTCCGGAGCCTATCACGAGAGCATGGACAAGATCATGCAGACCGACCTGCGATACGGCAAGATCTACTTCTGGCTCAACAACGTTGCCAGCGGTCTGGTGGATAACTTTACGTACTATTTTGCCCTGCTTTATATGGTGCTGCAGCTGGTGCGCGGCAAGGTGCTCGTTGGCGGGCTTGCCGCAGCGACCAACGCCGTTTGGACACTGCAATGGCTGCTGTCAGATCTTGTCAATCGCTTTACCAAATTCCCCGCGCATTCGCTGTATATCGATAAATATCTTTCCTTCCTTGCCTACGAGCCGACCATCGTCAGCGGAGAGGGCGAGGTGGAGGCGCTGGAGGAGCTTTGCATTGAGGACGTGTCCTTTACCTATCCCAAGGTGCACGCGCAGCATCCCGCGGGCGAGGCAACCGAAACCGAGCGCAGCCGTGAGCGCGACGCCAAGGGCGAGGAGACGGCGCCGACGCTGCGTCACGTTTCGTTGCGCGTGCGCCGCGGCGAGAAGATCGCGCTGGTGGGCTATAACGGTGCAGGAAAAACGACGTTGACCAAGCTGCTCATGCGACTGTATGATCCGACCGAGGGCCGCGTGCTCTATAACGGGCGCGATATCCGCGAGCTGCGCTTGGAGGACTATCGCTCGCACATCGGAGCCGTGTTCCAGGATTATAAGCTGTTTGGCGCGAGCGTTGCGGAAAACGTGTTGGGCGATATTTATCACGGAACGCCCGAGGAGGCGTCTGCCGTGCGCGATGCGCTGCACGCTGCGACGTTTGATGATAAGCTGCAGAGCTTGCCGGACGGCATCGATACGCTGCTGACCCGTGAATTTGACGATAAGGGCGTCAATCTGTCGGGCGGCGAGTCGCAAAAGGTGGCGATCGCCCGCGTGTTTGCCAGAATGGGCGAGGTGCTGATCATGGACGAGCCCTCATCCGCGCTCGACCCACTTGCCGAATATGAGCTCAATCACGCCATATTGCAAAGAGCGCAGGATAAAGCGATCATCTTTATCTCGCATCGCCTGTCTACCACTCGTATGGCGGACCGTATCTATATGTTTGAAAACGGTACGATCATCGAGTCAGGCTCGCACGACGAGCTGATGCAGCGGAACGGAAAATACGCCGAAATGTTCCGCTTGCAGGCGGAGAAGTATAAGATGTAAAAGAGTAAAAGAGTAAAAGAGGCGGGGGAGAAGCTTTTTTGTAAAAAAGCTTCTCCCCCGCGCCCCCTCTTCAAAAAACTTTAAAAGGAAAACAGTAGTATTTCTGTAAAAATACTGCTGTTTTTTTCTTTGCGGAATTTCCGAGGAGATCGCGCTTCTTTTTTTAAAGGTTTTTGGAAAGGGGTGTGGGGAAAACCTTTT
>JAFTME010000101.1 GCA_017452545.1 Clostridia bacterium | reverse complement strand
GAATTGCCCATGGCGCAGCCATGGCAATTCGACTCGGAAGAGGACGGCGGCATCGGGTTACATATGGGCAGAGCCCCTATGCCGATTTTCTTTCTCCCATTTCTTTGTTCGGTACAAAGAAATGGGATGCTGATTGTTCTGTAGAGTGGTTTGTTCGCTCTTTCTTCATGTGCAAAGGATTTAAGAAAGCAACGAAAGAACTGCAAACATATTTTCCTTTGGAAAGAACTTAATGTTCCTTTTTCTCGTCAGCGAAAAAGGAATCGAGAAAAGCCGAATTGTCGCGCTTCGCGCGTCAATTCACGAGAATGCCGAAACGGCATTCTCTGCTGACTTAGGGGTTGCCGCCCCTAAGTACCCCGCTGCATCGCGTGCTAACGCCGACGCCCAGCGTCGGCTGATCCGCACGCGGTTGCCAGAGGGCAGAACCTTTGCTTTCGCCGCCTCAAAAAGGACGGCGAAAATTGAGAAGCTATCGACTATTGAAAACAAAGACTTTTCAGTGCAGCTCGGCTAAAGTCTAAACAAAAAAAGCCGCGCTTCGCGCGGATATCTGATTTGATCAAGCCCCATATCCGCGCTCGCGCGGTGCTCTTCGCTTGAACCTTTACCTTAAAATCTCTCAAGATTTTTGAAAAAGGTACGGGGGAGAAGCTTTTCTGCAAAAGCTTCTCCCCCGTCTTTTTCTTTACTTTTTCCTCCGCTCGGCAGCGGCATCGAACAGCGCCTGTTGCTCGGGCGTTTCGATCCGCAACGGCGGAACGGGCACCGTGTTCCCGTCCTCATCCAACGCAACGAAAATAAACCGAGCATCGGCAACCAGCTCACGCGAGCCGTCAAACTCCTCGCGCTCCGCGATGGCGAGCACCTCCAGCGAGGTGCGACCGGTGTAGGTGACACGCGCCTGGACCATAATGATCTGATTACGGAAAACAGGCGCAAGATAACGCATCTGCTCCACGGCGGCGGTGGTAACGTGCGTGCCTGCGTGGCGGCGAGCGGTTACCCCGGCGGTTTCGTCCATCCAGCTGAACAGCAGACCGCCGAACAGACGGTTGGCGCCGTTCATGTTGCCGACGGTAACGATGTGCGCCTGCTCGGAGGCAGAGGCGCTGACAGCGCGCGGCGCAAGGGAGATGCCGTCCGAACGGACGGGATAAGATTGATCTGACATAGTGGGAGCCTTTCTTGGTATGAAAATATCGGTGTTTCCCTTACTTCAATGCATCGGAGAAGACCTCGCCGAGGCGCTTGATGCCCTCGACGATCTTTTCGTCGGTCATCGTCGAATAGTTGAGGCGCAGGGTGGAGGTGGGCTGCTCCATATTGACCATAAAGGTCGAGCCGGGAACAAAGACGACCTTCTTTTCGACCGCCTTTTTGGCAAGCGCGCCGGTGTCGAGTCCGTGACCGAGGTCGCACCAGATGAACAGACCGCCGCGCGGACGGGTATAGAACACGTCAGCAGGGAAGTACTGCTCCATGGCAGAGAGCATGGTGTGGCACTTGTGTGCATAGTTTGCGCGCATTTGCGCGATCAATGCGTCCATATCGTAATTGGTCATATAGGCATGCGCCAGCAGCTGGGGCAGCATTGCGGTGTGCACGTCGGAGATCTGCTTGCCGATGACGACACGCTGAATGATCGCCTTGTTTGCGCACAGGAAGCCGAGGCGCAGACCGGGCGCGAGGATCTTGGAGAACGAGCCGCTGTAGAGAACGATGCCCTCGGTGTCCATCGACTTGATGGTGGGAACCTTGGTGCCGTCAAAGGTCAGCTCGCCGTAGGGGTTGTCCTCCAGAATGAGAATGCCGTGCTTTTTGGCGATCTCGTACAGCGCGCGGCGCTTTTCCACACTCATGGTCACGCCCATGGGATTCTGGAAGGTGGGAATGGTATAGATCATCTTGACGTTTTTGTTCTCGGCGATGACTCTCTCCAGCGCCTCCAGGTTCATGCCGTCCTCCTCGACGGGCACGCCTGCAAGATGAGCGTTGTAGGAGCGGAACGCGTTGGTCGCGCCGATAAAGCTGGGCTCCTCGACGATGACCGTGTCGCCCTCGTTGATCAGGCACTTGGTGGCAAGCTCGATGCCCTGCTGACCGCCCGATACAACGATGACCTCGTCGTCCGGCGTGCCAATGCCCTCAACTCGCGCAAGACGCTCACGAATGGCATCGCGCAACGGCGTATAACCCTCGGTGACACCGTACTGCAGCGAAAGCACCGGCTGCTCGCTTAAAAATTTGGCGGCAAAGTCGGCGAGCGCTTCATTCGGAAACAGCTCCGGCGCAGGGTTGCCGCCCGCCAGCGAGATGACCGACGGGTCTGCCGCGTATTTGAAAATCTCTCGGATCGCAGAGCCCTTCATGCTCTTCATTCTGTCGGAAATTTGGTAGTCCATTGTGTGATTGTGTTGGGGAAAACTTTTTGAAAAAAGTTTTCCCCAAACCCCTTTCAAAAACTTTTGGAGAATAAGGAAAAATAGATTTTTTGCTTTTGGCAGAAGCCGCATAACGTGCGGTTTTCTCCATGGGGCCCCTACCCCATTTGATTGTGGGGGAAATAACTTTGTGATGATCAGAGGCAAGAAGTGAAGCTTCTTGCCAATAAAATTTATCCAAGTTTTTTGGGATTCTCAAACCCTTTTTGCAAAAAGGGTTTGAGCGGGGTG
>JAFTME010000100.1 GCA_017452545.1 Clostridia bacterium | reverse complement strand
GTCCACGACCTCCGGCACTGCCGTTTGCGCGGACGTCACGACAGGCACGCCGCACGCCATCGCCTCCAGCGTCGTCATACCCATGGTCTCCTCAACGCTGGGGTTGACGAACACATCCGCCATGCCGTAAAGCTGCGCCATCTGCGCAGCACCTCCGACCCGCGGCAGGCCGATCATTCCGCGCGGCAGCGCAGCGATCTGCTTGTCCGTCAGCCCGACCGCCACCACGCAATAGGGCGCTTCGGGCAGCGCCGCCAGCTCGCAAAGGCGCGCCAGCCCCTTGCTCTCGCTCCAGACCGACGCCGCGCCCAGCACCACGGGCCGCTCCCCGAGTCCCAAGGCCGCACGCGCTGCGTGCCGCTCCGCTTGCGACGAGGGGCGAAAAACCGAAAGATCGATGCCGTTCGGTACGACGTGCACGGGATAATTGCCAAGATACGATTGCTCCACCTGCGACGCAAGCCAGCGCGACGGTGTGACCAGCCGCAACGACGGCAGCGCCGTCAGAAGCTCCCGCTTGCGGCGGTAATTGTCCGCCGAGCGATCCGCCCACCACGCGGCAGGATACGCACCGCGCTGCGGACAGTGATGGCAGCCCGTGCGCCAGCGATCGCAGCCGACACGGGAAAAATGGCAGCAATGCCCCGTCAGCGCCCAGCAGTCGTGCAGCGTCCAGACCCCCGCACGTCCGCTGCTTGCAAGATAGTCCAGCAGCATTTTGACATTCAGATAATAGCCGTGCAGATTGTGCAGATGCACGACGTCGGGATCAAAGCGCTCAAGCTGCGCGATCAGACGCCGCGTCGCCGCACGGGAAAAGCTGCCCGCACAATCGCTCAGCCGCGTCAGCAGCGCATCCGTCAGCACGCCCGCACGGCTTTGTATGCGAACGGCGGACACACCGCAATCCGCAGGCACGTCCCCTCTGCCGTAGGCGATCAGGCTCTCACCGCCCGCACGCTCCACCGCCGTGGCAAGTGCACAGCAAATGCGCCCCGTGCTGCCGACGCCGCACACCGTATTGATCATAAAAGCTCTCATGCCTCTCCCTCCTCTGCCTCTCCGAGCACGGCGCGACAAGCGCGATCCACCGAAAAGCGTTCGCACAGGCACGCCTGTGCCCGCCGCCGCAGCTCGCCGCGATCTGCCGCAAGCAGACGGAAAAGCGCCGCCTCAAAGGCTGCGGTATCGTTGCTTTGACACCATGCGCCAAAGCCGTCGCTCTCCACCGTTTGCCCGACGTCGGACACCGTGTCCGTGCAGGCAAGCACACCCAGCCCCGCCTGCAGATAGGAGAGCAGTCGGGAGGGGTAATTGGGAATGGTAAAGCGGTGATCAAGCAGGATCAGCCCGATGTCACACGCTCCCGCAAGGCTCTCGTATTGCGCCTGCGGCAGCTGCGGCAGCAGCGTGACGTTATCCTGCGCGCTTTTTCGCAGCGCGTCAGCCAGGCGGTGCCGCTCGGTGCCATCGCCCGCGATGACGAAATGCACGTCCCGTCGCTCGCGCAGCCGATCAAGACAGGCGATCAGAAAATCGATGCCCTGCGGCTTGCCGAGATTGCCGCCGTAGATCACGATCGGCACCGCCGTCGGCAGCCCGTACTGCGCGCGGATGCTCTGCCGCTGCGCCCCGTCCGCATGGCAAAGGCGCACCTCGGCAGCGTTAGGGCATATGCCCACCGTATGGCGCGCCAGCTGCGGCTGGTGCGCGAGCAGATAGTCCACGTTGGCGCGCGACATACACCCGATACGGTCGGATACGGCGTACAGCTGCCGCTCGCGGCGGCAAAAATAGCGGTACAGCAGCCCCATCGGGCCCTTGGTCGGCAGCATTCCGAGATCCACCGCATTCTGTGGAAAAATATCCTTGAGCATCAGATAGCTGCGTGCGCCGTCGCGGCGCTTGATATACCTGACCACTCCTGCGACAGTGATGGGCGGCGTGGCATATACCACAAGCGAAAAGCGAACGTCGCCGAGATAGCGGCGGATGCCCCGTCGCAGCCATGCGCCCATGAGCAGCGTGGAAATTCCCTTTTCCACAGCACCCGTTTTTTGTATGTTGCCCGTGCGCACCTTAACCACGCGTACACATCCGCCCTCGGCACAGCGCCAAAGATCCTTCACGCCGCCCGTCAGCCCGTGTCGGCGCTCGGCGGGCGAGAGAACGGTAACCGCGTGCCCTCTGCGCGCCAGTGCGCGAGCAAGATCGGTATAAATACCCGGCTCCTCGGCGGTGCGGATATCAACAAGACTTATCAAAAGAATGTTCATTTCCCTGCCCCCTTATGTCGCCCTATGGAAATGCCGAGCAGCATGCAGGCAGTCCGCAGCACAATGCGAGCATCCTCCGCAAGCGTGACGTGCGCGACGTACTGCAGATCCAGCGCCGTTTTTTGCTCCAGCGAGAGCGCCGTCCGCCCGCTGATCTGTGCCAGTCCCGTCAGCCCCGGACGCACCGTGTGCCGCCGCCGCTGCTCCTCGTTGTAGACGGATAAATACTCCACCAGCAGCGGACGCGGCCCGACAAAGGACATCTGCCCCGCCAGGATATTGAGCAGCTGCGGCAGCTCGTCAAGCCCCACCGCCCGCAGCGCAGCACCGTAGCGCGGCGTGCGCGCTACGTCGGGCAAAAGCCTGCCATCGGCATCCCGCGCGTCGGTCATGGTGCGAAATTTGATCACGTAAAATAAGCGCTCCCGTCCCGTTGTCGCATCGATCCTGCCCGGTCGCTGCTGCAAAAAGAACGGCTTTCCCCGAAAGGCAGCCGTTCCAATGATCGTCAATACCGCAAAAAGCGGCAGCAGCACGACCAGGGCAACCAGCGCCACAAGAAAATCAAGCACTCTCTTCCCTGCCCTTGCGTACATCGTCGTATGATCAGAAGCAGGCGCGGATCGCCGCGATCACCTCGTCCTGCTCTTCCTCCGTCATTTTAATATCGGACGGCAGGCACAGTCCCCGGAAAAACAGATCCTCGGTCACCGATACCCCGCCCGTGCAGCTATACTCGTTTTGTCTGAAAACCGGTTGCAGATGCATCGGCTTCCAGAGCGGTCGTGTTTCTATATTTTGTTCGGCCAGCGCACCCGCCACCGCCATCGGCGTCACCGCGCAGCCTCGCTCGATCAGCAGGCAGCTGAGCCAGAAATTGGGCTCGGTTCCCGCACGGTACGGGTTCATCGTCACGGGCAAGCCCGAAAGCCCCGCGGCGTAGCGGCGATAGATCTCCGCCTTGCGCGCCCGATGCTCCTCCAGGTGCGTCAGCTGCGCCCTGCCCATGCCGGCAAGCAGATTGGACATCCGATAGTTGTAGCCGACCTCGCGGTGCTCGTACCACGGCGCATCCTCTCTTGCCTGCGTGGCAAGATGCAGCGCACGCGCACGCTGCTGCTCGCTTTGCGTGATCAGCATGCCGCCGCCCGAGGTCGTTATGATCTTGTTGCCGTTGAAGCTGAACACCCCGAGATCGCCCAGCGCACCGCACGGCTCTCCGCCGTCCCGTGCCGCCATTGCCTCGGCTGCGTCCTCGATCAGCACGGCGCCGTGTACGCGGCAGATCTGTCGGATCTCGCGTGTCCGCGCAGGCGTGCCGTACAGGTGTACGAGAATGACCGCGCGGGCGTTCGGATGTGCCGCAAAGGCAGCCTCCAGCGCCGTGGGGTCCATGTTCCAGCTCTCCCGCTCCGCGTCGACAAACACCGGCTCCGCGCCCTCGTAGCATACGGGATTGACGCTCGCCGCAAAGGTCATATCGCTGCACAGAACGGTATCTCCCCGCCCGATGCCGCATAGCTTGAGCGCCAGATGCAGCGCCGCCGTCCCCGAGGACAGACAAAGCGCGCTTCGCTCCTGCCCACCCCGTGCCGCAAGGTAATCGCACACCTCCGCTTCAAAGGCATCGCAATGAAAGCCGAGCGGCGCCAGCCAGTTGCGCACAAACGTCTCGTGGATGTAGCGCTCCTCATCGCCGTGAGAGGTTGGCGTCGAAAGATAGATCCGATGCTGCCGTGTGCTCTGCATAGTTCCGCCCCTTGCCTTCCCGTAAACATTAGGATCGACTGCGCAGCCCGGGCATCGGGCGGCGCAGTCGTTTATTGCATAATATTTGAAAATCAGTCAGATCAAATGGTGTCGTCAAACAGATCGATGATCATCTGCAGGCGCGTCTGTGCCTCCTTAAGGCGGGCAAGCAGCGTTTCTCTGCCGATGGGATCGACCAGAACCAAGCGCTCCGCGGTGATCTTTCCTGAGAGCGGAATGACACCGAGCTCCAGCTTTTTGACCGCGCGGCTCATGTCCAGGATCAGCTCGGCGCGAATGGTGCGCTCGGTCGCCTGATGGTCGCCGCCCGCATGGTCCGCGATGGCGCGCTTGTTGGCGCGAATGCGGCTGCGCGTCTTGGCGAGCGATTGCTCGTAGAGCGCCTTTTGCTGCTCCAGAAGCCGCTGCGTTGCGCCCTGAGCCGTCTCCAGCTCCGCCTTGATCTGATTGAGCTCGCTTTGCTGCCGCGCAAGATCCTCGCGCAGCGTTCTGTTTTCCTTGGTGATCTCGGACAGCTCGCCGCTTTTTTGCGCCAGCGCCGCACTTCCCTGCTCTCTCGCCGCGATCAGCGCCGTGGCGATCTGCTGCTGCGTCTGCTCGTCCAGCTGGGCGAAGACAAGCGCATCGTTTTTGGAGATCTCGCCCGCGTCCAGCAGCGCCAGCAACGATTTATCAAGATCCCGCTCCAGAAGAATGTTGCGGTCGATGGTCTTGGCATTGGCATCGGAATACTCCTTTGTCATGCGGATGGCCTCTTCGTCCGAAATGCCGAATTCCCGCTTCAGGTTTTCGATAAAGCGCAGCCCGGCCTTGCGGAATCGCTTTTCCTCGGTCGGGATGCCGCGCGTCTGCAGGTTTGCCGCATCCAGAATGATCTGCTCCTGCGTCGGCGTCAGGCTTCGCTTGATCAGCGCGTAGATGGTGGCATATTTCTCATCCCCCGTCTCGCGGCCGAGCAGGCGGTAAGCACGCAAGCGGCGCTCGCCCGAGAGCAGCTTGTAGCTGCCCGGCGCGATCTCGGACACCACTATATTGTGCAATAATCCGTTTCTTGCAATGTCATCCGCCAGCTTGCGGATGCTCTCCTCGTTGTCACTTTCCGCGTAGTCGTTGTCGGGGTTGTAGATGATGCTGTCCACCGGCAAAAACTCGTAGTCTGTCACCGCCCCGCGGAACATCTCGCTCAGATTCCGATTGTTCCGAGCCGTCTGCTCCACGTCGGGCATAAAGCTGAATCGCTCCAGCTTATCAAGCTTACTCATGCTGCACTCCTCTCACGCTCGGCGCCGTATTGCACGATATTGCGTCGAGCACGTCATTTCTGTTCCCCGAGCACCTCGGGCAAGATTTCCTGGTAAAGAGCCAGATAGTCCTTGGCAGGATTGCTGCGAGGCTCTGTCATCAGCACGGGGCCGCCCAGCAGCGTGCTGTCCGTGACCGCCGCACCCTTTCGGATCTCGGTGTTCAGCATCAGCGGTGCGAATTCCTGCGTGTGCAGCTTTTTGCGAATCAACGCCGTTGCGGAATTTCGCTCCACCTTGGTCAAAAGAACGCCAAGCACGTCAACGTCGCGATTGTCCTCGCGGTTGATGCTCTGGATCAGACTGCAGGTTTCCACCAACGCATCCAGACTGAATTTGTCGGCGTTGACCGGCATCAGCACGAGATCTGCCGCGTAAATACCCGAGATCGTCAGCGCATCCTTTGCGGGCGGCGTATCGATCACGATGATCTCAAACAGCTCCTTGAGCGGACGGATACACGCATCCAGCACCTGGTACTCCTTGATCTCTGCGTGCCGCGCTTTCAGAATAGAAAGCAGCGGGGGGATCTGATTGGTCATACCGGTGGAAGGGAGGACGCGCAGCTTTGGAATGCGCGTTTCGTGTATGTAGGCCGTCAGACGCTGCGACATCTTGCCGAAATCCATGAACAGATCGAACAGACCGCAGTCGTTATAATTGTACTTCGCCTGGCCCGTCACGGCATAGGTCGCGTTGCCTTGCTGGTCCAGGTCGATCAGGCAAACGGAATGCCCGTTCATGGCAAACGCGGCGGCCACGTTGACGGCTGTCGTCGTTTTGCCCACGCCGCCCTTGGTCATGGCTACGGTGATTACGGTTCCCATAGGCACCTCCACACTTGCGGACACGGTAATGTGCAATAATTCCGCAAATATTTGTATAGGCATAGCTATACGGGGAATATTATAGCAAGAAGGTGTTGCTGCACCGTGGATATTCTGTTAATATTTTGTAAACGATGACGGCGCGGACTTGTTATTGTGCAATACCAAAAATGAATGTAGTCGGGAAAGGAGAGGACCAGAAGAACCGGCAGGGCAGGGAAGTGTCGTTTTCAAACTGGCGCCGCGTTTCTGTTTTCGCCGTAAGAACCTCACCCGACACGGCTTCGCCGTGCCACTTCTCGCCTGCGGGCATCGCTCGCTCGGGGTCTGACACGCCACCGGCGTGTCATTCAAGACCCTCGCGCCGCTTCGCTACCCCAAAGGGGGAGGGCTTTTCCTTAATTCCATATCCGCGCGGAGCGCGGCGCTCTTTGTTCGGACTTTAGCCGAACCGAACTAAAAGACCTTGCTCTCAAACCGGCTCCGCTTCTCAATTTTCGCCGTCCTTTTTGAGGCGGCGAAAGCGAAGGTTTTGCTATTTAGCAACCGCGTGCGGATCAGCCGACGCGGAGCGTCGGCGTTAGCACGCGATGCAGCAGGGTACTTAGGGGCGGCAGCCCCTAAGGCGATTTTTTCGGTTCCTTTTTGTTCGACGACAAAAAGGAACATTAAGTT
>JAFTME010000099.1 GCA_017452545.1 Clostridia bacterium | reverse complement strand
CGGTTATTCTTTGTGATGCATTCTTTTCCCATTTTCCAAAGGTTTTTGAAGAGGTCCGGGGAAACTTTTTTTCAAAAAAGTTTCCCCGGCGTCTTTTTTATTCATTACTTCGAGAAGCTCCAGAGCTCCTTATAGTCGCCGCAGCGGATATCGACATCCAGCGCGGGGAAACAATCGTCGCGGTCGGGTGCACGGCGATTTGTCATGCAGCCGACGAGGGTACAACGGCAAGCGCCGTCGTCCACGCGGACGTTATCGGTATTACGGTAGAAGAATACGGACTCAAAACGAGCACTGCCGCCGCTGACGGTCAGAGCCATTTTGCCGGAGTCAACGATATTGAGCTGCTGGAAGGTGATATTTCCGCCCTCGATCACGACGGCGCGATGCGGTGCGCCCCACATGAGCGTATTATAGACGCGAGCGACACCGGGTGCACGGCGAGAGGTCTGGAAGTAGATGCGCTCCTTCTCTGCTTCGATGGTTACAAGCTGGGTATTGATCAGCTCCAGCTCACCGCAGCCCTCGATGCACAGGCCGTTCTGACCGCCATCGGTACCGTGACCGATAAACTTGCCCGACGTGCCCTTGCCGTCCTGCAGGACGAAATGCAGACCGTGCTGTGCGGCAAAGACAAAGGTACCGAGCAAGTGCTCGCGCTCGTTGTAGCCGAAGACCAGTGCGCACAGATAGTTGATCTGATTGTGCCAGAATTCCGTCCAATGCGAGGTGGGGTGATTGGGCAGCGGCGAGCGATAGAGGTAGTGCGGGTTGAACTGGATGTTTTCAACCCAGCCGTCGCCGCTGTTGTTGCCGCAGAAGATACCGTTTTTGATGGGCGCGCCCGAAATGTAGGAAATATAGTGTCCGTCGGACGGATGCGTACCGAAGTCCACGCCCTGCCAGGGGTTGACCAGAACGGTATTGATAATATAGCAGTTCTTGCCGAGAGAACGCACGCAATAAGGGTACGGAACGGGCGTAATCTCGCTCTGCTCGGGGTAGTAGAGCGACAGTCCGAACAAGCCTGCGCCGCTCTCAAGCGAGATGAAGGGCGTACCGTCCTCCTCGCCCTTGCCGCCGTACGTCATCAGCACGCTGCCGCCGCCAAGCGTGTGGCAAGGAACGGCAAACACACCGCGCAGCTGCACGCCCGCAGGAACGGTCAGCGTACCGTCCAAGCGATACAGGCCTGCGGGAACGTAAACCACGCCACCGCTCTCCCCTGCTGCAGCGAGGGCTGCAGTAAAGGCTGCGTTGTTATCGGTGCTGCCGTCGGCAATCGCGCCGAAGTCGGCCACAGAGAACAGACGGTTGCTGCCGGGCAGCGTCGAGGTCGTGCAGGGCAGATGCCCGCCGCGCGATGCCACGGCGAGATTGAGCGGAGCATCGGAGAGCTGCAGATTGCTCTTTGCCGTATCCGTTTCGCAAAGGATGGTGGGCTCGCCGCCAAAGGTGCAGCCAAGCACCTGAACACCGCCGATGCCGTCCTTGAGATCAAAGTGCACGCTACCGTCGGAGAAATCGCACTGCATAAAGGTCAGGCCGCCTGCCGTTGCCGTCACTGCAGCCTCACGCCAGCCGGAGAGCGTTGCGTTGACAAAGCTGATCTGTCCCTTGCCGTTCTGATCGACCATATGGGCGTAGGGGCCGCGCAGCTCGCAGCCGTTGACCTGCATGACCGTTTTGAAGCGCGTGTCACCGACGATGGCAGCCGTCAGGGGGCGGTCGCAGATGATCTCGCTGTCGGAGAGTGCTACACCGTAGGGGTTGACGTCGATCAAATGGAAGCCAATGTCGCAGTTATACATACGCAGACCCGAGAGTTGGGTGTTGGGTCCGGAGTTGGTGAACGAGGTGATGAGGAAGCCGATATGACACCATTCGACGTGGATCTCGTAGCCGTATTCCCAGTCGGAGCGCGCCATAAACACACCCGTAGTATTTGCCAGCATATAATTGCGCAGGGCGTCCAGATCAGTATCGGGCAGATACCTTGCGTAGTAGTCGGGCTTGATGTTGAGATTCTGCATTCTGCCGATGTCTGTCGTCATATCCATAAAGAAGCCGACATTCATGGGCGTGATATAAACGTTATGCAAGAAATGCAGCTCGTTGGCGTCGGGGCCGCACTGTACGCCGCGCCAGGGGTTGATCATGGTGACGTTTTCCAGCGTAATGCTGTCAACGCCATCCTGACGGACTGCGGGAGAATAGGGCACGGGAGCGTCGTAGCGCTGCTCGGGATAGAACATGGTCATGCACTGAATACCGGAGCACGCCTTCATGGTGATGGCGGGAGTGCCGTCGGGATCGTTCTTACCGACAAACAGCTGCAGCACCGTGCCGAGGCACAGATCTGCCGTGGCATCCTCGGGGCTGACCCACTCACCGCGGAGCGTGACCGCCGTGTGCAGCGTAATGGGCTGCTCCAGGCGATAGGTGCCCTCGGGAATATAGACGGTACCGCCGCCCAGTGCGCGGGAGGCATCGATGGCTGCCTGCAGCGCAGGAGCACTATCGCGCACGCCGGCGGGGTCGGCGTCAAAATCGCGCAGATCAACGGCGACGACACACACGTCGCCAAGCGGATATTTCTGTTCAAGAATGTAGGGGCATTTCATGAGAAAATCCTCCTTCTGAATTGGTTGAATTCAGTATAACACAGTTTTTTCCCAATGGCAAGGGGGTAGCGAAAAAAACTTGTGTTTTTTGAGCCCCGTTCGCGCTTGCATTCGGCGCGTATTTATGGTATAATGAAAGCAGCACAGAGACGGGACGGTGCCGCCGCAACGCCAAGCACCGCCGCACACAAAGGGGACGGAAATGACACTGATCATAGCAGAAAAGCCGAGCCTTGCACGCAACATCGTTGCAGGCATCGAGCAAATGACAAAACAGAAGATGACGCGCCGCGACGGCTATTTTGAGGGCTGTGGCTATCTGGTTTCGTGGGCGTTCGGTCATCTGTTCTCGCTGTGCGACATTGAAGCCTATCTGCCGCCGGAGCAAGCGAGCGGACGCTGGAGCATGGAGCCTCTTCCCTGCTTTCCGCAGCAGTTCCGCTACGAACTGCGCAAGGATGCCAACAAAAAGGTCGATCCCGGTGTCAAAAAGCAGTTTGCGCTGCTTTGCACGCTATGCAACCGCGCAGACGTGGACGCCATTGCCAACGCGGGAGACGCAGACCGCGAGGGAGAGATCATCGTTCGCCTTTGCATCAGCAACGCGCTCAAGCCCGAAAACGTCGCCCGTCGCCGCCAGCTTCGTCTGTGGCTGCCCGACCAGACGCCCGAAACGGTAGCCAAGGCTCTTTCGGAAATGAAGGACGAGTCTGAATACGACAATCTCGCCTCGGAGGGCTTTGCACGCACTTATATTGACTGGTTATACGGTGTCAATCTGACGCGCTACGCCACGCTGCGCATGGGAACGCTGCTGCGCGTGGGGCGCGTGATCGTGCCCATCGTTCGCGCGATCTACGAGCGCGACATGGCGATCAAAAGCTTTGTACCCGGCAAATATTACGTTCCCGTCAGCCGTGCGGAGACGGACGGTGAGGTGGTCGAGCTGACCTCCAAGAAAAAATTTGACGAGGACAAGCTGCCCGAGGCGCAAGCGCTGTGCGACAAATACAACCGCATCCCCGCCATTGTGACCTCGGTCAAAAACAAGAAGGACAAGCTGCAGCCGGGCAAGCTGTATTCCCTGTCCAAGCTGCAAAACGTACTGGGTAAAAAATACAAGATGTCCATGGCAGACTCGCTGGAGATCGTGCAGAAGCTGTACGAGCAGGGATATCTGACCTATCCCCGTACCAACTCGGAATATCTGGCGACAGCGGAGAAGGACAAGATCAAGCAAATTCTTGCAAACGTACAAAAAATGGGCTATCCCGTTGCCTTCAAGGACTCCAAGACCATCTTTGACGACAGCAAGATCGAGTCACATTCGGCACTGACGCCGACCTACAAGATCCCGAACAAAAACCAGCTCTCCGAGCGTGAGATGCAGGTATACTCTACAGTATTCCGCCGCTTTGTGGCGGTATTCTGTGCTGAGGACTGTATCGTTTCCCGCAGCGAAATCGTCATCACGCTTGGCGAGGAGGAGGTCTTTACGCTCAAGGGCATGACGCTGCTGGAGAGCGGTTGGACCAAATACGACGACTTTTCGCAAAAGGACAAGATTCTTCCAAAGCTCAAAAAGGGCGACGTTGTCAACACCGATTTCAAGCCTGCGGAAAAAGAAACCTCTCCGCCCCGACATTACACCATCGAAACGCTCAACAACTATCTGAAAAACCCCTTCAAAGAGGAAAAAGCGGCCGGCAGTGAGGCGCTTGCCGATCGTGTGGGCGAGGACGATGCCGAGGAATACCGCGCCATGCTTGATGGTGTGGAGCTGGGCACCGAGGCGACGCGCACGGGTATCATTGACAACGCCCGTCGCAGCAAGTACATTGATCTGAAGAAGGACGTTTACACCATTCTGCCCGACGGGATTTTTCTGATCGAATCGCTGGAGCAGATGCGCATCAGCATGGACAAGTACAAAACAAGCGACATGGGTCGCGCGCTCAAGCGCGTCTTTCGCGGGGAGATGGCGATTGAGGACAGCGTGGCGCTTGCCAAGGCAGAGATCGCCGCCGTATTTGATCAGTACCGCAGCGCCGAGGGGCAGGCGGACGACATCGGCTTTTTCGGCGACGTGATCGGTGGCTGCCCGCTGTGCGGCAAGGAGATCAAGCGATTTCGCTCGTTCTACGGCTGCACGGGCTACAAGGACGGCTGCAAATTCAGCATCAACACGACCATCTGCCGTCGCTCGATCGGCGTGGCGCACGTGCGCGAGCTGCTGGAGCGAGGACAGACCGACGTCATCCGCGATTTCATTTCGCCCAAGAGCGGCAAGCACTTTGATGCGGCGCTCAAGCTGGACGAAAACGGTCGTGCCGTATTTGTGTTTGACAACGCACCGCGGCGTGCTGCGCCAGCCGGCAATCAAGGAAGCTCCGCAGGCAACGCCCCGCGCTACACATCCCGACGCGCCGCACCACCACAGGACGAAAACCCCTTCCCTCCCGCATTTTACGACGGGGAGTGAGGATGGGACAGGGATAAATAATGCGAGGGGGAAAACTTCTTGAAAGAAGTTTTCCCCCTCGCGCTCCCCTTTTCAAGAACTTTTGAAAAAAGGAAATGGATGAATTTTCGTCGAGCCGCTGCAGCCACAACGCTGCTTTTTTTATTTTTGCCCCAAGATTTTTTGAAAGAGGGGGTACGGGGGAGAAAACTTTTTTTGCAAAAAAGTTTTCTCCCCCGTATATTATTATTCCAACACAATTCTCAACGTCTGCATAGCACGTGCGCCGACGGTGACACGGACGGTGCGATCGTCCTCGGTACATACGGGCGTATTCTTCTGCTCGGTGACGTCGGTAAGGAAGGCAGCTGCGATATCGCGCGGCAATGTCACGGTCGCGCTCTGCTCGTCGTCGGTACGGTTATAGACGCGCAGGATGATATTGCCCTCGGACGTAACGCGCAGGGCAGAAACGGACAGATTTTGGTTATCCAGACCGACCACCGTACCGGACAGCGGCAGCTTGCCCTCATGCGGCTTGCCTGAGAAGGCTGCGATGGCATGATGGTAGCAGTCGCTGACACGCTGGGCGTCTGCCTCGCCGCTGACCACGCTGATGGCGGTATGGAAATGATGCTGACCCATTTCGGGGTACGGATCGGGCTGGAAGGAGCCGTGGATGAGCGAGATCTCACCGTAATCGCCAAAGCCGCGGAAGCCGTACTTGGTGTCTGCCATCATCTGAACGTAAGCGCTCTCATCACCGTCGGCGGGAAGCAGCTCCATACGTCCGATGGTCGGAACGTCCATAGGCATACTGCCACGAACCTGAGTACCGCAGGCGATCTCATAGCGATAGTTCGCTACGGCGTAGGAGACGGGCGAGCGGAAAATGAGCCAGGGAGAGGCATCGTTGTTACCGACCTCCAGCCAGTTGACGCGTACATCGTAATCCAGCGTTTTGCTGCCGGCGTACAGGCGAATGGTGACAGACATGGAGGATCTGGCAAAGGGAACGTCGTAGGAGATGGTACCGCAAAGCGCCTGGCGGTTGTAGGCGCTGACGCGCACGCGGTTGGACAGATTGATATTGTCGATCTTTTCCACGGGACCGCGCGTCCACGCGCTGTGACCGAAGCGCGGATTGACCTGAACCAGCGCAAACGTGCCGGTCGTTCTGTTGTCATCCTTTTTGATCAGCTGCTTGCCCGTTGCCTTGTCCACGAGAGAGACGATGGCGCAGGTCTCGGCGTCGAATTCGGCGCGAATGTGCTCGTTCTCAAGGAACAGATCCCCGTCGTCAAAGTATTCCAGACGGCGGTCGGGACGGGGCGGAAGGTTGAAGCGCTTAGCATCCACGGCGTCACGCTGACGCAGGATGACGGTGCTGTAGCCCTGCGCGGGGACCTTAACGCGCAGCAGCAGCGTAGCGAAAATGTGCTGATAATAGCCCTGTCTTGGGTTGACGATCTGCACGGGAACAGGCGTACCGTCGGGCGTCTCGGCGATCATGTTGGCAAGATCGGCGGGATAATCCCACAGATAATAGGTCATGACCTCGTCGCGCTCGTAGGGCAGCGTGTTGAACAGGTGCAGAATACGGATGCTGCCGCGACCGCGCTCGGCGGTCGTGATCTGGAACTCTCTGTCGCGTCCGATGTGGAAGCCGGCGCCGCCGCCCTCTGCCACGTCGATCTTGGCAAAATCATACGGCAGAGCCGAGGTATCGATGGCGTCGCTGATGGCGCGCATTGCTTCGTTGGAGGCGGTGTTGGTATAGCCCAGCGTTTCCTGGAACTGACCGAGCGCAGCCTCGCGCGTTTCGATGGTGCCGGAGCCGGGGAGAATATCGTGGAACTGGGCAAAGAGCGTGTTGGTCCAGCCCTTGGTAAAGTCGGTCTGGGGCAGCTTATCGGTCAGGATGGATGCCTGTGCTGCCAGAGCCTCGGCGTCGTACAGACGCAGCTCGGCGTTGCGGTGTGCCAGCTTGATGCGGCTTTGAGCCGTGTAGCAGCCGGTAAAGACGAAGTTCAGCTCGCCCTCGTAGACAGGCAGGCGATCACGAACGGTTTCAAGATAAGCATAATATGCATCGTAGCGGCTGAACTTGAGCGTGGGATACAGCGGCCAGCTCATGGCATCGGTCAACAGCTCCAGGTCGCGGCGAGAAGGTCCGCCGCCGTGGTCGCCCACGCCGTAGACCTTGATGAATTCGGTCAGCGTACCGTCACCCATGGTTTTGCCGAACTGAGGGAAGCCGGCAAAGTAGGTAATATCCACGGGGCCCTGATACCAGGTGGGATCGCTGTACGCGATGACCTCCTTGCCCGAGGGAGAGCGCCAACGGTAGGCACCTCTGGGCTGGCAGCCGCGGCAATGGTAGTAATACTTGACGCCGCCGTTTTGCAGAATCTCGGGAACGTTGGCGTTATGACCGAAGGTATCGGGCTCAAAGTCCAGCGTCAGCGAATCGGGAGAAATATCGAACAGGCGGGCAAGGTATTCCTTGGTGTACAGAATATGGCGACAGAGGGATTCGCCGTTGGGCATATTCTTATCGTTTTCAACCCAAGAGGTTGCGGAAAGCTCCCAGCGGCCCTCCTTGACGCGCTCCTTGATCTCCTGCAGTAGCGCGGGATCGTGCTTTTCCACGATCTCATAAACGGCTGCCTGCGACTGCGAGAAAGTAAAGTCCGGATAGTCACGCATCAGATCCAGCATGGTGCGGAAGGTTTCGGTGGCGATGGAAACGGTTTCCATATAACCCCAGGTCCAGTTCATATCGATATGTGCGTGCGCGACGCAATGGACGGTGATGCTCTTTGCCTCCTCGGAGCAATCCATGAGCACCTGCTCGACGTTTTCGCAGTCCTCCTTGACGATGGCGCCGCTGTTATCCAACGACTCGCACAGGTAAGCGCAGGCAGCGCACAGCTTATCCTCCCAGCCCAGCGCCCGGGCATTGTTCAGATGATACAGGTACAGAAGCTCGGCGTAAATGCGCTCCGCATAGCGGTTGGAGCGGCAGACGGCTTCCAGTCTTTTGAGCATATTGGTCAGTTCCATAGGGCAGTTCCTTTCGTTCGCACAAGGGTGCGCTTTTATTACTTACTATTATATAATGCCGCCGCGGCTTTGTCAAGAAAATCGGGAAATTTCACGCAGGAGAATTTGTGTGGCGGCGCGTGCGGGTGAGGAAATGCAAAAAAAGACGAACAGGTCTTGACAAATCGCGCGCCGGGATTTATAATATTGGTATCATGTCATGCAAAAAAAGCGTAAGGAAAGGCACGGTATTATATATGAGCAAGACGGCAACGGAAATCAAAACTAAAATGGCAACGCGCGACGGCTACGGCAAGGCGCTTTGCGAGCTGGGCGAGACTCACGACTTCGTGGTTCTTTGTGCCGATCTGTCCGATCCCACCCGTACGGTTCACTTTGAAAAAAGATTCCCTGAACGGTTTATTCAATGCGGCATTGCCGAGGCTAACATGATGTCCGTCGCTGCGGGCATTGCCACCACCGGTAAAACTGCGTTTGCATCTACCTTTGCCATGTTCGCGGCAGGTAGAGCATACGAGCAGATCCGCAACTCCATCGCCTACCCCCATCTCAACGTCAAGATCGGTGCAACGCACGCAGGTCTTTCGGTTGGTGAGGACGGCGCGACCCACCAGTGCATCGAGGACATTGCGCTGATGCGCGTGATTCCCGGCATGACGGTGCTCTCCCCCTGTGACGGTCCCGAAACCATGCGCGCAACCGAGGCTGCGCTCTCCATCGACGGCCCCGTTTATATCCGCATCGGACGCAGCGCGGTTGAAACCGTTTCCTCCCCTGACGTTCCCTTTGTTCCCGGCAAGGGCATCGTGATGGCAGAGGGTAAGGACTCGGTCATTATCGCAACCGGTCTGATGGTCTGCGAGGCTCTCAAGGCACGCGACATTCTGCTTGAGCAAGGCATCGACGTCGGTGTCATCAACATTCACACCATCAAGCCGATGGACGACGCGCTGCTCGCAGACGTTGCTGCAAAGTATGATCATATTTTCACAGCCGAGGAGCATTCCGTGATCGGCGGTCTGGGCGCTGCCGTTCTGGAGTCGATTTCCGAGGTCGCTCCCGTTAAGGTCACCCGCATCGGTGTTGACGATATGTTCGGTCGCAGCGGTCCTGCCAACGAGGTACTGGCTGCTTACGGTCTAGATGCAGCACACATCGCGCAGAGAGTCGCAGCTGCATTGAAGTAAGAAGGAAATAAAGGCGGGGGAGAAACTTTTTTGAAAAAAAGTTTCTCCCCCGCGCCCCTTCTTCAAAAAACTTTGGAAAAATTGGGGAATGAAATTTTAAGAGGTTCTCTTCTATCGCAAAGTAGCGATATGCCATGTGGGGTCCCTGCCCCACAAGTACGGCGAAGCTATCGGCCGAGAATACCATATCTGATGCGTAGACGGATGGATACATTTGTGAAGACCACAGCGAACATAATCAAAGAATTTCTTTTCAAAGTTTTTTGAAAGGGGTGCGGGGGAAACTTTTTTCCAAAAAAGTTTCCCCCGCTTGCTATTTACTTTTACTCATCAATAATTCTCTGCGTGGATCTCAAAATAAGCCTTGGGATGTGCGCAGGTGGGGCAGACCTCGGGTGCCTTGGTGCCTACGATAATGTGACCGCAGTTACGGCACTCCCAAACCTTGACCTCGCTCTTAGCAAAGACCTGTGCGGTCTCGACGTTTTGGAGCAGTGCGCGATAGCGCTCCTCGTGGTGCTTCTCGATCGCAGCAACCAGGCGGAACTTGGCTGCCAGCTCGTGGAAGCCCTCCTCCTCGGCGGTTCTTGCGAACTCAGCGTACATATCCGTCCACTCGTAGTTCTCACCCTCGGCTGCGGAAAGCAGGTTTGCTGCCGTGTCGCCAAGGCCTGCGAGCTCCTTGAACCACAACTTTGCGTGCTCCTTCTCGTTTTCAGCGGTTTTGAGGAACAGCGCAGCGATCTGCTCGTAGCCCTCCTTCTTTGCAACAGATGCAAAATAGGTGTACTTGTTTCTTGCCTGGCTCTCGCCTGCAAATGCAGCCTCCAGGTTCTTTTCTGTCTTGGTGCCTGCGTACTTGTTGCTCATGGGTTGGATCTCCTTTTGCGTGATTTCATTTTGGGTTACTTGGTTGTTCATAGCTTCACTCTCCTTTTCCGATATGTTAGATGCGGGAATGGCTTCGGCTTTGGGAGAGATACTGACGGGTTCAAAATCGGATGCGCCGTGCTTGCACCAGGGGCATACGAAGTCATCGGGCAGCGGATCGCCCTCGTAAACATAGCCGCAGATCTTGCAAACGTAGCCCTTTTTCTCGGCAGGTACAGGCTTCGGCTTGACGTTCTGATGATAGTAGGCGTAGGTCATGGTGGGTGCATCGCTTAGCACCATCGCCTCGGTGATGGAGCAGATAAACAGACCGTGGCTGCCAAGATCGGTGTAGCTGTCTACAGACAGAGAGATACATGCGTTGGTATATTCCTGCAGCACGACAAGTCCGTTCTCGGTGCGTGCGGGCTGCTCGCCGGCAAACTTATCGGTATCACGCCCGCTGGCAAAGCCGAATCGCTGAAACAGCGAAAACGGTGCAGCCTCGGTCAGACAGTTAACGTTCATGACCCCTGTGTTTCGAATAATGTCGTGAGAATAGTTGGCTTTATTGATGCATACGGCGATGCGGTCGGGGTTGATCGTAACCTGTGTGACGGTATTGACGATCAAACCGTTATCCTGCGTGCCGCTTTTACTGGTGATGACGTAGAGTCCGTAGCCCAAGCGGAACAGTGCGGTAGTATCGATCATAGCAATTCTCCTCTCTTGTCATGCGGGGCAGCCGCCCCGTCCCTTTATGCATATTGTAGCACACTTTTTTTGTATTTACAAGAGCGGGACTATATTTTTAAAAAAAATTCACAATTCATTGACGAGAGACGATTTTAATGGTACAATATAAGCAGATCATCATATACGAAGGAGAGTTAAACCCATGCTGTTTTATTATATTCG
>JAFTME010000098.1 GCA_017452545.1 Clostridia bacterium | reverse complement strand
GACACGGTAGAAGTTCGCGCCCATGATGTCCATCTTGTTGACGTAACACATACGCGGAACCTTGTACTTATCAGCCAGACGCCAAACGGTCTCAGACTGGGGCTCAACGCCACCCTTTGCGCAAAGAACGGTAACGGAGCCGTCCAGAACGCGCAGCGAGCGCTCTACCTCAACGGTAAAGTCAACGTGGCCGGGGGTGTCGATGATGTTGATACGGTTGCCCTTCCAGTAACAGGTGGTAGCAGCGGAGGTGATGGTAATACCTCTCTCCTGCTCCTGCTCCATCCAGTCCATGGTTGCGCCACCGTCGTGGGTTTCACCCATCTTGTGGGTCTTACCGGTATAGAACAGAATACGCTCAGTGGTAGTAGTCTTACCAGCGTCGATATGCGCCATGATACCGATATTTCGGGTGTTTTCAAGGGAATATTCTCTTGCCATAACAATTCTCCTCTAATATCAATATCTGTAGTGGGCAAACGCCTTGTTGGCCTCTGCCATTCTGTGCGTCTCTTCCTTCTTCTTAAAGGCTGCTCCGGCGCTGTTCTTTGCGTCCATGATCTCGCCTGCAAGTCTTTCAGCCATGGTGGTCTCGCCACGCTTTCTTGCAGCATCGATCAGCCAACGCAGACCCAGGGTCTGGCGGCGCTCAGCACGAACTTCCATCGGCACCTGGTAGGTGGAACCACCTACGCGGCGAGCCTTAACCTCCAAAACAGGCATGATGTTCTCAAGACCTGCCTGGAAAATCTCCAGCGGGTTCTCACCCAGCTTTTCTTCCATAGCGGAGAATGCTTCATAAACAATTCTCTGCGCTACGCCTTTCTTGCCGTCATACATTACGTTGTTGATCAGCTTGGTAACCAGCTTAGAGTTATAAAGCGGATCCGGCAATACGTCTCTTTTGGATATACGACCTCTTCTCGGCACTGTACTTCCCTCCTTCATTAATTATAAGATGAATTCATAGGTACTCAAAAGCATTCTTCTGTAAGCACTTTCAAAGAGTTAGGTAAAGTACATAAACATTAAATTTAAGAACTCGAACTAACCCTTGGGTGGGCTTGACTGCGAACGGTTGCTTGATACCCGACCGCAAGAGAATAATTACTTCTTCTTGGGTCTCTTTGCGCCGTACTTGGAACGGCTCTGGTTACGGTTTGCAACGACCTGTGCGTCCAGGGTACCGCGAATGATGTGGTAACGAACACCGGGGAGGTCACGTACACGGCCGCCTCTGATGAGAACGACGGAGTGCTCCTGCAGGTTGTGTCCGATGCCGGGAATATAGGTGGTTGCCTCGATACCGTTGGTCAGACGGACTCTCGCGATCTTACGCAGAGCGGAGTTCGGCTTCTTAGGGGTAGTCGTGGAAACCTTGGTGCAAACGCCTCTCTTCTGAGGGTTGCTCTGGTTCGTCATAGAGTTGGTCAGCGTGTTAAATCCGTGCTGGAGAACCGGCGCCTTGGACTTATACTGCTTATCGCTGCGACCCTGTCTGACGAGCTGGTTAAAGGTTGGCATTTCCTTTTGTTCCTCCTTCTTCAAAAATTTAATGTTTATATACAGTCATCCGGCTCGCGCCGGATTGTAACTGCCGCGAAAAAAGCATCTGTGGCCACACAGACTCGCATTATTATAACACCTCGCAAGAGTTTTGTCAAGTAGTTCTTAAATTTTTCTTTGGTCAAAACGTAGTTTTTCTGTCAAATTATCCCCCGGAACGGCGGAAATTATTCAAAACCCGGCGAGAAAGGCAAAAAAAGAAAACCGGGACGAAAGAGAAGAAGATCTCTTTCGTCCCAATATTTCAAAGGTTTGCGCAGGATCGGGAAAAACGCCCGACTCGCGCATTATGATTACGCCTCTGCGCTGACCGCAGCCTCAACGGCAACGGAATCCTCAGCGGGGAGGGTGATCTCCTCGGCGATCGCCTCGGCATCTTCCTCATCCTCGCCGGGCTGAATGCGGCGGACGTCGACGTTACGGTAGCAAGCCAGACCCGTACCTGCAGGAATGAGCTTACCGATGATAACATTCTCCTTCAAGCCGCACAGCGTATCGACCTTACCGCAAATCGCAGCCTCGGTAAGAACCTTGGTGGTCTCCTGGAAGGAAGCAGCCGACATAAAGGAGGTCGTCTGCAGAGCAGCCTTGGTGATACCCAGCAGAACGGGGCTGCCGACGGCGGGCTTGAGCAGATCCTCGCCTGCCTCGACGCGAGCGATGATCTCATTATTTGCATCCTCGAGCTCGTCGATGTTGACCAGTGCACCGCTGAGCAGGTCGGTATCACCGCTATCCTCGATGCGGACCTTACGGGTCATCTGACGGGCGATGATCTCGATATGCTTATCGTTGACGTTACAGGACTGAGAACGGTAGACGCGCTGCGTTTCCTTGATGACGTACTCGTATACGGCATCCAGGCCCAGAATGCGCATGATATCCGCAGGAGCCTTGTTGCCCTCGGTCAAGCCCTGACCGCGAACGACATGCTCACCGTCCAGAATGGACAGACGCATACCGTAGGGGATGACGTACTTGACCAGCTCATCGGTCTCCTCGGAGTGGATATGAACCTCGTTGATACCGGGAACCTCACCCATCTGAATGTGAGCGATACCGGAATGCTCGGTCATGATGGCGGGCTTCTTGGGCTGACGAGCCTCGAACAGCTCCTCTACGCGGGGCAGACCCTGGGTAATATCCGAGCCTGCGACACCACCGGAGTGGAACGTTCTCATGGTCAACTGCGTACCGGGCTCACCGATGGACTGTGCAGCAATAATACCGACAGCCTCACCGACGTTAACGGGCAAGCCGGATGCCAGGTCAGCACCGTAGCAGCGAGCGCAGATACCGTCCTTGGCGTGGCACTGGATAACGGTGCGGATATACACCTTATCGATGCCTGCCTTGACGATTGCCTTTGCCTGCTCCTCGGAGATCATCTCATCGTCGCCCACGATGATCTCGCCGGTAGCGGGATCGACCACGGGACCGATGGTATATCTGCCGACGATACGGTCCTCAAGAGACTCGAGCACGTTCTTATCGCGCTCGTCGATGATTGCGTTGACCCATGCGCCCTTGGTGGTATCGCACTTCTCCTCGCGGATGATGACGTTATGCGAAACGTCGACCAGACGGCGGGTCAGATAACCGGAGTCTGCGGTACGCAGAGCGGTATCGGAAAGCGACTTACGGGAACCACGGGCACCCATGAAGTACTCGAGGATCTTCATGCCCTCGCGGAAGTTGGACTTGATAGGCAGCTCGATGGTCTTACCGTTGGTAGCGAACATCAGACCGCGCATACCTGCCAGCTGACGCATCTGTGCGATCGAACCACGGGCACCGGAGTCGGACATGATCTTGATGGGGTTGAACTCGGAGAAGCTGTTCTGCAGTGCTGCAGTAACATCGTTCGTCGTCTGCTCCCAAATGCGGATAACGTTGTTATAGCGCTCCTCCTCGGACAGCTCGCCGCGCTGGAAGTGACGGAAGATAACA
This sequence comes from Clostridia bacterium, assembly GCA_017452545.1. GTDB lineage: Bacteria > Bacillota > Clostridia > Oscillospirales > CAG-272 > SIG644. The sequence goes on along the minus strand of JAFTME010000098.1, from coordinate 20,035 downwards.
TCGACCTTCTTTTGTGCCTCTTCGAGGTATGCGGGCTTTTCCTGAGGAATGGTCATATCGTAGACCGAGATGGAGAAGGAAGCGCGGGTCGAATACTTGTAGCCCATCGCCTTGATCTCATCCAGCATGTCGGCGCAGCGTGCAACGCCGTGCTTTTTGATGCAGTAGTCAATGATCTGACCGAGCTGCTTCTTCTTAATAACGAAGCTGATCTCGGGGGTGAACTGTGCGTCCAGATCCTCGGTGTTGGAGCGATCGACAAAGCCCAGATCCTGAGGAATGGGACGGTTGAAGATCAAGCGGCCGAGGGTGGTCTTGCCCAGGCGGCTATGCTCTACGCCGTTGATCTCCTTGGTCATGCGAACGCGGCACTCCGCGTGCAGGCCGAGGTCGCCGTTGGCGTATGCCATCATGGCCTCGTCTAAGTTACGGTAGGCGCTGCCCTCACCGGGCTCGCCCTTTTTGATCATGGTCAGGTAATAGGAACCGAGGATCATATCCTGAGAAGGAATGGTAACGGCCTTACCGTCCATGGGCTTAAGCAGGTTGTTGGCGGAGAGCATCAAGAAGCGAGCCTCTGCCTGTGCCTCTGCGGACAGCGGCACGTGTACGGGCATCTGGTCACCGTCAAAGTCTGCGTTGAATGCGGGGCAGACCAGAGGGTGCAGCTTAATGGCACGGCCCTCGACCAGCACGGGCTCGAACGCCTGAATGGACAGGCGGTGCAGCGTAGGTGCACGGTTGAGCAGGACGGGATGCTCCTTGATCACATTCTCGAGCGCATCCCAGACGCAAGGATTCTCATATGCCTTGTCGATCTTCTTCTGTGCATCGCGGACGTTGGTTGCCTTCTGCATCTCGACCAGTCTCTTGATGACGAAGGGCTTGAACAGCTCGATCGCCATTTCCTTGGGCAGACCGCACTGATAGATCTTGAGGTTAGGACCTACGACGATAACCGAACGACCGGAATAGTCGACACGCTTACCGAGCAGGTTCTGACGGAAGCGACCCTGCTTACCGCGCAGCATCTCGGACAGAGACTTGAGCGAGCGGTTGGAGGGACCCGTAACGGGCTTACCGCGGCGACCGTTATCGATCAGCGCGTCAACAGCCTCCTGCAGCATTCTCTTCTCGTTGCGGACCACGATCTCGGGGGTACGGATCTCCAGCAGCTTCTTCAGACGGTTATTACGGCTGATGACGCGGCGATAGAGCTCGTTGATGTCCGACGCGGCGAAGCGGCCGCCGTCGAGCTGTACCATGGGACGGATATCGGGGGGCAGGACGGGAACGACGTCAAGAATCATCCAATCCAGCTGATTGCCGGACTTACGGAATGCCTCAACGACCTCCAGTCTCTTGATGATACGGGTCTTCTTCTGACCGGTTGCCGTGATCAGATCGGTCTTGAGCTGACGGGACAGCTCAGCAATATCGATGTCCTGCAGCAGCTCGCGGATCGCCTCGGCGCCCATGCCGACGCGGAATGCCTTGTCGTACATCTCGCGGTACTCCATCAGCTGCTTTTCGGACAGAACCATGCCCTTTTGCAGCGGAGTGGTACCGGGATCGAGGACGACGTTCTCCGCAAAGTACAGCACCTGCTCCAGAAGCTTCGGAGACATATCCAGGATCAGCGCCATACGGGAGGGGATCGCCTTAAAATACCAGATGTGAGATACGGGGCATGCCAGCTCGATATGACCCATTCTCTCGCGGCGCACCTTCTTGGTGGTGACATCAACGCCGCACTTTTCGCACTTGATGACTTCCTTGCTGTGCGAATTCTTATACTTTCCGCACATACAAGCGCCGTCCTTGGTAGGACCAAAGATGCGCTCACAGAACAAGCCGCCGACCTCAGCCTTGAGCGTTCTGTAGTTGATGGTCTCGGGCTTGGTAACCTCGCCGTAGGACCATTCGCGGATCATATCCGGAGAAGCCAGACCTATTTTAATCGCAGAAAATTCATTACGTTCCAAAGCCATTCTCCTTACACTCCCTTAATTGTTCTCATCGTCATAGTCGTCGTAGTCCTCTTCGTCGCCAAAGAAGTCGTCCTCGTCGTCCAGCAGGTCATCCTCGCTGTCGGAATGATCGATGAAGAAGGAATCATGAATATCATCGGTTTCGACCGTCTGTCCGACTGCCTCCTCGATCGCCTGAACGTCAGCCTTTGCATAAGGTGCGGGCTCATCGTCGTTGCACAGCGTGGACAGCTGGATCTCCTCGCCGTCCTGGTTGAGAACGCGAACGTCCAGAGCCAGCGACTGCAGCTCCTTAACCAGAACCTTGAAGGACTCGGGAACACCCGGCGTGGGGATATTCTGACCCTTGATGATTGCCTCGTATGCGCGGCGGCGACCGTTGACGTCGTCAGACTTGACCGTCAGGATCTCCTGCAGCGTATAAGCGGCACCGTAAGCCTCGAGTGCCCACACCTCCATCTCACCGAATCTCTGTCCGCCGAACTGTGCCTTACCGCCAAGAGGCTGCTGGGTAACCAACGCGTAAGGACCGTTGGAACGGGCATGGATCTTATCATCAACCAGGTGATGGAGCTTGAGGTAGTACATAATACCTACCGTTACGGGGTTATCGAAGGGCTCACCGGTACGACCGTCGTACAGAACGGTCTTACCGTCGCACAGCTTCAGGCGCTTTTCAGCGCGCAGCTGCTCGATATATTCGACGTTGGCAACCTCCTCGGCGGTCAACGGGCGAATGCTCTTTTTGCCTTGCTCATCCTCGATTTCCTCGTAGAGTTTCTTGCCCTCGGAGTTCTCGAGCGGGAAAATATCGCGGTAGACACCGGCAGCGGCAAGGCACTCGCTGATGTCCTTTTCGTTTGCACCGTCAAATACGGGGGTCTCGATCTTCCAGCCCAGCTTACGAGCGGCAATACCGAGGTGGACCTCAAGCACCTGACCGATGTTCATACGGGAAGGAACGCCCAGGGGGTTGAGGACGATATCCAGGGGAGTACCGTCGGGAAGGAAGGGCATATCCTCGGGAGGCAGAATGCGGGAAACGACACCCTTATTACCGTGACGACCTGCCATCTTGTCGCCGACGGAGATCTTTCTCTTCTGTGCAACGTAGACGCGAACGACCTTGTTGACACCTGCGGGCAGCTCGTCGCCCTGCTCGTGCGAGAACACCTTGACGTCAACGACGATACCGGCCTCGCCATGCTGCAGGCGCAGCGAGGTATCACGCACCTCACGTGCCTTCTCGCCGAAGATGGCGCGCAGCAATCTCTCCTCGGCAGTCAGCTCGGTCTCGCCCTTGGGCGTGATCTTACCGACCAGAATGTCGCCCGAGCGAACCTCGGTACCCTTTCTGACGATACCCTCTGCGTTCAGATCCTTGAGCGCATCCTCACCCACGTTGGGAATCTCGCGCGTAATTTCCTCCGGACCCAGCTTGGTATCGCGTGCTTCGTGCGTATATTCTTCAATATGAAGAGAAGTGTAAACGTCATCGCGGACCATACGCTCGTTGAGCAGAACTGCGTCCTCGTAGTTATAACCCTCCCAGGTCATAAAGCCGATGAGCGCGTTCTTACCCAGTGCGATCTCGCCGTTATCGGTTGCGGGACCGTCGGCGATGACCTGACCGGCCTCGACCATCTGACCGCGTCTGACGACGGGGCGCTGGTTGAAGCAGGTACCCTGGTTGGTACGCTTGAACTTGATCAAATCGTAAACATCCTTGTGACCGTCCTCGCAAACGATGACGATCTTATCTGCCTCGACTCTCTCGACGCAGCCGGCATTCTTTGCCACGATGACAACGCCGGAGTCAACGGCAGCGCGGTATTCCATACCCGTTGCAACGATGGGAGAATCCGTCACCATCAGCGGCACAGCCTGCTTCTGCATGTTGGAGCCCATGAGTGCACGGGAGTTATCGTCGTTCTCAAGGAAGGGGATACAAGCGGTAGCGACGGAGAATACCATCTTGGGCGCAACGTCCATATAGTCTACGCGGGAAGCATCAATCTCAAGGATCTCTGCGCGATCGCGAGCGGTAACCTTCTTATTCAGAAGCTGACCGTCCTCGCCAACGGGCTCGTTTGCCTGTACGACGACGTACTTGTCCTCGATGTCTGCGGTCATGTAGTCAACCTCATCGGTGACGTAATGACGAACCTCGCCCGTAGCCTCATCGGTGACGTGCTTGATGCGACGGTACGGAACCTCGATAAAGCCGTAGTCGCTGATACGTGCATAGGTGGTAAGGTAGGAGATCAGACCGATGTTAGGTCCTTCAGGGGTCTCGATCGGGCACATACGGCCGTAGTGCGTATAGTGAACGTCACGGACGTCGAAGGAAGCACGGTCACGCGTCAGACCGCCGGGACCGAGCGCAGACAGACGGCGCTTATGCGTCAGCTCTGCGAGCGGGTTGTTCTGGTCCATGAACTGCGACAGCTGAGAGGAGCCGAAGAATTCGCGGATGACGGTGGTCACGGGGCGAATGTTGATCAGCTGCTGAGGCGTCAGCTTGTCGTTATCCTGGGTGGTCATGCGCTCCTTAACGATCTTATCCATACGGGAGAAGCCGATACGCAGCTGGTTCTGCAGCTGCTCACCGACGGAGCGGATACGGCGGTTGCCCAGATGGTCGATATCGTCCACCTCGCCCACACCGTTCATCAGGTTAAGCAGGTAGCTGATGGTCGCAAAAATATCATCCTTTGTAATATGCTTGGGGCACAGCTCAGCAATGCGAGCCTTTGCCATGGCACGGATCGCCTGCTCATCGCCCTCGCAAGCCTCCATGATCTCAAGCAGCACGGGGATGCGAACCTTTTCGTTCACACCGCTCTCGCGCAGGTCGTAGCCGAGAATATACTCGGGCTCAACGGTGTTGTTACCCATAACCTTGGTGGTCTCACCGTTGTCCAGCGTGATCACGACCTCATTGACGGCTGCATTCTGCACCTGCATTGCCATCTCCTCGGTCAGCACGCTTCCCGCCTCAAACAGGACCTCACCCGTCAGCGGGCTGACGATGTCCTGTGCGATGCGGTGGTTGGCGATACGGGCTCCGATCGCCATCTTCTTATCGAACTTGAAGCGACCCACGGGCGCGATGTCATAGCGCTTGGGATCGAAGAAATAGTTATTGATCAGCGTCTGTGCGGACTCTACCAGAGGAGGCTCGCCGGGACGCAGCTTCTTATAGATCTCCTTGAGCGCCTCCACGCCGGGAGTGGAATGGTCGCGCTCTGCCAGCATCTCGGACTCATCCTTCTCGAAGGTGACCGTCAGATGGTTGTCCTCGCCGAACATGGCATAGATATCCTCGCGGCTCTCAAGGCCCAGTGCGCGGATGAACATGGTCAGCGGCATCTTACGGTTCTTATCGATACGGACGTACATGACGCCGTTGATATCGGTCTCATACTCCAGCCATGCGCCGCGGTAGGGGATGATCTGGGTGGTATAGGTATGCTTACCGGTCTTATCGATCTCGGAGGCATAGTACATACCGGGGGAACGGATGATCTGCGAAACAATGACACGCTCCGCACCGTTGATCACGAAGGTACCCGTTTCCGTCATCAGCGGGAACTCACCCATGAAAATATCGGTCTGCTTGACCTCGCCGGTCTGCTTATTGGTCAGACGGACGTTGACCTTGAGCGGTGCGGCGTAATTGGCATCGCGCTCCTTGCACTCCTCGATCGAGTACTTGGGCTTGGCGTCCAGCGAATACGATACGAAATCGATGGACAGATTACCGGAATAGTCGGTGATGGGAGATACGTCGCGCAGTACCTCACCCAGACCCTCTTCAATAAACCATTTGAAGGATTTGGTCTGGATCTCAACCAGGTTGGGCAGCTCCAGCGTGTTGCGGGATCTGGAGAAGCTCATTCGGACATTTTGACCGAGCTTGTGTTCTTTCACGTTGATCATTGAATACAATCACTCCATTCAAAGTAGTTGCCTTGGGATTACGGCCGATAATTTACGCAAAGTTTACGATAAATTCACAAAAAATTTACCGTTTTTGCATCGTCAAACCGACGAAATTTTTCCCCGTGCAGAGGGCATAATTTCGCACTTTACACAAAAGTTCCCAAAAACAGGCGATTTTAATGCAGTTTATCATTGTATCACTTTTTCTTGCACTTGTCAAGCCCTTTTTGTAAAAAAATTTATATTTTTTGACAGAAAGTGTATTTTTGAAAGAAGTCCTCCCTGCACGCAGGAGGAGCTCTTCCCTTTTTCTCCGTTTGGGTATGCGTCGTTCTCTTGTACGAAGGAGTCGGATTTTTCATTTATATAAATACCGTCGGCTTTATGTGCGGTATGTCCGACGCCTTGGGAAAAGAAATTTAAAAGTTTTTCAAATATTTTTTCAAAAACCTCTTGCATTTCTTGGCAAAGCATGCTATAATATCACGGTATATGGATAAAATCACGTGTGGACCCTCTCAGCTGCGCGTGAGAAAACATAATATTTTGACACAAGGGAGGTGTAATTCATGGCAAACATTAAATCCGCAAAGAAGCGCATTCGCGTTATCGCTGCAAAGACCATGCAGAACAAGGTGGTTAAGACTCAGCTCAAGACCGCAATCAAGAAGTATACCGCTGCTCTGGAGGCCGGCGATATGGAGGCTGCTCAGGCAACCTACAAGAACGCCGTCAAGAAGATTGACCAGGCTGCTGCATACGGCATTATCCACAAGAACCAGGCTGCTCACAAGAAGAGCCAGTTCACCAAGAAGCTCAACGCAATGGGCAAGTAATTTGCTCCTGCGAGCCAAATAGAACCGGGACAGTTGCTCCGCAAGGGGTGCTGTCCCGGTTCTATTTTCGTATAAAGTGCCCCGAGGCAAGCTGCGGCTTATCTCGGGGCGCTTTTTTTATTCTTATCGCTTGACGAGAATGGTCTTGATCTCGAAGGGGCGGAACTTCAGCTTGACCGCGCCGTTGCTCAGCGGCAGCTCGGTGCCGATTTCCTCCAGCATATTGGTCTCATAGACCTGCAGCGCATCGGGGAGCGTCAGCGTGCAGCTCGTCGCGTTGCGCTCTGCCTCGTACAGACGGAGCACGTAAGCGTTCTCGACGTCCTCTGCCTGCTTGACCGCCTCGCAGATGATGCCGGGGGCGGACAGCGCGAACAGCGGTGCGACATCAAGCTCGCCCTGTACCATCACGGGCGTATAGTTGAACTCATACGCGGGGCGGATGACGCTCTCTGCGTCAAAGCCGCCGACGTGCGGCAGCAGTGCATACGCCATGGTGTGCGTACCCATGTCGGTCACGGGGTCAGGGCGAACGCCGCCCTTGTGCAGCGTCAGGCGCATATCGCTGCCGCGCACGGAAAGTCCGTACTTGCAGTCGTTGAGCAGCGCCACGCCGTAGCGCGTTTCGGACAGATCCGACCATTTGTGGTTGCAGATCTCAAAGCGGGATGCCTCCAGCGAATTGTTCTCGGTGGTAGGGCGGTCAATATGACCGAACTGGATCTCGCTCTTCACCGTCGTGGAGCGGATCGCCACGTCAAAGCCTGCCTTGAGCAGCGTATGGCGCTCCTGCCAATCCACCGTGACCTCGTAATCGATGCGGCGGCTGCCGGCATAGAACACGGTATCCACCACAGCACGGGAGCTGCGGCCAAAGGTATATTCGGTACGAATACGGTATTCCACCGCGCCGTCGGAGACCACTTCCCTGCTCACGGGTGTCGTGATGGGGCGCATTTTGGACAGCGCGTCGTCGTCGATATCCCAGTTGTCCCAGTCGCGGGGCATATCCTCGCCCAGCCAAAGCGTTCCCAGGGGTGCTCCGCCCTCGCGGCGCAGCTCTCTGTCCTCAGCAAGGTCGATCAGCGAGGAGATATAGCCGTTTTCGTCAAATTCCACGCGGTACAGCGGCGTGGTCAGCACGTTGTCCTCGGCACGGAACGGACTTGCAGCCGTACAGGGTGTGCCTTTTTTGAGAACGACACTGCTCATGGCGGGAATATTGACGGCAACTGCCGTTCTTACGACGCCGCGGTGTGCCGTATAGGTTTGACTTGTCACGCCCTCAAATGCATGCTCACCATAAAGCTCCACCACATCCGCGCGGTCAAAGGACAGCGGGTTATACAGCGACCAGGCATCCGCGGTGGGTACGGTCATCGTCTTGGCAAGCTCCACCGTCTTGCAGCAGGTCTGCTCGATCATTTCATCCATCTCGGGGATGGTACGCTCGTACACCTTGGAGATGCAGGTGCCGGGCAGAATGTCATGGAACTGGTTGCGCAGCAGTGTTTTATACAGCTCGTCGCGCGTCGCTTTGGTTTCCGCGCGGGCAACGACGCTCATCAGCTCCATGTCGTGCAGCGCGATCTCCGCCAGGCGGTTATTCTGCTTGACGCGGTGCATCTGCGTCAGCGTACCGCGGTGCAGCTCCAGATACAGCTCACCGTCGTAGACAGGAAGCTTCTCGCGGCGCTCCTCAAGGCGATGCATAAAGGCGCTGACCGTCGTAGGCTCTACCTTGGGCATACCCTCCAGATCCTTGGTACGGCCCAAGAATTCCAGCATACCGTAGGTCGGTCCGCCGCCGCCGTCACCGTAGCCGTAGGCGGCAAGGCGCATATCGCAGGAGCGCTTATCAGCAAGGTCGCGCACCATGCTTGTCAGGTTCTGCACATCGGGGATGTGGTGGATACGGTTGAGATGCGTGACCACCTCGGAGCCGTCAAGACCGCGCCACACAAAGGAGTGCATGGGAAAGCGATTGAGGTCGTTCCAGTCGATCTTGGTGGTGTAGAAATACTTGACGCCGCAGCCCTGCATGATCTGCGGAATGGCTGCGTTATAGCCAAAGGTATCGGGCAGCCAGAAGGAGTCGGAGCGGTAGTTGAGATATTTTTCGGTAAAGCGCTGTCCATACAGGAACTGGCGGATCATCGCCTCACCGCCCGTAATATTACAGTCGCACTCAACCCACACGCCGCCGTTGGGCTCGTATCTGCCCTCGGCGACCTTTTGCTTGATGCCCTCGAAAATGTCGGGATAATATTCTCTCATCCAGTCCAGATGCAGCGCAGAGGACTGAACAAAGGTATAATCGGGATATATATCCATCAGCGTCAGCGCCTGTGCGTAGGTACGGGCACACTTACGGACGGTTTCGGACACGGGCCACAGCCAGGCGGTATCCATGTGCGAATGTCCGATCACGCCGACGTAGCCGCGCGAGCGCTCACCGCCGTTTTTGATCAGTGCGGGTGCGATAATGGCGCGGATCTTTGCCGCGCTCTCGCGCAGCTCCTCCTCGCTCGCCATGCGGACGTCCTGGATCAGATGGGGGAACGCCTCCATCAAGCACTGATGCGCGCGCATGGAAACGAAGTTATCACCGGGCAGACGCGCCAGCTGCAGGACGGTCGAAAGGTCGAACAGAAAATCGCGCATATCGCGGTCCATGACGACCAGCTTGAGTCCGCGGTAGGTATGAATGTAGGCAGCGGGATCGCCGGTGTCGTGCTCGTAGGATTCATAAGGAGCGCAGCCGGGGCAGAAATGTCCTGCATAGCACTCAAAGGCAAGCGAGATGCTCTCCCCCGCCGTTGCACAGGCATCCACGAACATGGCGCTGTGCTCACCGCCGAGGAAGCGGTTTTTGGAGTTGATGATACCGGTCGGCTTACCGTCCTTGAAGCAAAGGATCTCGACCGCCTCGGCATCGGGAATGGCGCAAAGGATCTCGCCCTGTGCGCTCGTCGGTACGGTGATCTCGGCGCGCAGCCACAGATTGCCGTATTCTCTGCCCCAGTGTGCGCCGGGAGCCATCGGTTGCATTTGTGCCGCGTCGGGCGGCAGGCGAAGATGCTCGTCCGTTTCCATGCCCAGGACACCGTCGACCGCTGCCACGGTACGGAACATATGGGCGGCATACAGCGGAATGACCTTATCAAATTTACCGTAGGTTCTTTGGATGTAGGACTCGATTTGCATGATAGTTCCTCCTTACTTGATTGGTGCGGGAATGGGCATATGGAGACCACCCGTATGCGTATGGGCGATCACCTCGTATTCTCCGCCGTCGGTGCTGATCTCTACAATGTCGGCGACATCGAACAGGCAGGCTTTGTATTACGATACTATTTACAGTTCTGCCATCAATCGCACGTTGCGTTATACGCATCGACGAAATCGCGGACCAGCTTGATGCGCTCGATGTTACCCGTCGACGACATTTCGTCCGAGATGCCGAGGATCAAGCGGGGAGCGAATTTATCGATCAGCTCCTTAACGGTATCGAGCAGCTGCTGCTCGGAGTAGATCTCATCGAACAGGATCGCGGGGATACCGTCAACGAGGAAGACCTCGTCGCCAAGCGCCTCCTTGATCTCGTCGATGGTGACGTCGCCCTGCGGCACGGGGGTGATCGCCTCGATACCGTCAAGGCCGCACTTGTTGGCATACTTGAGCAGTGGCTTACAGTCGCCGTCCCAGTGTGCAAAGGTGAACTTGCCTGCCTTATGCAGCTCCTCGTTGCGGCGCAGGTAGGCGGGCATGATGTATTTCTCGAACAGGCGAGGAGAGACCACGCCACCATGGACGTTGTCGCCGAAGTTGATCCATTCCAGCGGACAGTCCTTGATGACCTCGATCATGCGCATAACGCTTTCCTCGGCGGCATCAAAGAACTCCTCCATCGTTTCCGGGAAATCGGCAAGACCGTAGACCGTGCCCTCAACACCCATAACCTCAACGATGGTCTTCTGAATGGTGACACGGGGCACAAAGATGGAGGGCAGACCGAGGTTACCCCAGGTTTCGACCATGCGATCGTAGTGTGCCTGGTTCCAGCGCCACAGCGTATTGTTTTCCAGCCAGATCATGACCTTGAGATCCTCTTCGGTCTTGGCGGGGAAGGTTTTGAAATACCAACCGCCGTTGGAGTCGTTGCTTGCCCACAGATAGGTGACCTCACCGACGGGCGTTTCGATGTGAATCTCGCGCTCCATAGGGGAAATCTCTCTGCTCCAACGCTTGACGGGCTCCTTATCGTATGCCTGCACGCAGCCGTTGAACTCGTACACGCGGGGGGAAACGTCCAGCGTACAATACAGGTCGTGGCGATCCAGTCCGTCGTAGGGGGCGGGCAGAGTTCCGTCGCGGAACATACGGTCGGTATACCAGCAGTCAATACGAGGTTGGAATAGCACCTTTTTTCCCGCTTCTCCGCGGATGATAGCACGATTGAGCGACAAAAAGTCGCGTTTGGGTTGCATAGCCATGGCAAATGTATCCTTTCGTATTTCTCCGCCATATTGCAGCGGAGATAATATTCTTAACATTATATTATCATAAAATATAAGTGTTGTCAACAAAAAGTCGCAAACTGTAGGCGGCAAAATACCGCTCTTATTTCGTTCGGAGGACAAGCGTTTCACCGTCGCTGACAAAGACAAGCGAGCCCTCGCGGTCGGTGCGGCAGGCGCGTGCGCCGACGGCAGCGATACGGTCCAGCACCTGCTGCATGGGATGTCCGTAAGGATTGCCCTTGCCGCAGGAAATGGCGACGTAGGCAGGAGTAAGCGCCTCGAGGAGTTCCTCGCTGCTGGAGGTCTGCGAGCCGTGGTGCCCCGCCTTGAGCAGATCGCAATCCAGCGCTTGTGCGTCGTACGTTGTCAGAAGATATTGCTCCACGGCTTGCTCGGCATCGCCGGTCAGCAGCAGCGCCGTATTTCCGTAGGTAACACGGAGGACAAGGCTGTTATCGTTCATTTGTTCAAAGCATTGCTCGGGCGGAGAGAGGACGGTAACGGTCAGCTCGCCCACAGTCAGAACGTCGCCGGCGACAGCGGTTCGGACGGTGGCGGTGCTTGCGGCGTAGGCAGCGGCAAGCTGCGCACCGATGTCCTCCTCGGGGGTGACGTCAGGCAGCAGCACGGTATCGACGTCAAGCTCCCGCAGGATCATATCCGCGCCGCCCATATGATCCTCGTGCGGATGGGATAGGATGAGATAATCCAGATGCTCGACGCGCAGTCGGGAGAGATAGGCAGACAGCGCCCGCTCGCTTTCGTTGGTGCCGCAATCGACCAGCACCGTTGCCTGTGCCGAGCGCAGCAGGACGGCATCGCCCTGTCCGACGTCGATCACGTGGATCTCAAGGCAGCCCTCATCGACCGCGGCGCGGGGCGTGGCAGCGTGAGGCAGCAGATAGGGCAGCGCAAAAAACAAAAGCAGCGCGACGGCGACGGCGATCAGATACACTGAGCGTCGCTGTATTTTCCTCGTCATGCTTCCCTACCTCCCCTGTGTGTTCGTTTTTTATATTATAGCGTGTTTTGCTTTTATTTTCAATATTTTCTTTGCAAAAATAAAATCGTCTTTTTTTCAAAAAAGTATTGACAAAGGGGTGAAAATATGGTATAATCCGAGGTTGATACGGGTGCCGGAGCGCCCGTCTCCTTACCGTGTACAAATTCTATGCTACAGGTACACGGTCTTATAGTCCATAGGGAGGTGTAAAACATGGAAAAAATGATGAGTTCCTACGAAGCTCTTTTCATCGTAAGCGTTGCAAACGGTGACGAGGCAGCGAAGACGACTGTTACCAAGTTTGTGGATATGATCGCCGCAAACGGTGAGATCGTCGAGACCGCAGAGTGGGGCAGACGCCGTCTGGCTTACCCCATCGAGGACATGAACGAGGGTTACTACGCAATCGTTACCTTCAAGTCCGCAGGCGAGTTCCCCAACGAGCTGCGTCGTATTGCAAACATCGATGAGACCGTCATCCGTTCTCTGGTAATCAGACTGGAGTATGACGCTGCTGTTCGCGCTGCCGAGAAGAAGGCTGAGGCCGCTGCTCGCGCTGCTGCTGCAGAGGCTGCTGCAAAGGCTGCTGCAAAGGCTGCTGCTGAAGCTGCTGCTGCAGAGGCTGTTGTCGCTGAGACTGCTGACGCTGAACCCGCAGATGCTCCTGCGGATGCAGAATAATCTCTGCGTTCATACCCAAAAGGAGGCATAACCGATTATGTCAAGTCTGAATCTGAACAAAGTAATCCTGTGCGGTCGCCTTTGCGCTGAGCCTGAGCTCAAGCAGACGCCCAGCGGTGTTTCCGTGCTGTCCTTCAGCCTGGCTGTAAACCGTCGTTTTCAGTCCAAGAGCAGTGACGGCCAGCAGGGCAACCAGGCTGATTTCATCAGCGTGGTCGCATGGCGCCAGACCGCAGAATTTATCGCGCGTTACTTCCACAAGGGCTCTGCTCTTTGCGTGACCGGGTCTTTGCAGACTCGCACCTGGCAGGACCAGAACGGGCAGAAGCGCTACGCGACCGAGGTCGTTGTAGACGAGGCCATGTTCGTGGACAGCAAGAACGAAAGCGGCGCCGGTCAGACCTACACGCCGGATGCCTACGCGACTCCGTCTTTCTCTTCCGGTGCGGGCAGCACTGCTACCCCCAAGTTTGAAGAGATCAAGGCGGACGATGACCTGCCCTTCTGATGCCGGCGGTCATTGTACGGGTCGATTGCATCGTATTTTACAAGGAGGATTGATGAAATGGATAATAAAGTAGAAACCACCGTGGCAGCTGCTCCCGCAGCTCCCCGCGCTCCTCGTCCCGCGATGAGAAGAAGAAAGAAGGTTTGCGTTTTCTGCGCAGACAAGGTTGATTTTATTGACTACAAGGATGCAGGCAAGCTGAGAAAGTCTATCAGCGAGCGCGGCAAGATTCTTCCCAGAAGAGTCACCGGCACCTGCGCAAAGCATCAGAGAGAGCTGACCACCGCCATCAAGCGTGCTCGTCAGGCTGCTCTGCTGCCCTACGTTTGCGACTAATCCGCATATCGTAGTTACGACAAAGATCTATCCCGTCTCGGCTCCGGTCCGGGGCGGGATTCTTTGTTTTTTATTTCACGCAAAAAGAAAGGAGATCGGCATGACGTACCGTGAGATCGAGCAAAAGCTATCAGCCTCCGGCATAGACAACGCGCGTGCCGAGGCACTCATGCTGGCGGCGCACGCAGCGCACGCAGATGAGCAGCAGCTCCGTCCCTTCCCCGACCGTGAGATCCCCGACCACGACGGGTGGCTTGCGGGTGCAGTCGCGCGCCGTCTTTCGCACGAGCCGCTGCAATATATCCTCGGGGTGTGGTATTTCTGGCGACAGGAATACGAGGTCTCGCCTGACTGTCTGGTGCCCCGAGCCGACACCGAGCGGCTTTTGGAGGTCGTGCTGGGGCTTCTGCCGCGCGGCGGGCGCTTTCTTGACTTATGCACAGGCAGCGGCTGCATTGCCGTTTCTCTTTTGTGCGAGCGGCAGGATGCAACGGCGGCTGCCGTTGAGCTATACCCCAACACGCTGGCACTGGCACAGCGCAACGCCGCTTTAAACGGCGTATCTCCCGAGCGGCTGATGCTGCTTTCGGGTGACGTGCTGACGGGTGATTTTCTCGCACCGCTCGGCACCTTTGATGTGATCGTTTCCAATCCGCCCTACATTCCCACGCAGGACATCGCTGCGCTCTCTCCCGAGGTGCACTGCGAGCCGATCGCTGCGCTGGACGGCGGCGAGGACGGTCTACTCTTTTACCGCCGCATTCTTTTGGGTGCGGATTACCGCGCCGCGCTGCGGCGTGGCGGTGCGTTTTGCTTTGAGATCGGCTACGATCAGGGGGAGGCGCTGCGGGCGCTTGCCGAAGAGATTGGTGCCGAATGCAGCATTCTTAAGGACTACGGCGGCTGCGACCGCGTTGCCGTGGTGCAACCCCGAGAGGCATGACGCATATACTGAAGTTGCATATTACGATATATTATCGATACGGATAACAAATGAGAGGAGCTTTTCCATGAGAATTCTCGTTTTGGCGGGCGGTCTTTCGCCCGAGCGCGACGTTTCGCTGACGTCGGGCAGCCTTGTAGCAAACGCGCTGTCACAGCGCGGTCACGAGGTTTTACTGCTGGATCCTTATCTCGGCACGGAAATTGAGGGCGATCCTGCTGCGCTGTTTGTCTGCGACGGCAGCTATGTACACGGTGTCGACACGCAGATTCCCGATCTTGAGGCGCTGCGTGCTGCAGCCGGCAACGGGGATGCGCTGATCGGGCGCGGTGTCGACGTGCTTTGTCGCGCTGCCGACGTTGTTTATCTTGCCATGCACGGCGATATGGGTGAGGACGGACGGCTGCAGAGCTATCTGGATTGTCTGGGTGTTCGCTACACCGGCACGGGCGCACTGGGTGCCATGCTTTCCATGGACAAGGATATTTCCAAGCTGCTGCTGCGTGCGGCGGGGGTTCCGACGCCCGACTGGATCGTTATTGATCCGCGCGATGCAGGGGCTGCCGACCGCATTGTACGCGAGATCGGACTGCCCTGCGTGATCAAGCCCTGCTCCTGCGGCTCCAGCGTCGGCGTTTCTATTGTAGAAAGTGCGGACGCGCTTGCGTCTGCCATTGCTGCAGGCGGAAAATATGAAAATCGCTTGTTGGCAGAGCGTAAGATCAACGGACGCGAGCTGACCGTCGGGTACATGGAGGGATTCACGCTGCCGCCCATGGAGATCATCCCCAAGGAAGGCTTTTACGATTACAAAAACAAGTACCAAAGCGGGCTGACCGAGGAGCTTTGTCCCGCGCCGCTGACCGAGCAGCAAACGGCAATGCTGCAGGCGCTGACCGCGCGCGGCTTTGCTGCGTTGCATCTTGACGGCTATGCGCGCCTGGACTATATTCTCGATGCTGACGGTGTGGCATGGTGCCTTGAGGCAAACGCGCTGCCAGGCATGACACCGACAAGCCTGCTGCCCCAGATGGCGGCGTACACCGGGCTGGACTACGGCACGCTTTGCGAGACGATCATCAAGCTGGCGTTTCAAAAATAACGGAGGATGCTGTCATGGACGTTAAAATTCTCAAGCTGTTTCCCGATTTCCCCCAGTGCGATCTGACCTGCTATCTGCACCGCGAGATCATGCCGAATGCGCCTGCACGCCGCGCGATCATCGTTTGCCCCGGCGGCGGCTATCTCGGTCTTTCGGCGCGCGAGGACGAGGTGGTAGCGCTGGAATATCTCAATGCGGGATTTCAGGTCTTTTGCCTGCACTACGGTGTCGGCACAGCGGCTGCAAACTACACACCGCTGACACAGGCTTGCCTTTCCATCCGCTACGTTCGTGAGCACGCAGCCGAGTGGAACATTCGCCCCGACCGCATTTTCATTACCGGCTTTTCTGCCGGTGGGCATCTTGCCGCCTCGGCAGGTACCATGTACGATCACGCCGCTGTCCGCGCCGCCTTTGGCGATGCGCCGACTGCGCTCGGTCGCCCCGACGGCATGATCCTTTGCTATCCGGTCATCACGGCGGGCGAGCACGCGCACCGCGGCTCCATTCTCGCGCTCTGCGGCGATCCAAACGCCGACGAGGCACAGCAGCGGGAGTTTTCGCTGGAGCACAACGTCACGTCTGACACGCCCCCTGCGTTTTTGTGGCATACTGCTGCTGACGACCTGGTTCCTGTACAGAATTCCCTGCTCTTTGCGGCGGCGCTTGCCGAGCACGGTGTATCGTTTGAGGCGCACATCTATCCGCACGGAGCGCACGGGCTCTCTCTTTGCGACGAGCGCACGTGGGTCGGGGTCAGCGGCATGCTGTCCGACGAGGCTGCGCCCTGGATCGCAAACGCCATTCGCTGGGCAAAGCAGCTTTAATTACAAATTCGCCCCTATGAAAGGTGACTTCGCTTTATGTTTATTTCCGAATACATCGCAGAGCTGCCCACGCTTGTCGGGCTGCTTATCAAATTTGCGCTGTCGGTCTTTTCCGGCAGCATCATCGGCTTTGAGCGCGGACGCCACGGTCGCTCTGCCGGACTTCGCACGCACATACTCGTCTGTCTTGCCTCGACCATGGCGTCCATGATCGACCTCTACATGGCGACTGTCATCGGCAGCGACGGCACGCGCATTGCTGCCAACGTACTGACCGGCATCGGTTTTCTCGGTGCGGGCGTTATTCTGATCAAGCGCGACTTTACCATTACGGGCTTGACCACGGCGGCAGGTCTTTGGGCAACCGCTGTGATCGGTCTTTGCTACGGCTACGGCTTTTGCGAGATCCCGCTGGTGGCGACCGTTGTATTTTTGCTGACCTTTGCGCTGCTGCCGCATCTGGAAACGGTGCAAAAGGCAGTGGTCAGTCTGTACGTTGAAGTGGACGATCTTTCCTGTGTCAACGCGGTGCTCAACGCGCTGCACGAGGTCTGGCCGCTGCAATTCCAATCCGAGGTTGTTCCTGCCAAGAGCGGTAACACTGCACACATCGGAATTCACATTGCCACGCACGGCAGAGGCGCAAGAAAATTCAAAACGCCAGAGGAGCAGCTTCGCCGCGTATTGGACATTCCGCACGTCACCTATGCGGTGTTGGAATAACGGAGCCGTTTGATCCGAAAAGGTACAAAACGGCGGGGCTCTCTCCGGTATTCTTCACGGAGAAATTGCAAGTGAAAAATTTCGGCAGAGGATTGTTTCCTCTGCCGATTTTCATATCAGATACAAAACGCTTCCCCGCCGGACGGGGAAGCGTTGATTTTTTATGAATGGTGCGCCGTTTAGCGGCTTTGGGGATGGGCTTACTTTTTCAGCTCTGCCATAGCGGCGGCGTACTGCTCGTCGTTAGGAGCGCTGCCGTGCCAGGACGCCTTATTCTCCATAAAGGAAACGCCCTTGCCCTTGATCGAGCGCGCGATGATGACGGTGGGCTGGCCCTTGACGGTTTCTGCCTCGTTCAATGCTGCGGCGATCTGATCAAAATCGTGTGCATCGATGGTGATCACGTGCAGACCGAATGCCTCCAGCTTTTCGGCATAGGGCGTGGGGTTCATGACCTCCTCGATGGCGCCGTCGATCTGCAGGCCGTTCCAGTCAAGGATGATGCAGAGGTTATCCAGCTTGCGATGTGCGGCAAACATGCACGCCTCCCAAACCTGTCCCTCCTGGCTTTCGCCGTCACCGACGATGGTATAGGTACGGTAATCCTTGCCTGCGATCTTAGCGGCAACTGCCATACCGCAAGCGGCGGAGATACCCTGACCGAGCGAGCCGGTGGTCATATCGACACCGGGGGTATTCTTCAGGCTGGGGTGACCCTGCAGGTGAGAATCGAGCTTACGCAGCGTAACCAGCTCCTCGCGGGGAAAGAAGCCTCTCTCTGCCAGGGCAGCGTAAAGGCCGGGAGCGGCGTGGCCCTTGGACAGGACCATGCGGTCACGGTCTTCCCACTTGGGGTTGGCGGGATCGACACGCATATGCACGAAATACAGATAGGTCAAAAGCTCCACAATAGAAAGCGAGCCGCCCGGGTGACCGGATTTGGCGCAGTGGGTCTGCTCGATAATATCAATACGCATATCGTTGGCAATCTTGGCAAGATCAGCCACATTGTAGGTAGGACGTGACGCCATGGAAAGTAGCCTCCTCATATTTTAGGATCATTACCCTTATATTATACAGCCTTTGGGGTAAAAAGTCAAGCACATTGTGCTGATTTTCAAGCAAAGGTACACTTATTTTCCCACGCAGAAATGGGAAAAGATCTCGCTGACGATATCCTCGTCGACGGCTCTGCCGTCCATGCGCGACAGCTCGGACATGGCGCACTCGACGTCCACGCAGCAAAGGTCAAGCGGAAGTCCGCTCTCAAGCCCCTCTCTTGCGCGGGCAACCGACTCCAGTGCGCGCAGCACCGAGGCGTACTGGCGGGCGTTGACGACGACGGCGTCGTTACGCATATCGATGCTGCCGTCCACGAACAGCGTCTCCACGCGATCGATCAGCGCATCGAGTCCCTGCCCCGTTACGGCAGACAGGCGGATTGGGGTGCCAAGCGCACGCTCTACCGTTTCTGCCGTTTGTGTACAAGGAGTGTTCGTATCGCATTTATTGAGGATCGGCAGCACGGCGATGTTGCGTGCGGCGTAGTCGGAGAGCGTGGAGAGCAGGCGATGCTCCTCCTCACTCAAGGGAGCGGAAACGTCAAACACGGCAAGGATCAGCTCTGCCTCATCCATCGCGCGGCGGGCGCGCTCGATGCCGATCTGCTCTACGCGGTCGCTTGCCTCGCGCAATCCGGCGGTATCGGACAGGCGCAGCGTGACTCTGCCGAGCGACACGCGTTCACTAAGCACGTCACGCGTCGTACCGGCAATATCGGTGACGATGGCGGCGTCTCTGCCGACAAGGCGATTGTACAGCGAGCTTTTTCCAACGTTGGTACGGCCGCAGATGGCAGTTACAACGCCCTCCGCAACGGCGTGTCCCGTGCGGTAGGTATCGGCAAGTGCGCGCAGCGCACGCTCACAGGCGCTCACCTGCTCACACATTTCTTGCCTGCTCATATCGGCAAGATCCTCGTCGGGAAAATCAATATTGGCAAGCACGGCGCTCATAACACCGCGCAGGCGGGTATAGATCTCTTGCCCGCGCGCCCCAAGCGTTCCGTGCATACCGCCGAACGCCAGCGTCAACTGGGAGCGATTTTCCGCCTCCAGCAGCGAACCGAGCGCCTCGGCGGCGTCCAGCCCCATTTTTCCGTTCAAAAAGGCGCGGCGGGTGAACTCGCCCGGCTCGGCGGCGCGCGCGCCTGCGGTGAGCAGCGCGGACAGCACCGTTTGCGTCATCAAAATGCCGCCGTGGCAGCAGATCTCAACGGTGTCCTCGCCTGTAAAGGAGGCGGGAGCGACAAAGACCGTCGCTATGCCGTCGTCTACAGGCTGCAAACTGCCATCAGCCTCGGGCGCGAGGATGCGTCCGTACACGGCGGTGCGGACCGGCGCCTCGGCCAGCGGCTTGCCGTTCATCGGGCAGAAAATCCGCGAGGCAATCGCGATCGCATCGCCGCCGCTGATGCGAAGCATGGCAACTCCTCCCTTGCCGTGCGGCGTGGAAACAGCTGCAATGGTATCCAAAAGTTGCAGAATAACCTCTGATCAGTGAGATGTGTGGATGTCTGGGTGTATGTCTGTGTGTAGGTATGTGTGTATGTGTGTGG
>JAFTME010000097.1 GCA_017452545.1 Clostridia bacterium | reverse complement strand
CGTCGTACCGAACGGCATCGATCTTTCGGTTTTTCGCCCCTTGTCGCAAGCGGAGCGGCACGCAGCGCGTGCGGCCTTGGGACTCGGGGAGCGGCCCGTGGTGTTAGGTGCGGCGTCGGTTTGGAACGAAAGCAAGGGGTTGACGCGCCTTTGCGAGCTGGCAACGCTGCCCGGAGCGCCCTATTGCGTGGTGGCGGTCGGGCTGACGGACAAGCAGATCGCTGCGCTGCCACGCGGAATGATCGGGCTGCCGCGGGTCGGAGGCGCTGCACAGATGGCGCGGCTTTACGGCATGGCGGACGTGTTCGTCAACCCCAGCGTTGAGGAGACCATGGGTATGACGACGCTTGAGGCGATGGCGTGCGGCGTGCCTGTCGTGACGTCCGCGCAAACGGCAGTGCCGGAGGTCGTGGACACGGACGGTGGGCTGGTCGTTACCGAGGAGGGTGCTGCGGCGTACGATGCAGCCATTCGCACCGTACTCGCACAGCCGATGCAGCCGCGTCGGTCTGCCGAGCGCTACGGGCTTGCACAGATGTGCGAGGGGTATCTTGCGGTGTATCGGGCGGCGATGGAGCGTCCGGGCGGAAACGGGGGAGAGCGATGAGAGTGCTTGAGGTCTGCGTCGCGCTGGACGGCGGCGGTATCGACCGTTATTTGTACAATTACTGCACCCACACGGTGGGTGTTTCCTATGATTTTGCCGTGGTGGACACGGGCAGGGAGGGCATACTGGAGCCACCGCTGCGTGCACGCGGCTGGGCGGTCTACCGCGTTCCTCGCCTGCGGGCGGGCATTCTG
The DNA here is from genome assembly GCA_017452545.1 of Clostridia bacterium. Lineage (GTDB taxonomy): Bacteria > Bacillota > Clostridia > Oscillospirales > CAG-272 > SIG644. Next base: position 7,707 of record JAFTME010000097.1, on the reverse strand, counting down.
CGCAACGCCCGTGCGCTTTGTCGCATCATGCGGCAGGGCAGCTACGACGCGGTGCACGTGCATCTTGGCGAAAAAAGCCTGATTGCGCTGCTGTGCGCCAAGCGTTGCGGCATTGGGGTGCGCATTGCGCACGCCCATATTGCCGATGCACCCGAGGGGCGCGCTGCCCGGGTGCTGCGATTGCTGCTGCGGTCGCTGACGCGCCGTGCGGTGACGGTGCTTTCTGCCTGCGGAGAGCGGGCGGGTGCTTTTGTCTGGGGTGAGCGCGCCATGGCGCGGGGCGAGGTCACGCTCTGCCGCAACGCCCTTGAGATGGAGGCATACGCCTATTCCGATGAGCGCCGCGCAGCGGCGCGGGCGGCGTTGGGCATTGACGCGACGGCGATGGTTGTCGGTCACGTTGGGCGGCTTTGCGCCCAGAAAAATCAGCTGCGGCTGCTGGAGATATTTGTCGAGGTGCTGCGCAGGCGCTCCGATGCCCACCTTTTGCTGGTGGGGGAAGGAGAGCTACGCGAGCAGATCGAGCAGCGAGCCGAGGCGCTTGGGATCGCCGAGCGCGTGATACTGACGGGCGTGCGTGAGGACGTGGGAGCGCTGCTGTGTGCGATGGATGTGATGATGTTTCCCAGCACGCACGAGGGGCTGCCGTTTGCGCTGCTGGAGGCGCAATGCAGCGGGCTGCCGGTGGTGTGCTCCGATGCGGTCACGCGAGAGGTCGCGCTGAGCGACGGGGTGCGCTTTTTGCCGCTTGTTGCCTCGGATGCGGAATGGGCAGCAGTGAGCTGCGAGCACGCGATGTGGGCGCGGTGCCCTGCGGACGCGCAGCTGCGACGGGCAGGGTATGATGTGGAGAGAGAGGCTGCGCAGCTGGTGGAGCTGTATCGCACAGAGTGACACGCTTCGCTTGGATGTTAGCCGAACAAAAAAAGCCGCGCTTCGCGCGGACAGTAAATAAAAACAAAGCCCTCCCTTTGGGGAGGGTAGATACCCGGAGGGCAGACGGGAGAGGCACTTGCAGCGAAAACAGAAGATCGGAGCGGGGACAGAGGACGCTCTCCGCTATGCCGTTGGGGGTATCAAGATAAAAAATATAGAATATATTCCACCCATGTTGACATTTTCGGAATTTAGGCGTATGATAGGCAAGAGAAAACGGCATACCCGAAGCCTCGGTTATGCCGTATCTCATTCTTAGAAAGAGCGCTCTTGGGCTATTCAGTCTGCTTTATGGCAGGCAGCTCCAAGCGATCCCTTTGCTATGCGCGTTTATTTTGCGGATTATTCCTTCGTGTAGGTAACGCCGGCAATCTTGATGGAGTTCTCGCCCTCTTCGAAATCGAAGGAGCCTGCGTACTTATCACCCTCTTCGCCGAAGGTAAAGGTGATCTTACCATCCTCGATCTTGTAGGTGCCCTCTGCTACGACCTTGGAGTAGCCCAGCGCGCCTGCCTCAACAGAAACCTTCTTGCCGTCGAAAACGTATGCCGTTCTAACGGTCAGAACCTCTGCTGCATAGGTGCCCTTCAGCGTCTTGCCACAAGCCATCAGCATGCAACCGAGCATTGCTACGACCAGAACGAGAGCCAGGATCTTTGTTGTCTTTTTCATGATGTAATACCCCTTTCGGTTGTTATGGTAGTTATATTATACTCACTCCTGCGAAAAATGTCAAGTATTTTTCGAATTATTCCCAAATATTCACGAAAAATGGTGCAACAGAATTGACAATCGGGCAAAAATCTGTTATGCTATTGATATCATATTCCGCACAGCCCGACACTGTGCACAGGAGGTACCCATGAATCGTTATTATCTGGTGGGCAACGCCCATCTCGACCCCGTTTGGCAATGGCGTTGGCAGGAGGGAAGTGCCGAGGCAAAGGCAACCATCCGCTCCGCGCTTGATCGTATGAAAGAGTTCCCCGAATTCCGCTTCGTCTGCTCCTCCGCCTCCGTGTACCGCTGGATCGAGGAGTTCTCGCCCGATATGTTTGAGGAGATCCGTGCGCGCGTCCGTGAGGGTCGCTTTATCATCGTCGGCGGCTGGCACGTGCAGCCCGACTGCAATCTCCCCTCCGGCGAAGGCTTTGCTCGTCAGTCTCTTTACGCGCAGCGCTACTTCCACGACACGCTGGGTGTGACCGCCAAGGTCGGCTATAACGTCGACAGCTTCGGTCACTGCGCTACGCTGCCGCTCATTCTCAAGGAGAGCGGCATGGAAAATTATATCTTCATGCGCCCCGCACCCCACGAAAAGGAGCTGGAGAGCAACGCCTTCTACTGGGTCGCTCCCGACGGCTCCCGCGTGCTGGTCTACCGCATTCTGGACCCCTACTGCTTCCGCTTTGAGGATCAGGAGCAGCTGCAGGCAAGATTTGACTACCTGGAGGGCGAGAACCAAAACTCCATCGACACGCTGCCGCTGTTCTACGGTGTCGGCAACCACGGTGGTGGTCCGACCATTCGCCATCTGGAGGTGCTGCGCGACTACGCCGCCGCGCACCCCGAAAAGAAGCTGATCTACTCTGACCTTTCCGATTTCTTTGACGATATCCGCGCCTCGGGCACGCCCCTGCCCGAGCTGCACGATGACCTGCAGCATCATGCGCCCGGCTGCTATGCCACCGTCAGCGCCATCAAGGCAGGCATTCGCCGCGGCGAAAGCGCCCTTGTGGCAGCGGAGAGCTACTCCGTGCTGGCAGGCGCACTCTGCGGCAAGAAATATCCCACCGAGCGCTTTGCCGATGCATGGCGCGAGGTCTGCTTCTGCCATTTCCACGACTCGATGGACGGCTGCTCGGTTGCGCCCGTCTACGAGGACGCCGCGCAGATGCTGGGGCTGGCGCGCCACACGGCTGCCGTCGCCGAAAACAACGCGCTGCAGACCATTTCCTGGGCAACGGACACCTCCGATCGCTCGAGAGGTCTGCCCGTATTCGTATTCAACCCGCACTCCTATCCCGCAGAGCAGGTGGTAACGGTCAACCTGCAATCCGCAGGTGTGGCAGACCGCGACGGCAACCCCGTTGTCTGCCAGAACACCGTCTCGCCCGCGCACCCCTGCTCGGGTCGCAGCGACACCACCTTCCGTGCAAGCGTGCCCGCGCTGGGCTACGCCGTCTATTATCTGACCGAGCAGAACGGTGCCGCAGAACTCCCCTCGACCGTATCGGCAACGCCGCGCGTTGCCCCCCTGTGCGCCGGTCGCGGCGACGGTCCCGTGCTTGAAAACGAGTTCTGGCGCATTCAGTTTGAGGATTATACCGGTTACATCTCCGCGATGACCGACAAGCAGAGCGGCGAGAGCATTCTCTCCGGTCGCGCCGCCGTTCCCACCGTCATCGATGAATTCTATCACGACACCTGGAGCCACGGCAAGTCCTTCTTTACCGACACCATGGCGCGTTTCTCCGACGCTACGGTCAGCGTCATTGAAAACGGCCCCGTGCGCGCAACGGTCAAGGTGATCAGCCGCTACAACGACTCGACGCTGACGCTGCGCTTCTCGCTTTGCGCGGGTGACCCGACGCTGTACATGAGCGGCGAGGTCGATTGGCACGAAAAGCACAAGATGCTCAAGCTGGCGTTCCCGATGCGCGTTGAGCAGCCGGTCGCGGATTACGAGATCCCGTTCGGCGTGATGCGTCGTCCTGCGGACGGCGAGGAGGAGCCGGGACAGAGCTGGGTAGCCGTTCGCAACGAGCAGAGCGGCGAGGGCTACGCCTTCCTCAACGACAGCAGCTACAGCACCTCGATCAACGGCGGCACCGTATATCTGACGCTGCTCCGCAGCCCGATCTACGCCGATCACGGCGGTGTTCGCGATGGTGAGAGCGTTTACACGGAGCAGGGAAGCCGTCCCTTCCGCTACGCAATGATGCCCATGGGCAACAGCAATGCGCCCGTCATTCGGGCGGCAAGGCTGCTCAACCAGCCCATGACCGTTCTGGTCGAGAACTGGCACGAGGGTGCCATCAAGGCGACTGCCGTACAGGGCGTTTCCGTCAGTGCGGACAACGTCGTGATCTCGGCGCTCAAGAGAGCGGAGGACGGCTGCGGCACGGTCGTTCGTTTGTACGAAACGGACGGCAAGCAAACCACCGTTACGCTCGACGGCGCTGCGCTGCGCTGCCCGTTGACGCTGACGCTGGGGGCGCACGGTATGAAGACGCTGCTGCTGCCCGACGGGCAAGAGAACTGGAAGGAAGTCCTCCTGACCGAGTTCGATAAATAATGTGAGTGCGACGCGGGGAGCGTGGGGCGCTGCCCCACACCCCGGTCAAACCCTTTTTGCAAAAAGGGTTTGACAATCCCAAAAATCTTTGGAAAAAGGTTAGATTAAATTTCAAGCGGATCTGTTCTACAGAAAGGACAGCAAACTTTGTAGGGACCGACGTCCTCGGCGGTCCGCCCCACGGAATGAACATCAATCCCCGAAATGGCGCCCCTATCCCATAAGTGCGGTGCAAAAGCAACTTACCCCGGAGCCATCGCCCCAACACAGCGAAAAGAGAGGTCGCAAGCATGACGCAAGCCGCTGACCGTGAATATCGACTCGCGCTTCGGCGCACGGTGACGTGCGGCGCCGCTGTGCGCGTGCTTCTCCTGCTTTTGCTGCTGACGCTCGGGCGAACGCTCGCCGAGCCTTATCTGATGGCGGATGACAGCGCATATGAAGCGCTTGCCGTTCGCTATCTGTCTTTCGCGGAGCGCCCGATCGATCCGAATGCGCTGCACCTTGTCGGCGCTGACGCCTACCTTGAGCCGCTGTGGCCCTGTACCGTCTGCCTGCTGGCAGGACTTACGGGCGTGGCATGGGCGTTACGTCTGCTCAACGTGCTGCTCTCGTCGCTCTCCGTTTGGGTGGTTGCCGCGCTGGCGCACGAGGCAACGGGCAAAGCTACGGTCGGGCTGCGCGCAGCACGACTGATGGCATATCTGCCCCTAAGCGTGTGCACGGCACTTTTTCCGATCAAGGATATTTACCTTTTACTGACGGTCTTTGTCACCCTTCTGCTGCTTGTGCGGCTGGGGAACGGCAAGCGGGTGCGGGCGAGTGCCTGGCTGTGCTGCATCGCGCTGACGGTCGGCGCTTTATACGTGCGCGGTGCGGTGGTGCCGTTTCTTACGGCGTATGCGCTGTGCTTTGCGCTGCGGCGCTGCTGCAGGGCGGGACGGTGGCTGACTGCGCTTGTTTTGTTGCTCGGCGGCGGACTTATCGCTTATCTTGCGCGCGATCTCATTCTCGGCGAGCTGACCGCCAAGCTGGATGCCTACGGCGAGTACGCCTATCTTGACTCCAATGTTTCCCGGCTACAGATGCGCAGCCCGGGCGAGATCTGGAAGCTGCCTGCCGCCTATCTTTGGGCAACGCTGCAGCCCATCCGTCTGCCGCTGCTCTCCCCCTCGGGCGCTACGCTTTGGTGGGACGTGCTCTCGCTTCTCAACCTGTCCATTCTGCCCGTTGCCGTCGCAAACGCGCTGTATACGGTGCTCAAAAAGGAGCAGCCGCTGCTGTTTTGGTGCGGCTTTATTCTGTATGCCTCGGTGATCACGCTCTCGCTTGGCGTGTTTCGCCATTATTTATTTTTGTTTCCGCTGGAGGTGCTCAATGCGGCGATCTGCATGGAGCGCACACGGCGACAGGGCGGCGGTATTCTGCTGCTCGGCAGCGCAGGTATCCTGCTGGCGCTCGCCCTGTATTCCATGCTGTAACGGAACCCGACAAGGAGGTGGCGGTATGCCATTGAGTATATTTGCGGACGGTCTGCCGTTCTCCTCCCGTGCGCTGACGGCATGCCTGCCACAGGAGATGCGCAGGGCTTGTCTTGTGCCAAACGTCGGGTACAGCGCAAGCCTGCATCGGCAGCTGTACGCCGACCAATACCCCGACGACACGGGCGTGCTGGTCGACTGGGTACACGAGCGCGAGGCAAGCGCTGCCGTGCGGATAAGCGCGGCGCTGCTCTCACCTCTGGACGTGATCCCGCCGCTCGGCGTGGCCGCACGCAAGGTGCTCGACCGCCTGCTGCGGCGCTCGGTGTTTGCCAATATTCCGTTCCGTCATCGCGCTGCCTTTTCGCACAAGGGAAGCTATCTGTTCCGCTCTCAGTCGTTCTACGGGACGCTACCGCTGCTGTGCGGCTATTGTGTCATCTCGCAGGACGAGGGCAATCGTACCTTTGATGAGGCGATGTGCCGGCTGAATTCCGCCATTGCGGCGGGTGAGCGGGACATCTTTTTCGTTACGGGCATTTTTGATGCGCTCGGGCATACCTGCGCACGCGGCGACGCCTACGAGCAGCGCATCACGCCTGCGCTGACCGCGCTGGGAGCGGCGATCTCTGCCTATCGCGCGCAGCACCCGCACGAGGAGGTGCTGCTGCTCTCCGACCACGGCATGAGCACACTGCAAAAGCGGGTGCGTCTGCGTCTTGACGGCGTACTGACACGGCGGGAGCGGCGCCGCTGCACCGTTTATACCGACAGCTGCATGGCGTGCGTTTTTTGTGAGGACAGCGAGGTGCGTCAAAGGGTGGCGGCGTATCTTGACACGTTGCCGTTCGGTCACCGTCTTGACGGCAGAGAGCGCGCACTCTATCGCGTACGCGACCCTCGCTTTGGAGATGAGCTGTTTCTCTTGCGCGAGGGCTTTGTGTTTGCCGACAGCTGGTTTGGCGTGTCGTGGCGTCCGCGCCCGCAGGCAGGGGAGGGCATGCACGGCTTTTACCCCGAGAAGGCTGCCGTCGATCAGCTGGCTTGTGTGGCGTTGCTGAGCGAGCACCGTGCGCTGCAGACGTGCTACGATTATCCGTCGGCGCACGCGCTGGTGTGCGCGGTCATGCAAGGGGAGGCTCGCTGATGTCATACGTATACGGAGTGCATCCGCAGGAGGATGCCCGCATCGGGGCGCTGCTTACCGCCATTGATACGCTCAACCGCACCCGCTTCGACGGAGCGCTGTCGGTGCTGCTGCTCGGCAGCCTTTCCAAAGGAGAGGGCACGCTGCTGCAGACAAAGGACGGGGCGCGCTTGCTGAGTGATATCGAGCTGCTGGTGGTCACTCCCGACGGCTTTGACCAAAGGGCAGCTTTTACTGCGGCGCTGCACGAGACGACAGCTGCCACGCTGGGAACCCTTGTCCCTAAGGGCTGCTGCCCCGACCATAGCTTTGTTGCGCGGCGAGCGCTGCCGCGCCTGGAGAAAAAGCTGCTGATCTACGATGCCGCACGCTACGGCGTGCCCGTCAGCGGCGAGGACGTGCGCGCGCTTCTTCCGCGCGTGACGGTACATAACATCAACCGCCGCGACGTGCGGGATATCGTCGCACATCGGCTGTACGCCGTGCTGCAAAGCAGAGCGCTGCCCGCAGCGCCCGACACCCCTGACCGCTATCGCTACGCGCTGGCAAAAAACACGCTGGATCTTTATACGGTGCTGCTGTTCTCTCGTGGAATACCGGAAACAACGGTGGAGGGCAGACAGCGTGCGCTGCACGCACTCGGGGCAGATGCGCAGGAGCTGCAGCTTGCAGACGCCTGCGTTGCCATCAAGCTGGGAACGACCGCGCCGCCCGTCGATACCGCGACGGTGGAGGGCAGACAGCGTGCGCTGCACGCACTCGGGGCAGATGCGCAGGAGCTGCAGCTTGCAGACGCCTGCGTTGCCATCAAGCTGGGAACGACCGCGCCGCCCGTCGATACCGCG
>JAFTME010000096.1 GCA_017452545.1 Clostridia bacterium | reverse complement strand
TGACGCACGGCACGGGAACGGTTGCCGTTGTCGGCGGCGGTGCCGCCGGTATGATGGCTGCGCTACAGGCGGCATCGTGCGGCGCTGCGGTGCTGCTGTTTGAAAAAACGGGGCGCATGGGGCGCAAGCTGCGCATTACGGGCAAGGGGCGCTGCAACGTCACCAATGATTGTGATAACAATGAATTTCTTACCAACGTTCCGACCAACCCACGCTTTTTGTATGCGGCGCTCAATCGCTTTTCCACCGCCGATACCAAAGCCTTTTTTGAATCGCACGGTGTTCCGCTCAAGACCGAGCGGGGAAAGCGCGTATTTCCTGTGTCTGACAAGGCAGGAGATATCGTTGCGGCGCTGGCGGATGCCTGCCATCGTGCCGGAGTTCGTGTGATCTATGAGCGCGTGACGGCGCTTGCTATGGAAAACGGCGTCCTTTGTGGCGTGATCACCTCGGAGCAAAGATATGAGGCGGGTGCCGTGATCGTTTGCACGGGTGGCAAGTCCTATCCTACGACCGGCTCGGACGGTGACGGCTATACACTCGCGCAGCAGGCAGGGCATACGGTTACAAGACTGCTCCCTTCGCTGATCCCGCTGACGGTGCAGGGCGAGCTGTGTCCCTCGCTGCAGGGGCTTTCCCTCAAAAACGTGCGGCTGCGCGTGGTTCTGAGCGGCAGCAGCAAGAGCGTGTTTGAGGATTTCGGTGAAATGATGTTTACCCATTTCGGATTGACGGGACCGCTTGTTTTGTCGGCGTCCTCGCATCTGCACGATCTGGTGCCGGGAAAATACGAGGCACTGATCGATCTCAAGCCGGCGCTCGACGAAAAAACGCTGGATGAGCGACTGCTTTCCGATTTCGCAAAATATCGCAACAAGGATTTTTGCCATGCGTTGGATGATTTGCTCCCGCAAAAAATGATCCCCGTTATGATCTCTCTTTCGGGTATCGATCCGCGCAAAAAGGTGCATGATATTACCAAGGAGGAGCGGCGCACGCTCGTCTCTCTTCTCAAATGCCTGAGAGTTCCGCTGCACGGCTTCCGCCCCATCAACGAGGCGATCGTGACCTGCGGTGGCGTCAGCGTCAAGGAGATCAGCCCCAAGACCATGGAATCCAAGCTGCTGCCGCGCCTGTACTTTGCGGGCGAGGTCATCGACGTGGATGCCTATACGGGCGGCTTCAATCTGCAGATCGCCTTTTCCACTGCCGTCGTGGCAGGGGAGAATGCGGCGATTGCGACGCAGTCCGAGGAATAATCGCGAAGAAACAAACGGTAAAGGAGGCACATTGCATGAATGGTGAGATGCATCATATCTGCCGCTTGCTGTTGCAAGCTAAGCGGGCGATGAGAGACGGTACTCCCATGGAATTTGATGTTCAGCCGTACGAGCTGACGCTGGGATTTTGCTCGGTGCCTTCGTTTTTTTTGCTGCCGCCGCATATTGCCAAAACGGCACAGAAATGGTATGCACATTGCCGTCACCGCGGGCTCCGTGACATCAAATGCTATTTCCCAACCCGTCTACAGGATCACCACCTGCTGGCGTTTTCTGGCGTGGGGCGCGGATCGCTGATCTGCTATTATCAAAGCGGTGAGGTAAGTCGTTTTACTCCTGAATGGAAATTTGACCAAAGCAGGCAAGGATGGCATATTCGCTATTGCGAGTACTCCGTATCGCAATCGGATTTGCCGTTGCTGGAGCTGCCGGAGAAGGATCCAACCGAGGCGTTCGTGCAGGTGTTGAACGATATCCGCGATTTTGCGACCGAGATCTTTCTGCCGCATTTTGCCGATTATTTCGGCGAGGCACTGTCTTGCTTTGAAGATCCATCGAACAACGAGGCCGAGTCGCTGCTGCCGCTGGTGTCGGAGAAATATAGGGGTATGTTTGCCGCGGCGTCCCTTGCGACCAACGTGTTTGGCGGCATGGGATCGTGGAACGACGACGGAGACGGTGCTGCCAGACAGGCGCATTTGAGTGAGCAGTACCGAAAGTTGAGCGAAGAATTGCTGTTGCAGCATCGACGAGCTTTGATGTATGCGGTCAATCATTGTTGAAATTTATCATCTCAAAGGAGATTGTTATGATCCAAATTGCTATTGACGGCCCCAGCGGTGCGGGCAAGAGCACCGTGGCAAAGGCACTGGCTGCCAGGCTGGGTATCGTTTACGTAGATACCGGTGCGCTCTATCGGACAATCGGCTATGCTGCCGTATCGCGCGGAATTGCTACCAAGGATGCGATGGCACTTGAGGCACTTCTGCCCGAGCTGCAGATCGATGTGCGCTATGAAAACGGCATTCAGTGCGTTTATCTCAATGGAGAAAACCTCGGCGACCGCATTCGCCGCCCCGAGATCTCTATGGCGGCCTCCGACGTGTCGGCAATTCCCGCCGTGCGTGCTTTCCTTTTGGACACGCAACGGGAAATTGCGCGCAAAAATAATGTCGTGATGGATGGCCGCGATATCGGTACGGTTATTTTGCCCGATGCGGATGTGAAGATCTTTATGTTTGCCTCGGCTGAAGCACGCGCTCGCCGTCGCACGCTGGAGCTGGAGCAAAAGGGAATGCCCGCAGATTACGAGGACGTGCTTCGTGAAATGAAGGAGCGTGACGCACAGGATAGCGGCCGTGCCATCGCTCCTGCCGTACCTGCCGAGGATGCTGTAATGCTGGATAACTCCGAGCTGGATATCGAGGGCAGCGTCGCAGCAGTGATCGCAATTATGAAACAAAAGCTGGGCGAGGACGCCCTTGCATGGGAGTGATCTTGTGAAAAAAGAGAAAAAGCAAGCGCTGACGAGGGAAGAGAAGAACGAACGCTTTTACCGCGGTGCACACCGTGTTCTGGCAAAGCTGGTCCTTCGTCTGTTCCGCATTCGCGTACATTATGCCGAGCGTGAGCCCGCCGAGGGCAATTATCTGCTCTGCTGCAACCATACCTCGGCGCTGGATCCCGTGGTCATCGCCGCCGCGCTGACACGCCAGCAGCCGCATTTTATGAGTAAAAAAGAGCTGTTCCGCATTCCGCTGCTGCGCGGACTGCTGCGCATTCTCGGCGCCTTTCCCGTGGATCGCTCGGGGGATGTAGGCGCGCTTCGTACGACCGTTTCGCTGCTGGAGCAGGGAAAATGCGTCGGAATGTTCCCGCAGGGAACCCGTTGCCCCGGTGTGGCTCCCAAGGAGACCGTTGACCGACTCAAGCACGGCGCGGGAATGCTTTGCCTGCGCGCAGGCGTGCAGGTGCTGCCCGTTTGCATCCGTACCAAACGTAACAAGCTGACGCTGTTCGGCGGCGCAGATCTGATCATCGGTGAGCCTATTCCGTTTGAATCGCTGGAGGTTGGTGAGCCCTGCCGTGCCGAATACGAGCGCCTCACGCATGTGATCTTCGATCGCATCTGTGCGCTGTACGATGAGCCACTGCCGATCGCAGTCAAGGAGAAAAAGAAATGAGCCCGCGCGTGACTGTGGCGAGCAACGCCGGCTTTTGCTTTGGCGTTCGTCGTGCTGCCGACCGCCTGGAGCAGCTGCTGACCGACCGTGCTGCGGGGCAGCGCATCGTGACGCTGGGGCATCTCATCCATAACGATATTTATAACGACCGCATGGCCCGGCGCGGCGTGGAAACGGCAGAGATTGCCGACCTGGAGCGATTGGCTGCCGAGGCGAGCGCGACCGCACCGATCGTTCTGCTGGCGCGCGCCCACGGGATCTCCCCTGCCGTTGCCGCACAGCTGGATAGGCTTTCCACCGCCAACCCCCATTTTTCTTGGGTCGATTGTACCTGCCCGTATGTGGCAAGGATCCACAAAATCGTCAAGGAAAATTGTACGGAAGCAACCGCACTTTGGGTATTTGGTAAGCATGACCATCCCGAGGTCGTGGGTATTCTTGGTTGCTTTGACGGAGAAAAGCACGTTTTTGAGGATCAAGACGCGCTGATGCGCTTGCTTGAGCACAATCAAAGTGCAAATTATTGCGAAAAAAGACCAATTGTTGTGGCTCAAACGACCTTTTCTTTGTCGGAATGGGAGAAATGTCAAAAAATTATCGAAAAGCTATGTACAAATGCCCGAATTTTTGATACAATATGTAGTGTTACGGAAATGCGGCAAAAGGAAGCTGCATCCTTGGCACAGCAATGTGATCTGATGATCGTCATCGGCGGAAAGCAGAGCTCCAATACGGCAAAGCTCGTCCGCGTGTGTCGCGATCAGGGAACGCAAACGCTGTTTGCCGAGCATGCGGATGACCTTGCAGCCGTGGATCCGTCAGCCTATGAGCACATAGGCATAATCGCCGGTGCATCGACACCGAGTGATGTAATAGAGGAGGTATATAAAACCATGAGCGAAATGGAAAATTTCGAAGCACTGCTTGAAGATTCCTTCAAGACTTTAAATACAGGAGATGTTGTGATCGGTACCGTTGAACACGTCAGCGACACGGAAGTCCAGCTGGACCTCGGCGCAGGCGTTACCGGCTACATCAAGGCTGAGCAGATCACCGACGACAACAGCGTCAAGCTGACGAGCCTGTATAAGAAGGGCGACCAGATCGAGGCGTTCGTTATTCGCGTCAGCGATATGGAGGGCGTTGCTGAACTGTCCAAGAAGAGAGTTGATTCCGATAAGAATTGGCTCAACATCGTTGCCGCTTCCGAGAACGGCGACATCCTTGAGGGTAAGGTCATTGAGGCAATCAAGGGCGGTATCCTGGTTCTGGTTAACGCAAACCGTATCTTCGTTCCCGGTTCTCACACCGGCGTTCCGAAGGACGGCGATCTGACCGCACTGGTTGGTCAGACCGTAAAGCTGCGCGTCATCGAGATCAAGCCCGGTAAGAAGGCAATCGGCTCCATCCGTTCCGTACTGCGCGAGGAGCGCCGCGCGAAGGAGGCTGAGTTCTGGGCAACCATGGAAGAGGGTAAGGTATTTACCGGTGTCGTTAAGAGCATGACCTCTTACGGCGCATTCGTTGACCTGGGATGCGGCGTTGACGGTATGGTTCACGCAACCGAGCTGTCCTGGAAGCACATCAAGTCTCCCGCAGAGGTTGTAGCGATCGGCGACGTGATCACCGTATTCGTTAAGAGCTTTGACGTTGAGAAGAAGAGAATTTCTCTGGGCTACAAGACCGAGGCAACCAACCCCTGGAATATCTTTACTGCAAAGTATGCAGAGGGTGACGTTGCTACCGTTAAGATCGTCAGCCTGATGCCCTTCGGTGCATTCGCTGAGATCGTTGACGGCGTTGACGGTCTGATCCACATTTCCGAGATCGCAAAGAAGCGCATCGGCAAGCCCGAGGACGTTCTGAGCGTTGGCCAGGAGGTTGACGTTAAGATCCTGGAGATCGATATGGAGAAGCAGAAGGTTGGCCTGTCCATCCGTGCTCTGCTGGATGATGCTGAGGAGGTTGTGGAAGAGGTCGTCGAGGACGAGGCTCCCGCAGCTGACGAGGAATAATCAAAACATAACGTACAAGGGACTGTCGCGGCTGCGACGGTCCCTTGGCTGCTTTTCTATGAAAAAAGATCGCAAAAAAAATTAAAAAAATTTGAAAAAAGGTATTGACATTTTTTTAATTTGTGGTATAATAGTCACGTTGCCGATGAGAGGCAGCAAAACGCCAATGGAATGCGGGCTTGGCGGAATTGGCAGACGCGTAAGATTCAGGTTCTTATGATCGCAAGGTTGTGGAGGTTCAAGTCCTCTAGCCCGCACCAGCAAAAAGGAGTATGCAAGGCATACTCCTTTTTTGCTGCCTCGGGTCAGAGGCTCGCAGAAGCTCCTCGCCGCTATGCTTTGATGCGGCATATATGTGCGCACGTGCGGCGGTGAGTTTGCCGTTCGCTTGCGATGCGGTCGCTCCGACCGCAAGGCAAACTCAATGCGAGGCTTTGCCGAGCAGGTTCAAATGTCCTCTAGCCCGCACCAGCAAAAAGGAGTATGCAAGAGTGTGCAAAATTAGCGAAGAAATTATCTAACACACGGTAGGGGCGAACTGTGTTCGCCCGCGGGCGTTCAAAGAACGCCCCTACGGATAAAAAATTGCTCCGCGGTAAACAAATAATTAGCCCC
>JAFTME010000095.1 GCA_017452545.1 Clostridia bacterium | reverse complement strand
TCCTCCCCGCGCCCCACCTTCAAAGAATTTTGGGAAAGAAAAAGAGGTGTTGCACCGTTGCAACAGTGCATCGCCGCAAAAAGCAATCGCTGCGGTTGAAAAAATCGACTGCGGCGGTTATTTTATAGATCATCCGTTGCAAAGGCGACCTTCCCTCTCCTTTTTACCCCAAAGGTTCTTGAAGGGGTGCAGGGGGAACTTCTTGCAAGAAGTTCCCCCTGCTTCTCTTTAATCTCTCTCAAGGAAAATCATTTTCGGGCCTTTATGGGCGCCGTTGAAGTTATAGATTGCCAGGGTATTTTCGCCGGTCAGGTCCGGGTCGATATTCGGATCGGGGCGCATGAAGTTGACCAGCCAAAGCTCCGAGTCGCTCAGCACGAACGACTTGCCGCCGATACGGGCAGACTCACCGTTGAGCACGGCAATGCTGCTGTTTTTGGCGTGCATATAGTTCTTTGCGCCGTAGTGGAAGGCGTGCGTTTGCTGGATGGCATCGCTGTTCTCATACAGGAACAGCACCATGCGCGGCGTGATGTGGTTATCCAGAATGGAATACACCAGCGCGGCGTTCCAGAACCAGTCCTCGCCAAGCACGGCGGTTGCGTTCTGCCCCAAGGTGTGGTAGGTAGCGTTGGTATGAATGCGCGTCACGAGTCCACCGTAGCAGTCGGTGGCGCGAACGCCGTTGTCATAAACGGTCATCAGCAAGCGATCTGCGATAAAGTTGCTGCATCCCGAGAAATGAACGGCGCGAGAGGTCGCAATAAAGCCGAGATAGCTTGCGTAATTTCCCTTGCCGCGGCAGCGGATAAAGTACGAATACTCCACAGGAGCAACCGTCTCCCAGCGCGTTGCGCTGACACCGTTTTCGGGGTAAATGACGACCATGCCCGTCACACCGGCGTTGTTGCCCTCGACGGTCACGGTTGCCGTGTCGTCGGCGCTGCCTCCCCTGCCGTGCGTGGCAAGGATTACCGTTCCGCGCAGCGCTCCATCGGCGCCGTTGCTGCCCGCGTGGCAGCCGCGCAGCTGCGTGTTGTCATTCACCGTTACGGGGTTTGAGAGCAGATAGTGCCCTGCGGGCAGATATACGATACCACCGCCGGCAGCCTTTGCATCGTTCAGCGCCTGTTGCAGCAGCGCGGAGACATCCGTCTTACCGGTGTTGTCTGCACCGTACTGTGCTACAAGGTCAAACAGCTTTACCGAGGGCAGCGGCGCTTGGCGGTCGCGTGCATCGTAGTCGGTATCCTCGGTGCCGTTGGGGCTTTGCAGCTCCTTGACTCTGCCCACCACGGCGCCGTTGACGGTGGAGTTGAGCAGATTGATATACGAAAACGCCGCGGGATTTTGCAGCTTTTCAAGGTCGGTTCCGTTACGGACGGCGACCTCGGAGGCGGAAATATGGCAGTTTGCCATGGTCCAGCCGTAGCGCGTATCCACGCCGTAGGCATCAATGCCGACGGTGGCATCCTTAATGGTCATGCGGTAAATGCTGAACGAGGAGCCTGCACGCGTCATTTCAGCGTTGTAAATGCCCGTGGCAAAGCCGTCGAGCAGAATATCCTCATAGGTATCGCGGTCGCAGTCGCCAAAATACAGACCGACCGAGCCGTTGGTCTTCATCAGCGCACGGATGGCGCTCTCATCGGGTGCGCCCCACGCCTCGCCCGCTGCCGCCCAGTAGGTCGGCGAGAAGGAAAGATCGGTCGCAATGGATATATCGGCGCGCTGCTGAATATCAAAGCCTGTATGCAGCACCGTGCCCTTGACGTTGTCAATGGTGATCATGCCGTTGGGGCGAGGGCCGTTGGTCAGACCGTCCCAGCTGTTGAGCAGCGTGCAATCGCGCACCTCCCAAGCAGTCGCAGCAACGCCGCCGATGGTGTAGGTATAGGGGATCGGCTGCTCCACGCGCTGCTCCTCATAATAAAAGGTCAAGCCCTGCACCATGCTGCTTGCCGCCATGACCACAGCGCTCTTGGTCTTGAACTGCCCCTTGCCCGAGAGCAGCAACACCGTGCCGTCGGAAAAGTCACCCTTGTCGGGATCGACGTACTCGCCGCGCAGCGTAACGTAGGGCGAGAGCGTCAGGCTGTCCGAAATGCGGTAAAGACCCGCAGGCAGATAGACTGTGCCGCCGCCGGCAGCGGCGACCTTGGCAAGTGCTTGGTTGATGGTATCGGTGACGTCGTTCTCACCGCTGTTGTCAATAAAATACGGTGCGTCGCTCAGATCCACATCCGCGACGAACACGTCCTTCTTTCCTCGCGCACTCATATCGGTGACGATCAGCTTGGTTTTTCCCATATCATACCCCCATACGGCGTGCTTCGGAAGGGTGATCGCACCGCTGCCCGCGCCGCTGATATACTGCTCCATCAGATGACGGGCTGCCGCAAATACGGCGATCTCATCCGGCCCCGTCAGCACGATCTTATTTCCGATAACGCCGATATAATACCAATACTCGAACCCCTCCGGGCGGTTCTGCTCTGCCCAGGCGAGCGCCTCGGCGCTCTCGGCGCGATTGGTCTCTCCGATAAGGATCTCGTAAGCATCGGGATCATAGCTGCCGTCCTTTGACCAGTCGGTGGCGATACTCTTGATGCCAACACTCTCCTTAAGCGCCCGCATCACCTGCACGGATGCCTGCGTGACCGTATTGCCCGCAAGATCGGAACGAAGGACGGTGTACTCGGCGACGTTGGAGATCGTCACGCTGTTCTCGTCGTCGGTGTCGGGCTCAGAAGACCCGGGAGCAGGAGGCTCGGGTGTTTGTTGCCCACCCTCGTCGGGGAGTGCTTCCCCCTCCTTGCCGCAGGATAGCAGTGCACCCATGCAAAGCAGCACGCAAAGCAGGCAGCAAAGCAGGGCGACCAGCCGCGAGCGTCGTTCCACAATGTCAAGCTTCATCTTTTAGTCCTCCTTTGTGTCCGATACACGATCGGGCTCGTCCACACTTTGGGTGCGGAGCATAAAATACAGAATAAACGGAATACTGCAAAGGCCGGTTATGATATCGGCGAGCGGCTGCGAGATCTGAATGCCGCGCAGCTCCCAGAGCGACGTGGTGATCAGCAGCGTCGGGATGAACGAAAGCCCCGATCGCAGCAGCGAAAGCAGCGAGGAAACACCCGGCTTACGAATGCTTTGGTACAGCATATTGACGGGAACGGACAGCGCAAGGAACACCACGCCGACGCACGCCCAGCGCAGCGCCACCGTGCCGATCTCAATGACGGCAGGGCTCTTCTGAAACAGCCATACGATCTTATCGGCAAAGATAAAGCCGGGGAGCGCGAGGCAGGAGATCATGACTGCGCCGACGCCCATCGTAACGAGCAGCCCCTGCTTGACACGGCGGTATTTGCCTGCCTGATAGTTGTAGGAGGCAACCGGCTGAAAGCCCTGACCGATGCCAAGACCGACGCACATAACAAAGGCGGAGAAACGGTTGACCACGCTCATCGCGGCAATGGCAGCGTCGCCGTAGGGCTTGGTC
>JAFTME010000094.1 GCA_017452545.1 Clostridia bacterium | reverse complement strand
GAGACCGAGACTGACCTCTTTGGTGAGCAGGCTGTTCTCTGCGGCGGTGTCTGCGCGCTTATGCAGGCAGGATACGAGACTCTGGTTGAGGCAGGCTATGACCCCAGAAACGCTTACTTCGAGTGCATTCACGAGATGAAGCTGATCGTTGACCTGATCTATCAGAGCGGCTTCTCCGGCATGAGATATTCCATCTCCAACACGGCAGAGTACGGCGATTACATCACCGGTCCGAAGATCATTACCGAGGATACCAAGAAGGCTATGAAGAAGATCCTGTCCGATATTCAGGACGGTACCTTTGCCAAGGAGTTCCTGCTGGATATGAGCGATGCCGGCAAGCAGGTTCACTTCAACGCTATGCGCAAGCTGGCAAGCGAGCATCCATCCGAGGTCGTAGGTGAGGGCATCAGAAAACTGTACAGCTGGGCTGATGAGGAGAAGTTCATCAACAACTGATCTGCGTGATCACTGTGCCCGAAGCCGCAATCTTGCGGCTTCGGGTGTTGGTATATTGTTGGGGCTTTGCCCCAAACCCCACCAAGGAAACTTTTTTGAAAAAAGTTTCCTTGGATCCTTCAAAAACTTTGAAAAAAAGAATATATTGATCTATCTTGTGGGGGAGGGGCCCACATGGATCATAATCCGTAAGGATAGAAACGAAACGTATCACATAAACCCAATATTTTTTGCATAAGTTCTTTGGAGTTCCAAGAACCTTTCTTTTAAGAAAGGTTCTTGGCCGCCGGAGGCAAGAAAGGATATACATGGAATCTATCGTAAAGGGTGCGTCCAACGCACCGCACAGATCTTTGTATCATGCGCTTGGCATGACGAACGAGGAGCTGGACAAGCCGATGATCGGTATTGTCAGCTCTTACAACGAGATCGTTCCCGGTCACATGAATCTGGACAAGATCGTTGAGGCTGTTCGTGTCGGCGTAGCAATGGCGGGCGGCAATCCCGTCGTATTTCCCGCGATCGCCGTTTGTGACGGCATTGCCATGGGACATCAGGGCATGAAATATTCGCTGGTGACGCGCGATCTGATTGCGGACAGCACCGAGGCGATGACGCTGGCGCACGGATTTGATGCGCTGGTTATGGTACCCAACTGTGACAAGAACGTTCCCGGTCTGCTGATGGCAGCGGCACGACTCAATATTCCGACCGTTTTCGTCAGCGGCGGCCCCATGCTGGCAGGTCACGTTGGCGGCAAGAAGAGAAGTCTTTCGAGCATGTTTGAGGCGGTTGGTCAGTACAACGCCGGCAACATGAACAACGAGGAGCTGGAGGAATTTGAGTGCAAGGTTTGTCCGACCTGCGGCTCCTGCTCGGGTATGTACACGGCGAATTCGATGAACTGTTTGACCGAGGTGCTTGGCATGGGCTTGCGCGGCAACGGCACCATTCCTGCCGTTTATTCCTCCCGTATTGAGCTGGCAAAGCATGCGGGTATGGCAGTCATGGAGATGCTTCGCAAGAACATTCGCCCCCGTGACATTATGACACGTGAGGCGTTTGACAATGCGCTGACGGTTGACATGGCGCTGGGCTGCTCGACCAACTCCATGCTGCATCTGCCTGCCATTGCGCACGAGTGCGGCATTGAGATCAATCTGGATATTGCCAACGATATCAGCGCAAAGACGCCCAATCTGTGCCATCTGGCGCCGGCGGGTCCGACCTACATGGAGGATCTGAACGAGGCGGGTGGTGTCTATGCGGTCATGAACGAGCTGACCAAGCTGGGTCTGCTTCACACCGATTGTATGACGGTTACCGGCAAGACGGTTGGCGAAAACATTGCCGGCTGCATCAACCGTGATCCTGCGGTCATTCGCCCGGTAGAAAATCCCTACTCCAAGACGGGCGGTATTGCCGTGCTGCGCGGAAATCTCGCGCCTGACGGCGGCGTAGTTAAGAGAAGTGCGGTAGCGCCCGAGATGCTGGTGCACAAGGGCCCTGCCAAGGTATTTGAGAGCGAGGAAGAGGCGCAGGCTGCGATTGATGCGGGAAAGATCGTTGCGGGTGACGTTGTGGTCATTCGTTACGAGGGCCCGAAGGGTGGTCCCGGTATGCGCGAGATGCTCAACCCCACCTCCGCGATCATGGGCAGAGGACTTGGTAGCAGCGTTGCGCTGATCACCGACGGTCGTTTCAGCGGTGCGACGCGCGGTGCTTGCATTGGTCACGTTTCTCCCGAGGCTGCCAGCGGTGGTCCGATCGGTGTGGTACGTGACGGGGATATGATCGGCATCAACATTCCGGAAAACAAGCTGGAGCTCTGCATTTCCGACGAGGAGCTGGCAGAGAGAATGCGCAATTTCGTTCCCAAGACGCGTGAGCTTTCGGGCTATCTCAAGAGATATGCTGCGATGGTTTCCAGCGGTGCCACGGGTGCGATCGTTAACAAGTAATTTTATGGGCGGAGAGCAAATTCATGGTATCTGATCTTTGTTTGGAAATGCACAGCCTTGCCGTCTTTCATCGGCTGCTGTCCGATCCGGTGATCGAGCGTCTTGTGGCGTTTCTTGATCTGCCGGAGGGGGCTGCGCCCGGCGAGGTTGTTAGGGTATATTCCGATTTTGCTGCCAAGCTGTATGAGTCGGGGACGGACAATCTGAGCAAGTACGTATGTCGCGCGGCTTACAACGATGAAAACGTATACATTCGCATGGTGGGGCGGGGAAAGATGCCCTCCGGTGTGCTGCAGGCAGCGGTGGATGCCGAGCTTGCTGTACTGCAAAAATTGGCGACGCTGACGTTTGAAACGCTTCGCGCAGCAAGCGGGTACGAGGGGTATCTTGCGGCATTTGAGACGGACAGTGCCGTGGATCTGCCGTCGGGATATCGTCACCGTGCCGAGAACATTGGCAAATACGGCTACGGAATTTACGCCAAGTATCATATGTTCTATCTGAGCGAGCAGCGGCAGATCATTCCCGTGCAAAATCCCGATCCCATTCGGCTGTCCGAGCTGATCGATTACAAGCGGGAGCAGCAGATCATTCTGGACAACACGCAGGCATTGCTGCGCGGCTTACCGGCGGCGAACATGCTTTTGACGGGCGATGCGGGTACGGGAAAATCCTCGACTATTAAGGCGGTCGTCAACGAGCTGTACGAGCAGGGGCTTCGTATTCTGGAGATCCGCAAGGAGCAGTTGCACGAGATCCCCGCCATTCTGGACGAGCTGACGACCAATCCGCTGAAGTTTATTCTGTTTATCGATGATCTCTCCTTCCAGCGCGACGATGACAATTACAGCGCGCTCAAGGCCATACTCGAGGGCTCGGTTTCGGCAAAGTCGCAGAACGTGGTCGTTTATGCGACGAGCAATCGCCGTCATCTGGTCAAGGAAAAGCATTCCGATCGCGAGGGGGACGACGTACACCGCAACGACACCATGCAGGAGATCGTTTCGCTCTCCGAGCGCTTTGGCTTGCGGATTACCTTCAATCGCCCTGACAAGAAGACGTATCTTGATATTGTGCACCATCTTGCTGATGCGGCGGGGATCGTTTATACGCCCGAGCGCATCGATATCAGCGCCGAGCGCTACGCCCTCGCAAGAGGTACGCGCTCCGCACGCGCTGCCAAGCAGTTCGTGGACACCATCCTTGCAGGGACTGAAAATGATTATTAAAGAAAAGAAGGCGGGGGGAACTTTTTTGGGAAAAAATTTTCCCCCGCACCCCCTTCAAAAAACTTTTGGTGTAAATGGATAGGATGTTATCGTGGAAAAACATTCTATCCCTATTTTTATTCAAGTTCTTGAAAAGGGGAGCGCGAGGGGGAAAACTTCTATAAAGAAGTTTTCCCCCTCGCAATGATTATTCAAATGCTTTTTCGTTTTGCTTGAAAAATTCGTAGTAGGCGCGGACGTTTTCGAGCTCAGTCCAGCGGGCGGTACGGACGGGGGTGGTATCGAGGTCGTAGATTTTGGCGCCCTTGAGGGCGAGCAGGAAGGGGGAGTGGGTAGAGATGACGAGCTGGCAGTTATAAAAGCGGACGGATTCCTCCAAAAATGCGGCTAATTTTTGCTGCAGGGTCACCGACAGGCTATTTTCCGGCTCGTCGAGGAGAAACAGGGCGTTATCCGTGATGCGGGAGGTAAAGCATTCGAACGCTGATTCGCCGTTGGAATGACCGACGAGGTTTTTGGGCAGGCGGCGGGTGGTGAAGTCGGATTTGGTGCGTCGGCGGGCGTCATTTCGCTCACGGAGCTCCTCGTAATCGGAGAGGGATTGCATTTGCCAGGTGGGAGCGTTGGGATCACGCATACGGTCGTATTCGTCAAACAATGCTTCGCGTTTGCGGTCAACGCCTTGGTTGATGGTGCGGATATCGAGCAAGAAATCGAACACATCGTCGCTGGTGAGGATGGTACTATCCTCGGGAGCGTGCTGACCGAAGCACAACTCAAAGGAGCAAAGGCGCAGATATTCCTCATAAAAAGGGGTGTAGTTGAAGGGAGCGATACGACGCAGATGCAGGGCTTGAGCGATGACGTTGAGCAGCGTGGATTTTCCCGAGCCGTTACCGCCGTAGAATATGGTAATGGGTTCAAAATCCAGGTGTGTCAATCCTTTTTGCGGGAACAGCTTGAAGGGATAGAAATCGTTATTGCTGTAGCACTGCATCATGATTTTGGGATGATTAGAGAGGATAAAGGAAACTTCTGCGTCGTCGGAGGGTAGGCGAAAGGATTTTAGGTATTGCATGACGTTCTCCCCATGAATATCGGTTATTTCCATTATACCATGAAACGCAAGCTTTGTCAACGCAGGGAAAGTTGATAAAAAATCCGTTTGTTTTGCTTGACTGCAAGGAAAAAATAGTGTATAATAGATAAGATACAAAAAGAAGGGAGGCGCGTATGGTGTCACATCCTTTGAAGCATTTTTTTACGATCACAAAGCATCGGCACCGTGTCATTCGTCATTGCTTTCGTGCCGGGATCGGTTGGCAAGGGCTGTTTCATGATCTGAGCAAATACACGCCGACGGAATTTTTGCCGGGGGCGCGGTATTATCAGGGGACGCGCAGTCCCAACGAGCGTGAGCGTGAGCTTTTTGGTTACTCACTTGCATGGATGCATCACAAGGGGCGCAACCGCCATCACTTTGAGTATTGGAACGATCTGAATCCGACGACCAAGCTGTATGAGCCGGTTCCCATGCCGCTGCGGTTCGTCAAGGAAATGTTTTGCGATCGGGTGGCTGCCTGCAAAATCTACCGCGGCAAGGACTACACCGACGGCGATGCGCTGGCCTACTTTTTACGCGGCAATGCGCGGAAAAAGATGCACAACGATACGGCTGATCTGCTGGAGGACTGGCTGCGCCGCTTGGCAGAGGACGGCGAGAAGATCACCTTTGACTATATCAGAACGATCTCCAACCGCGCGACATATGCGTCGGACGCGAGAATTTTGCCGCCGCTTCGTGGGGCAGGACAAGAGAAGGAGTAAGAATAATCATGCTGAGACGGTTTTTATCCTACTACAAGCCGCATATGCGCATTTTCGTGCTGGATATGCTGGCATCGCTGATGGTGGCGCTACTTGCGGTCGTATATCCGATGATCACACGCACCATGCTCAACGATTTTATTCCCAATGCGAAGTATCGTGCGATCGTATATGCGGGTGTGATCTTGCTGGTGATCTACATCATTCGTATGCTGCTGCAGTATTTTATTCAGTATCAGGGCCACGTGATGGGTGTTCGGATGCAGGCGCAGATGCGAAGTGATATGTT
>JAFTME010000093.1 GCA_017452545.1 Clostridia bacterium | reverse complement strand
GTGGATATCGGCGTCCATCAAGACGGACTGGTCCACATCTCTGAGCTGTCCAATCGCTTCGTCAAGCACCCCTCCGAGGTTGTCTCGGTCGGTGACGTCGTACAGGTCCGCGTGCTCGCCGTTGATGTCAAGAAAAAGAGAATTTCTCTGTCCATGAAGCTGGGTAAGAAGGAGAAGTAAGGGCGCGCAAGGGGCGCTGCCCTGCACCCGCGCTCCGCGGGCTTAAACCCTTTTTGAAAAAAGGGTTTAAGAATCCCAAAAACTTTTGGCAAAAATTTTAGGATTGAATTTTTAGCGGTTCTGTCCTGAATAAACAAACAGCAACGTCCATATGGGGCCCCTGCCCCACAAATTTGGCAATAAATTAGTTTTGCGGTGAATTTGACCGAGATTGATAAGTTAGACAACCCTGTTCGCACAATCTTAATCCCCTCGCCCCTCTTTGCAACCACCCGTTGCTTGACTCGCTTTGTCTTTCCTGTTACAATAAAGCTACCGAAATCAATCGAGGAGGTATTCTTTATGTTTGACATTTTCGCCTTCGGCGCCTATCTTGCACGCCTGCGAAAGAAGGCAGACATGACGCAAAGCGAGCTTGCCGACCGCCTGTCGGTCACTCGCCAAGCCATCTCAAAATATGAGCGCGGCGACAGCTTCCCCGATATTTCGATCCTCGTTCCGCTCTCTGAACTTTTTTCGGTATCGCTGGACGAGCTCATCAGCGCCGGCACGTCAAGTCAAGGCGAGCAGCATCTGCTCAAACAAATTGCAAAAGGAGAACAAAACATCATGACAGACCAAATCAACGATCTGATCGGCATCGCCCCTCTGCTCAAGCCCAGCGTCCTCGACAAGCTTTCCAAGGGACTGCATAAGCATGGTGTGGATATCACCAACATCATGGAGCTGGCAGAATATCTCTCGGATGAGGCAACCGTCTCGCTGATCGAAAACGCCGATTTTTCCGCACTCCCCCCCGATCTTGTCCGTCGCCTCGCCCCTTTCCTCAACGAGCAGTCGCGCATGGCGCTGATTGAGAGCATTTTCGAGGGCAAGCTGGACTGGCATCTGCTCCGCTATATTCCATGCAATCACAGTCTCATCGAGGCCGCCGTCATTGAGGGCGCGTTGCCTTGGGAGGCTTTGGCGGTTCTTCTCGAATATTTTTAATTTATTAAATAACAGGGTTGCCAAAATTCGTTTTATTCACACTTTGTTCGCACTAAATTGTAACAGTTGCACAAGTTGCAGGGGTGATTTTTGGGGAAAATCCCTCTTCCCTTTCGACGCATTTTTTGGTAAAATAATAAGCGTTAAAGATTGTCTACTATTAAAACTACCCGATTATTTTTTAGGAGGATTGTTCCAATGGCAAGCTTATCTCTCAGACACATTTATAAGAAGTACCCCGGCGGCGTTACCGCCGTTTCCGACTTCAACCTGGAAGTCAAGGACAAGGAGTTCCTGGTCCTCGTCGGTCCTTCCGGTTGCGGTAAGACCACGACTCTGCGTATGATCGCAGGTCTGGAGGAAATCACCGAGGGCGAGCTGTTCATCGGCGACCGTCTGGTTAACGACGTCGCTCCCAAGGACAGAAAGATCGCAATGGTGTTCCAGAACTACGCTCTGTACCCCCATATGTCCGTATTCGAGAACATGGCATTCGGCCTGAAGCTCTCCAAGACCCCGAAGGAGGAGATCAAGCGCCGCGTTGAGGATGCAGCTCGTGCGCTGGATATCACTCACCTGCTTGACCGTAAGCCCAAGGCTCTGTCCGGTGGTCAGAAGCAGCGTGTTGCTCTGGGTCGTGCAATCGTTCGTAACCCTCAGGTCTTCTTGCTTGACGAGCCTCTGTCCAACCTGGACGCTAAGCTCCGTGCAGCAATGAGAACCGAGCTGACCAGAATTCATCACCGCGTTGAGACCACCTTCGTATACGTTACGCATGACCAGGTCGAGGCTATGACCATGGCAACCCGTATCGTCGTTATGAAGGACGGTCTGATCCAGCAGGTTGATACTCCTCAGAACCTGTACGATTCTCCTTGCAACCAGTTCGTTGCAGGCTTCATCGGTACTCCCCAGATGAACTTCATGGACGGTAAGCTGGAGAAGAAGGGTGAGGACGTTTACTTCACCTTCGAGAATGCTTCCATTAAGCTGCCCGCTGAGAAGGCAAACGCTCCCGAGCTGAAGGACTACATCGGCAAGGAAGTCGTTGTTGGTCTGCGTCCCGAGTGCATCCACGACGATGCTGCTAACCTGGCTCTGTTCGCTGACGCTACCGTTGATACCGACGTTGACGTTACCGAGCTGATGGGTGCTGAGATCTATCTGTACCTGCTCGTTGGCGAGACCAAGCTGACCGCTCGTGTTTCCTCTCGCTCCACCACTCGCGCAGGCGACAAGATCAAGGTTGCATTTGACTCCACCAGAATCCATATCTTCGATAAGGATACTGAGAAGTGCATCATCCACTAATATAACCGGTTTCGCCCGGGCATCCATGGATGCTCGGGCGTTTTTTGCGCTTTGCTTATTGTTTTTTACCAAATTTCGGTTTGGAAATTTGGTACATATTCATATTGACAGTCCCCCACCCGCATGGTACAATAAAAGTGCGAAGGTAAATCATTTTTGAAAAGGAGGAACGTCTATGAACCCCTTACGCATATTCTTTCTACTGCTCTCTGCCCTCCTCTTCCTATCCGCCTGTGCCCTCACAGAGACACCGCCTGCGCAGGGTGATGATCTGACACAGGAGGATAGCGCAGCTCCCATCCGTGAGCGTGTGCCCGCCGTCTATTACGGTGATGCACTGTATTTCACATCCGATCCGCTCGCTGCCGACCAGGCATCGCAGCTACAGTCTGTCGGGAAAATCGCGAGCACGGTAGCGAATAACACACTCCCGGAGCAAGCGCTGCAAAGCAACTGCGGCTACGTCGGCTGCGAGGTCTATACGCTGTCCTCCGCACCGGATATGCTTTACATTCTTGACGGCGACATCTACCATGGCTTCATGCGCCCCGAGCCGCACCCCGCAGCTCCTATCAAGTCCGCGATCCGCTACAACGGGATCCTTTATACATGTTCCAACATGAGAAGCGAACTCATCGACGCAAGCAAGCTCCAAGAGATTGGCTCCGTTCTTAGCAGCGTTGAGGAAAACACCTATCCTACCGAGGATTTTTACAGCAACTGCGGACACGTCGGCAGCACCGTATACACGGGCGACGGTAGCAGCATCTACATTGCCACGGACGATGGTTATCTTGCATTTAGCATAGCCGATGATGGCACGCCTCCTCCTATCATGCGTTACGAAAACACACTTTACAGCGAAAACTTCTCGGCAACGCCGACCGAGGCACCGGCGGATCTCGAATGTGTTGGATTTGTCCACGGCACCATCGGTCGTACGCGCATCCCGGAGAAGAACTTTTACACCAACTGTGGCTTGGTCGGCTGCAGCATATACAAATCCGCCGCGGCGCCGAGCACCCTGTACATCTACTTTGAAGGAAAATATATTGCTTTTGACTAAACAAAAAATCACCGCAGAGCTTGACTCTGCGGTGATTTTTTGCTCAGCGAATTTCGACGTTAATCTTCTTGCCGCTGCCGGTAGCAGCAGCCTTCATTACCGTGCGGATCGCCTTTGCGATTCTGCCGTGGCGGCCGATGACCATACCCATATCGTCGGGAGCAACGCTCAACACAAGATCGATAGAATTATCATCGGTGCTTTCAACCACCGTGACTTCCTCGGGGTTGTCAACAATGGCTTTGGCAATGCCCGTTAAGGTTTCCTTCAAATCTGCCATTTCATTGACCATGCCTTTCTTTTTCTTCGGCGGACGCCCGCAACGGGCCTCACACCGAGATCGTGTTCGGTACGCTACTCTTTAATTAGCCGATGATGCCGGACTTCTTCAGAAGTGCACGAACGGTATCGGTGGGCTGTGCGCCGTTCTTGATCCACTGCTGAGCCTTGTCAGCGTCGATCTTGAGCTCTGCGGGCTCAGTCATGGGGTTGTAGTAGCCGATCTCCTCGATGAAACGACCATCGCGGGGCATACGCTCGTCAGCAACAACTACGCGGTACTTGGGTGCCTTCTTTGCACCGACTCTCTTCAGTCTGATCTTAACCATTTTTCTTTTCCTCCAACATGTATATTGAAAATTATTTATAAAAATCCACGGATGTCTCGCTGTGCGAGTATTATCCGAACGGAATTTTCATCTTGCCAAACGGCGAGCGCTTACCGCCCTTGCCGCCCATGGAAGCGAATTGCTTCATCATTTTTTTCATCTGCTCAAACTGCTTGAGCAGCTTGTTGATCTCCTCGACGCTCGTACCGCTTCCCTGCGCAATACGCTTTTTACGGGAGGAGTTGATCATTTCGGGGTGCTCGCGCTCCTGTCTTGTCATCGATTTGATGATCGCTTCGGTATGCGCCATCGCCTTTTCATCGATCTTTGCATCCTTGAGCGCACCGGGCTTTACACCGGGAATCATGCCCATCAGCTGCTCGATGTTACCCATGCCCTTGATCTGCTCCAGCTGCTCGAGATAGTCATCCAACGTAAAGGTCGCCTTGCGGATCTTTTGCTCCAGCTCCGCGGCTTTCTTTTCGTCGTACGCCTGCTCCGCCTTTTCGATCAGAGAAAGCACGTCACCCATGCCGAGAATGCGGCTTGCCATACGGTCGGGATGGAACGCCTCAATGGCATCCATTTTTTCGCCGACACCGATAAACTTGATCGGCTTGCCCGTTACATGGCGCACAGAGAGTGCCGCGCCGCCACGGGTATCGCCGTCCAGCTTGGTCAGAATGACGCCCGTAACATCCAGAAGCCCATTAAAATGCTCGGCAACGTTGACAGCGTCCTGACCGATCATGGCGTCGATGGTCAAAAGGATCTCGGTAGGATTGACTTCCTTTTTAATATTCTGAAGCTCTGCCATCAGCTCCTCGTCAATGTGCAACCGACCGGCAGTATCCACAAAGACCATGTCGCAGCCACGGCGGATGGCTTCCTTCACACCCTCACGGGCGATCTTGACGGGGGATTCTTTGTTTCCCAGTGTAAATACGGGAATATCCAGTTGCTCACCCAGCACCTCCAGCTGATGGATAGCGGCGGGACGGTAAATATCGCAGGCAACCAGCAGCGGACGTTTGCCCTGTTTCTTGTACATATTGGCGAGCTTTGCTGCGTGGGTGGTCTTACCTGCACCCTGCAGACCAACCATCATCACGACGGTCGGAGGCTGCGACGCGATCGTCAGCTTGGCTTGCGAGCCGCCCATCAGACGGATCATTTCCTCGTGAACGATCTTAACGACCTGCTGACCCGGCAGCAGAGATTCCAGCACCTCTGCGCCAACAGCACGCTCTGATACAGCGGAAATAAATTCCCGCACCACTTTAAAGTTAACGTCAGCCTCAAGCAATGCCAGCTTGATCTCGCGCATACCGACCTTAATGTCGGCCTCGGTCAGCTTACCCTTGCTTTTCAGCCGCTTGAAGGCATTGTTCAGTTTTTCACCTAAGCTCTCGAACAAGTGTGAACCTTCCTTTCTGCGAAACACGCGTTTCGCCTTCCCTGCAACTGCAACCTACCGTGCGGCGATTACCGCACGCAATCCTCCAGCGCGTGGATGCGCTGCACCACCTCATCGGGCAGAACGTACGAGGACGACATCTCACGCAATGCTGCCGCATGCTCTCCCGCCTCGCGGAATCGCTTGGCAAGTCCCAATTTTTCCTCGTAAAACAAAAGCTCTGCCTCGGCCTTCTTGATCAGATCCCGTACTCCCTGGCGCGTGACGCCAAGATCCTGGGCGATCTCCGACAGGGAAAGATCGTTATTGTAATATTCATCCAACACCTGACGCCGCTTTTCCGACAAAATGTCGCCGTAAAAATCCAGCAAAAAGGTGATGTTCAGATCCTTCTCAAACATCGGATGTCTCCTCGACAAGGTGTAAAGCAAATTGCTTTACACATTATACTATATTTTATCCGTTTTGTCAAGTGTTATTTCAAATATTTTTTGCAAGATTTTTTCTGAAAATTCATGAAATTGCGTAAATTTATAGACAAACGGTTTTTTTTGTGGTATAATAAATATGTATGTTTTAAATGCAACAAGGCAAAGGAGAACCCCATGAAGCTGATCACACTCACCCCGAATTCCTTCGCCTCCAACTGCTATCTGGTCGTACACGACGCCCACGCCTTTGTGATCGACCCCTCGGCTTCGACCGAGCGCATTCTGTCCGCGCTGCGCACTGAGAATGCCGTCTGCGACGGAATTCTTTTGACGCACGGTCATTTCGACCATATGCTCTCACTGGACGAGCTGCGTGACGCGCTGCCGAGTGTGCCGACCTACATTCACGAGGCAGATGCAGAAAACCTGTCCGACGGTACAAAAAACGCCTTTTCCGACTTTTTCGGACGACAGCGTGCCTGGAGAGCTGCTGACCGCCTGCTGCACGACGGCGACATTCTTCCCCTGGGCTCTGCTTCCCTGCAGGTGCTGCACACACCGGGGCACACAAAGGGCTCATGCTGCTTTTTAGCCTCCGAGGGCGAATTTCTGCTTTCGGGCGACACCATGTTCGCCGCAGGCTATGGCAGATACGATCTGTATGGCGGCGACTCGCACGCGCTTGCCGCCTCGCTGCAGCGCATCTCTACCCTTCCCATGACGCTGACTCTCGCCTCCGGTCACGGTGAGACCACCACGCTGGAGCGTGCATGGCGCGCACTGGGACGCATGATCTGATATTTTTGATAAAGGAAACTATAAATTATGGACTACAATCGTTTAGCTGAGCTTTTGTTCCCGGATGTCACCGAGACGCCGGCGGATATGGAAGCAAAATACCCCTCGCGCCAGTTGCCCGAGGGCGCAAAGGTTACCCGTTTTGCACCCAGCCCCACGGGATTCGTGCATTTTGGCGGTCTGTTCCCCACCACGGTGGCAGAGCGCCTGGCGCACCAGTCGGGTGGTATGCTGTATCTGCGCATTGAGGATACCGACGCCAAGCGTGAGGTTCCCGGCGCGGCAGAGGGACTCATCCGCACGCTTGCCCGCTACGGCATCCAATTTGACGAGGGTGCCATTCTCAACGAGCAGGGCGTAGTCGCGGATCACGGTGCATACGGCCCCTACAAGCAGAGTCTGCGCGCACCCATCTATCACGTCTACGCCAAGCAGCTGGTCCGCGAAGGACGCGCCTACCCCTGCTTTACGACCGAGCAGGAGCTGGAGGAGCTGCAGCAGGTCAATAAAAAAGAAGAACTGAAAAATACCGACTGGGAGGCACAGGCGCAGTCCAAACGCGCCGAGATGCTCAAAAACCGTGAGTTTACCATGGAGGACGTAGAGGCACATCTGGCTGCCGGCGATCCCTTTGTGCTGCGTATTCTGTCTGACGGCGATCCTGAGAAAAAACTCAAGGTAACGGACCTTGTCAAGGGCAACATGGAGATTCCCGAGAACGACGAGGATTTTGTTCTGCTCAAGTCCGACGGCATTCCCACCTACCACTTCGCTCACGCCGTGGACGATCACCTCATGGGAACGACGCACGTCATCCGCGGTGAGGAGTGGCTGCCCAGCCTTGCCAAGCACCTGCAGCTGTTCCGCTATCTCGGCTTCAAGGTACCCAAGTATATGCACATCGCTCAGATCATGCGTCTGGACGAAAACGGCAACAAGAAAAAGCTGTCCAAGCGCGACATGGGCGCCAACATGGATGATTACACTCGCATGGGCTACAGTGCCCGTGTCGTTTGTGAGTACGTCATGACGCTGCTCAACTCCAACTACGAGGAGTGGCGTATGCAGAATCCCGACAAGCCCTACACGGACTTCCCCTTCAACATCAAAAAAATGTCGGTTTCGGGCTGCCTGTTTGACTTCAACAAGCTCAATGACGTAGCAAAGAACGTCATCAGCCGCATGAGTGCCGAGGAGGTTTATGCCGAGCTGACCGACTGGACCAAGGATTACGATCCCGATTTCCACGCACTGCTTGCAGCCGATCCCGCATATGCAACCTCCATTCTTGCCATCGGTCGCGGCGGCAAAAAGCCCCGTAAGGACTTTGGCCTTTGGAGTGAAGTCAAGGATTACATGGGCTTCTTCTACGATGCCTACTTTACCCTGCTCGACACCATTCCCGATACCTTCGACAAGCAAGACGTCAAGGCTGTCATTGAGCAGTTCAAGGCAAGCTACGACGAGAGCGACGACATGAATACATGGTTTGAAAAGGTCAAGACGATCGCCTCTTCGCTCGGCTTTGCTGCCGATATGAAGGCATATAAGGCCGATCCCACCGCGTTCAAGGGTAGCGTTGCGGACGTCAGCATGTTCCTGCGTGTCGCCGTCACCGGTAAGATGAACGCCCCTGATCTATACACCGTCATGCACATTCTGGGCAAGGAACGTACCTTTGCACGCCTTGATGCCCTGCTGACTACCCTCGCTTAATTTTCTCAACACAAGGAGAACTTCTCATGGAAGAAATCAAAAATACAAACTTTATTCACGACATCATTGATGCCGACCTGATCGCCAATCCCGATCTTGCCATCCACACCCGCTTCCCGCCGGAGCCCAACGGATATCTGCACATCGGCTCGGTCAAGGCGATCTGCATCAACACAGACGTTGCAAACAAATACAACGGTCTGTTCAACCTGCGCTACGACGATACCAACCCCGCCAAGGAGTCGGATGAGTTCGTTCGCTCCATCCGTGAGGACCTGGAATGGCTGGGTGCCACTCCTACCGGCGGTGTCTTCTACGGCTCCGACTATTTCGGAAAATGCTACGAGTTTGCCGTCCAGCTGATCAAGCAGGGCGATGCCTACGTTTGCGACCTTTCCAAGGACGATCTGGCTGACTACAAGGGCACCGACCGTTCGGTCGCATCCAAGGAATCTCCCTATCGCAATCGCTCCGTAGAGGAAAACCTCGAGTTGTTTGAGCGCATGAGAGCCGGTGAGTTCCCCGACGGAGCACGCACGCTGCGCGCCAAGATCGATCCCTCCTCGGACAACCCCTATCTGCGCGATCCTGTTATTTACCGCATCAAGCATATTCACCATCACCGCCAGGGCGACGAATGGTGTGTATATCCCATGTACGACTTCGCGCACCCCATTCAGGATGCACTGGAGGGCATCACGCACTCTCTGTGCTCCAGCGAATTCCGTAATCACAGACCGCTTTACGACTGGGTCGTTGAAAAGATCGGCTTTGAAAAGAAGCCGCATCAATGGGAATTCGGCCGCATGAACATTACCTACACCGTAATGTCCAAGCGCTACCTGCGCCAGCTGGTAGAGGAAGGCCACGTGGACGGTTGGGACGATCCCCGTCTGCCCACGCTCAAGGGTCTGCGCCGTCGCGGCTACACGCCTCATGCGCTGTTTACCTTTGTTCGCGAAGCAGGTGTTACCAACACCGACCACACCGTTGACGTACGTCAGCTGGAGGCTTGCGTGCGCGATGATCTGAACGAAAATGCACTGCGCCGCATTGCAGTTACCTCCCCCATCAAGGTTGTCATCGACAACTATCCCGAGGACAAGGAGGAAATGATCGCAGTTCCCAACCATCCGCAGAAGCCCGAGCTCGGCACGCGCGATCTTCCCATGACGCGCGAGATCTATATCGATGCCGATGACTTTGCAGAGGTTCCGCCTCCCAAGTTCTTCCGCCTCAAGCCTGATGGCGAGGTCAGACTCATGGGCGGTTATATCATCAAGTACGCCGGCATCGAAAAGAACGAGGACGGCTCCATTAAGTGCATTCACGCGACAGCCGATCTGGAAACCGGCAACGGTATGCCCGTTGACGGCAGAAAGGTCAAGGGAACCATTCACTGGCTGTCCGCGAAATATGCGCAGCCGGTAACGCTGATGCTCTACGAGCGCCTGTTCAATATTGAGAACACCGCAGACGTTCCCGAGGGTATGACCTATCTGGACTTCCTCAACGCAGATTCTCTTTGCAAGATCGAGGGTGCTATGGTCGAGCCCAGCCTTGCTACCGCAGCCCCCGGCGACAAGTTCCAGTTCGTTCGCGTTGGCTATTTCTGCAAGGATACCAAAAATGAAAACACCTTCAACCGCATCGTCGGCTTGAAGGACAGCTTCCCGAAAAAGTAAATAAAAAACAAGGCGAGGGGGAAAACTTCTTAAAAGAAGTTTTCCCCCTCGCGCCCCCCTTTTCAAGAACTTTGAAAAACAAAAAAAAGAAATTTGCATTTGATACGATGCAATTCTTTTTTATCAATCAAGTTTTTTGAAGAGGGTGTGGGGAATCTTTTGTACACAAAAGTTTCCCCCACCGCTTTTTGGCTACATATCAAAACTGCCGTGCATTTCTGCACGGCAGTCTTTTTTAAGTTTCGATCAAAAATTAGTCTTCGATCAACGTGATGATTGCCATTTCAGCAGCATCGCCGCGGCGAACACCGATCTTGAAGATACGAGTGTAACCACCGTTACGGTTCTCATACTTGGGAGCGATCTCGCCAAACAACTTAGCGACAACAGCCTCCTTGGTAATGAAAGCAAGAGCTGCACGGCGAGAAGCCAACGTGTTCTTCTTACCGAGCGTAATCATCTTCTCCGCGAGAGAACGAACTTCCTTAGCTCTGGCGAGAGTAGTCTCGACCTGGCCGTTCTCAAGCAGCAGGGTGACCAAACCACGCAGCATAGCCATTCTATGCGCCGTAGGTCTGCCGAGTTTTCTGTTTCCGGGCATGGTATTTCCCTCCTTCTGCTATCCTAATGTTTCGCTGCAACTCAGTCTTCTTCTCTCTTGAGATCAAGACCGAGGGAGTGCAGCTTCTGAATGACTTCTTCCAGCGATTTCTTACCGAGGTTACGGACCTTAATCATGTCCTCCTCAGTGCGTGTGGTCAAATCCTCAACCGTATCAATGCCTGCACGCTTCAAGCAGTTGAAGCTACGTACAGACATGTCAAGCTCCTCAATGGTCATCACAAGGACCTTTTCTTTCTTGGTTTCTTCCCGTTCAACCATAAAGTCTTTCGTCTTTGCTTCCTCAGACAGGTCAATGAACAGGTTGAGATGCTCATTGAGAATCTTGGCGCCAAGCGAAATCGCTTCCTTAGCGGAAATCGTACCATTGGTCTCGACTTCCAGCGTAAGCTTCTCGTAGTCGGTAATGTTGCCAACACGAGTGTTATCGACCGTATAGCTTACGCTATAGACGGGCGTGTAAATGGAATCGGTGTAGATCGTACCGATGGGAGCCGAAGTAGCGGCACCCAGCAGCGCGGTATGAATCTGCTTGTTCCGTTCCTGGGAAATATATCCGCGACCGATGTCGAACGTCAGCTCCATGTAGAAGCGCGCGTTCTCACCGACCGTGCAGATATGATGTTCCGGGTTCAGGACCTCAATATCGGAATCCTGCTTGATGTCACCGGCAGTAACGTCGCGCTCGCCGGTCACATCGATCACAACGGTCTTGGGACCGTTCGAGTGCAGCTTTGCGACAATGCCCTTAACGTTCAAAACGATTTCGGTAACGTCCTCCAAAACACCGGGAACAGTGCTGAATTCATGCAACGGGCCATCAATCTTGATGCTGGTTACTGCCACGCCGGGCAGCGAGCTGAGCAGAACTCTACGCAGGGAGTTACCCAGCGTAGTACCAAAGCCTCTTTCCAGCGGCTCGACAACAAACTCACCCTTTTTACCATCATCACTCAGACTGATCGTCGTAATATTGGGCTTTTCAATCATTCCAAATAACCCTCCTCATAATAATAATTAGCAAGCAACGCGTAATAAACTGTGTTTGCGAATGAGATTCGCCATGATCGTACCAAGTAGCAAGC
Organism: Clostridia bacterium; assembly: GCA_017452545.1. Taxonomy (GTDB): domain Bacteria; phylum Bacillota; class Clostridia; order Oscillospirales; family CAG-272; genus SIG644. The sequence goes on along the minus strand of JAFTME010000093.1, from coordinate 32,001 downwards.
ATTGCCATGATACCATCGTTGGCAAATGCGGATTGATTACTTGGAGTAAAGCTCGACGATCAGCTGCTCGTTGAACTCGAAGTCAACATCGTCTCTTGCAGGCAGCGTAGCAACCTTGCAGGACAGAGCATCCTTGTTGACATCCAGCCACTTGGGAGCAGTCTTGGTAGCAAGAGCATCAGCCAGAGCCTTAATCTTCTCGCTGGAGCGGCTGCTCTCCTTCACTGCAACAACGTCACCGGCCTTCACGATCAGAGAAGGAATGTTAACGTTCTTGCCGTTCAGAGTAAAGTGACCGTGCAGAACCAGCTGACGAGCCTCCTTGTGAGAAGCAGCCATGCCCATTCTGTAAACCACGTTGTCCAAACGACGCTCAAGCAGGCAGATCAGGTTCTCACCGGTCATACCCTTGGTGCGGTCAGCTTCCTTGAAATAGTTGTAGAACTGTCTTTCAAGAACGCCATAGTATCTCTTGGTCTTTTCCTTTTCGCGAAGCTGCATACCGTATTCCTTCAGCTTCTTGGTGTTAGCACCGTGCTGACCGGGCGCGGTGTTTCTGCGTTCCAGAGCGCACTTGCCGGTCAGGCAGCGATCACCCTTGAGGAACAGTTTGGTACCCTCTCTGCGGCAGAGCTTGCACGCAGGACCAGTATATCTTGCCATAATCTTCGTACCTCCTAAGAATTATACGCGACGACGCTTGGGGGGGCGGCAACCGTTGTGGGGCACGGGAGTTACGTCCTTGATCATGGTGATCTGCAGACCTACAGCCTCGAGTGCGCGGATTGCGGACTCACGACCTGCACCGGGACCCTTAACAAATACCTCAACCGTCTTCAGGCCGTGCTCCATAGCCGCCTTAGCAGCGGTCTCGGATGCGGACTGTGCAGCAAAGGGCGTGGACTTTCTGGAGCCCTTGAAGCCCAGCTCACCGGCGGAAGCCCAGGAAATTGCATTTCCGTTGACGTCGGTAATGGTAACGATCGTATTGTTGAAGGTTGCACGAATGTGAACGGCACCCTTCTCAATATTCTTTCTTTCGCGGCGTCTCTTGACTACTTTCTTTACATTCGCCATCTTTATGCCACTCCTTTATTTCTTCTTGTTCGCGATGGTCTTCGCGGGACCCTTGCGAGTTCTTGCGTTGGTCTTGGTTCTCTGACCTCTGACCGGCAAGCCTTTTCTGTGTCTGATACCGCGATAGCAGTTGATCTCTACCATACGCTTAATGTTCAGACCGACTTCACGACGCAGATCACCCTCAACCGTGTACTCGTTTTCGATAACGTCACGAAGCTTTGCAACGTCAGCCTCGGTCAGATCCTTCGCACGGGTATCGGGATCAATTCCGGTTTTTGCCAGAATATCGTTTGCGCTCTTACGACCGATACCGTAGATATAGGTAAGGGCGATTTCGACGCGCTTGTTGTTGGGAATATCAACACCAGCTATACGAGCCATTGTTTTTCACCTCTCAAAATGGTTTGTTGTGGACTGTATCAGCCCTGCTTCTGCTTGTGCTTCGGGTTCTCACAGATGACCATGACCTTGCCATGTCTCTTGATGATCTTGCACTTTTCGCAGATCTTTTTAACGGACGGTTTTACCTTCATGGATATCAACCCTTTCTAAACTTATTTCGCACGCCAGGTGATACGACCCTTATCCAGGTCGTAAACCGAGACCTCAACGGTCACACGGTCACCGGGCAGTATCTTGATATAATTCATGCGCAGTCTGCCGGAGATATGAGCTGTTACAATATGCTCATTGGGCAGCTTCACCTTGAAGGTTGCGTTAGGCAGTGCCTCGACTACGACACCTTCAAATTCGATTACATCGTCTTTTGACAGAATAATCCCTCCTTACTTCAGATGATTGGAAAATCAGTGAATACAATCAGAATTGCATCAGAATTGCGGATCGATCAGCGTAAGGTTCAGCACCTCACCGCCAACCAGCACGACGGTGTTTTCATAGTGAGCGGACAGCGAGTGGTCCACCGTTTTGACCGTCCAGCCATCGGAAAGCTCCAGCACCTCAGGGGCACCGACGTTGACCATCGGCTCAATGGCAAGCGCCATACCGTTGCAGAGTCTTGCGCCGCGACCTGCCGTTCCGAAGTTGGGAACGTCGGGCGACTCGTGAAGATCTGCGCCGATGCCGTGACCGACGTATCTCTTGACCGTAGAGAACCCGTTCTCCACGACGTAGGAGTCGATCGCGTGGCCGATATCGCCAATGCGATTGCCAACGGCAAACGCAGCAATGCCACGGAAGAAGCTTTCTCGTGTCACGTCGATCAGCCGCTGCGCCTCAGAAGAGATCTCTCCCACACCGATGGTGCGCGCACTGTCACCGTGAACACCCTTGTAATAAGCACCGACATCGATCTTGACGACGTCGCCATTCTTGATCACCCTCTTCTTGGAAGGGATGCCGTGAATGACCTCATCGTTGATGCTGATGCAAGCGCTGCCGGGAAATCCGGCGTAGCCGAGGAAGGACGGGCGCGCCCCCGCACGAACGATATAGTCGTGAATGACCTTATCAAGCTCGTAGGTGGTGATCCCTTCGCGGAGTCGGTCACGGGCGGCAAGCAAAGCCTCGCCCGTGATGCGACCTGCGTCCTTCATCGCCGCAATCTGAATAGAATTTTTAACCTGGATCATAGCAGGAAACCTCAAGCTTCGATAGCATCGAGGGCTGCGAAGATCTTCGCAGTAATCTCCTCAACCTTACCCTGACCGTCAATGCGGATCAGCTTGCCCTTTGCGTCGTAGAACGCCGCGATGGGCTCGGTCGTGTTATGATAGGTCTGCAGTCTGTTCATGACCGTCTCAGCGTTGTCGTCTGCACGAACGTACAGAGCAGCGCCGCACTTATCACAAACATCTGCGGTCTTGGGGGGATTGTGAACGACGTGATAGGACGCGCCGCAACCGCACACACGGCGGCCGCTCATACGCGTGACGATCACCTCGTCCGGCACTTCGATGCTGACAACAGCATCAATACGAACGCCCATAGCATCCAGCGCCTCTGCCTGAGGCAGAGAGCGGGGGAAGCCATCGAGAACGAAACCGTTTTTGCAGGCATCCGTCGCAAGATGTTCCTTAATGATTCCGATCACGACTTCATCGGGAACGAGCTTACCCTCATTCATATACGATTGAGCCTTCAGCCCCATCTCCGTACCATCCTTGATGGCGCGGCGGAGCGTATCGCCCGTGGAAATCGCAGGAATTTGATATTTCTCGGTGATCTTCTCGGACTGCGTGCCTTTGCCCGCGCCGGGAGCACCCATCAAAATCAGATTCATGTTTGCCTCCGAATGTGTGTGGATCAATCAAGGAATCCCTTGTAATTGCGCAGAGAGAGTTGAGCTTCCAGGTTACGGAAGGTTTCAAGCGCAACACCGACAACGATCAGCAGCGAGGAGCCGCCGAATGCCAGACCGGAGAAGTTGGGCAGAACGATGCTCATCAGCATGGGGAAACCTGCGATAAAGATCAGGAATACCGCGCCGATGGTCGTAATTCTGTTCAGAATTCTCTTGATATAGTCTGCGGTAGGTCTGCCGGGACGAATACCGGGGACCGAACCACCCTGATTTCTGATATTATTGGAAACCTCAACAGGGTTGAAGGAGATCATAATATAGAAATAGGAGAATGCGAGGATCAGGACGATATAAACGACGAGATAGGGCCAGGTGTTGTAGTTGAACCACTTAGTGACCCATGCTACGAACCAGTTCTCAGAGTCGTTGATAAAGCCTGCGATCGTTGCGGGGATAGAAACGATAGAGCTTGCGAAGATGATAGGCATAACGCCTGCCATGTTCATCTTCAGGGGCAGGTTGCTGGTCTGACCACCGTACATCTTACGACCAACCTGACGCTTTGCGTACTGGATCGGGATGCGGCGCTCGGACTCAGTGAACCAAACGATCAATACGATGATGGCGATCGTAATTGCGATAGACAGGATGGACAGGAAGAGACCGCCAATCTTGAAACCGCTGAAGCCACCCTCAGTAAAGGTCATGTTCCATACGCCGGAAAGCAGCGCGGGAACGCGAGACAGAATGTTTGCAAACAGGATCATGGAGATACCGTTGCCGATTCCGTGCTCGTTAATTCTCTCTGCCAGCCACATGATCAGCGCTGCACCTGCGCAGTAGCAAGCGATGATGATGATCTGAGCGAAAACAGAGTTGTTCGTCAGATAAGACACACCGGAGCCGAAGCCTGCCTTGAGCATCTGCGTATAACCGAAAGCGGTAATCAGAGCCAGAGCAACGGTAACGACACGGGTGATTGCAGAGATCTTCTTCTTACCCTCTTCACCGTCCTGCGCCATACGCTCCAGTGCGGGGATCGCAATGGTCAACAGCTGCATAACGATGGAGGAGGTGATATAAGGCATAACGTTCAGGGCGAACAGGGTACCCTGGCTGAATGCCTGACCGGACAGGAAGCTCATGTATTCGAACACGGTTCCCGAGGTCTGCTCGCTGAACGCCTTCATCAGGTCAGCATCGACGAAAGGAACGACGACGCTGGAACCCAGGCGGTAAAGAACGATAACCAGAAGCGTAAAGAGGATCTTGCTCTTAAGCTCCGGTACCTTCCAGGCATTTTTCAGTGTCTGAAACATAATCAAGCCACCTCAGTCTTTCCACCAGCTGCTTCGATCTTTTCTTTCGCAGTAGCAGAAAAGACTGCGGCTTTTACGGTTAATTTTTTGGTGAGTTCGCCGTTGCCGAGTACCTTCACGCCGTCCATGGGCTTACGAACGATCTTAGCTGCAAGCAGTGCATCCAGATCAACGACAGCACCATCCTCAAAACGGTTCAGATCTTCAACATTAACGATTGCATAGTTCTTAGCAAAGATGTTGTTGAAGCCGCGCTTCGGAAGCTTTCTGTAAATCGGGATCTGACCACCCTCGAAGCCGGGACGTACACCGCCGCCGGAACGAGCGTTCTGACCCTTGTGACCCTTACCTGCGGTCTTACCGTTACCGGAACCGGGGCCACGACCCTTACGCCAAGCGGGCTTAGCGGAACCCTGCGCGGGGGAAAGTTCATGGAGTTTCATTATTCATTTACCTCCTTATGCGTTTTCCACGGTCTCAACAGCAACCAGGTGAGCGATCACCTTGATCTTGCCTGCGAGAACCGCATTGTCCTCATGGACGATCGCATCGCCGATCTTGCGCAGACCCAGAGATGCAGCCGTAGCCTTCTGCTTCGGCAGTGCGCCGATGAGGCTCTTCTTCAAAGTTACCTTTTTCATTGTTCGTGTCCTCCTCAAGCTTTAACCTGATCAACAGTCAGATCGCGGATCTTAGCGACCTCCTCTGCGGAACGGAGCTCAGCGAGGCCTGCCATGGTAGCCTTGACAACGTTGGTGGGGTTGTTGGAGCGCAGGCACTTAGCGCGGATATTGGAAATACCGGCAGCCTCAAGTACAGCTCTGACCTTACCACCGGCGATGATACCGGTACCCTGTGCAGCAGGCTTCAGGATAACCTTACCTGCGCCGAACACACCGACAACCTCGTGGGGAATGGTGGTACCCTTCAGAGATACGGTGATCATATTCTTCTTTGCATCCTCGATACCCTTGCGGATTGCCTCGGGTACCTCAGCTGCCTTGCCCAGACCTACGCCGACGTGGCCGTTGCCGTCACCGACAACCATCAGTGCGGCAAAACGAGCGATACGACCGCCCTTTACAGTCTTGCTAACACGGTTGAGAGCAATCAGATCCTGATGAATCAGGTCGAGCTCTTCGGGATTGATTTTGTTAATCATTTTTTCCTCCAAAATGTTCAATGGTGATTGAACAGTGTACAAACCGGACTGACTTCCAAAGGAAATCAGAACTTCAGGCCTGCCTCGCGGGCACCCTCAGCCAATTCCGATACACGTCCGTGATACAGATAACCGCCACGGTCAAATACGACCTCGGTAATGTTCATTGCGAGAGCCTTCTCTGCAATATCCTTACCGACGGCTCTTGCTGCGACCTTATTGCCGCCGTTGCCATCATAGCACTTGCCGAAGGTGGAAGCGCTAACCAGCGTCTTACCTGCGACATCATCAATGATCTGAGCGCTAATATTCGCGTTAGAGCGATAAACAACCAGACGAGGGCGCGCAGCGGTGCCGGAGATGTTCTTTCTGACTCTCTTATGTCTCTTAAGACGAGCCTGGTTTTTGTCTTTTCTTGAAACCATCTTACAACAACGCTCCTTTCATTATTTGCCCTTGCCACCGGCCTTACCGGCCTTGCGGCGAATGACTTCATCAGAATACTTAACGCCCTTACCATGATAAGGCTCAGGAGGACGCTTGGAACGAATAACAGCTGCGATCTGACCGACCGCCTGCTTGTCGAAGCCCTTAACAATGATCGTGTTGGGATCCGGAACCTCAAACTTGATGCCCTCGGGAGCCTCTACATTGATGGGGTGAGAGAAACCAAGGTTGAGAACCAGGTTCTTGCCCTGCAGAGCAACTCTGTAACCGACACCAACGATCTGCAGCGTCTTTGCGTAGCCGGCGTTAACACCGGTAACCATATCTGCCAGCAGTGCGCGGGTCAGGCCGTGAAGGCTTCTCATTTCGGGATCATCGTTGGGACGAGAGACGGTAACCTCAGCACCGTTCTGCTCGATCTTCATGTTGACGTTGAACTTCTGAGTCAGAGTACCCTGGGGGCCCTTGACAGTAACAACGTTCTCGTCACCGATGGTAACGGTAACACCGGCGGGAACCGTAATAGGCATTCTACCAATTCTAGACATTTCTTATACCTCCCGCTTTCTTACCATACAAAGGCAAGCACTTCGCCGCCGACATGCAGCGCGCGAGCTGCCTTATCCGTCATGATACCCTTGGAAGTGGAAACGATTGCAATACCCAGGCCGTTCATAACCTTCGGCATATCCTCGCAAGAAGCGTAGATACGCAGACCGGGCTTGGAAATGCGGCGGATGCCGCGGATGACCTTCTGCTTGTTTGCCAAATACTTCAGAGTAACACGGATGGTGCCCTGCTTACCGTCATCGATAACGGTATAGCTCTTTACATAACCCTCTTTAACGAGGATCTCGGCGATAGCCTTCTTCATGTTGGATGCAGGAATGTCAACAGTCGCGTGCTTCGCATCATTTGCGTTGCGGATTCTGGTGAGCATATCTGCAATTACGTCTGACATTTGCATAGTACTTTCTTCTCCTTTATGCAAGTAATAATTTCTTGCTGCCGGCTGTTACCGGCGGCATATCGGTGGTAAACCGCCGCCTGCGCGGCGATTCCTTCCGATAGTTGGGAGTTTGTTTTTATATCACCGCGGCGCGTGGCCGCGAGGATAACGTGATATTACCAGGATGCCTTCTTTACGCCCGGAATCTCGCCCTTGTAAGCGAGGTTACGGAAGCAAATGCGGCAGATGGCGAACTTGCGGAGGTAACCGTGGGGACGACCGCAAATCTTGCAGCGGTTGTAACGGCGAGTAGAGAACTTCTGCTCAGCCTGCTGCTTCAGGATCATTGCTTTCTTTGCCATGACTGTCTACCTCCTCAATCATTTGTGTGCAAAGGGTGCGCCCATGAGAGTCAGCAGAGCCTTTGCCTCTTCGTCGGTGTTTGCAGTAGTAACAAAGCAGATGTCCATACCGCGAACCTTGTCAACCTTGTCATACTCGATCTCCGGGAAGATGAGCTGCTCGCGCAGACCCAGAGCATAGTTGCCGCGACCGTCGAATGCATCGGGATTGATGCCCTTGAAGTCACGCAGTCTGGGAAGTGCGAAGTTGAACAGTCTGTCAACGAACTCGTACATCTTCTCGCCACGCAGGGTAACCTTCGCACCGATCTTCATGCCCTCACGGAGCTTGAAGTTAGCGACGGACTTCTTTGCGTAGGTGGGAACTGCCTTCTGACCGGTGATCAGAGTCAGATCTGCGACAACGCTCTCGATGACCTTGGAATTTTCCTTAGCATCACCCGCGCCGACGTTGACAACGATCTTGTCCAGCTTCGGGATCTGCATAACGGACTTGTAGCCGAATTGCTTCATGAGTGCAGGAGCAACCTCGGCAGTATACAGTTCTTTCATTCTTGCTGCCATTTTTTGCTACCTCCTCAATCAAAACTTGTGACCGCACTTGGTGCAAGCGCGAGCCTTCTCTTCGCCGTCAACGACGACCTTGGTGCGTACGCCCTTCTTGCAGTTGGGGCAGTACATAGCGACCTTGGATGCATAGATAGCACCCTCTGCATCAACGATACCGCCGCTCTCGCCCTGTCTGCGGGGCTTTACGTGCTTGTGGATAACGTTGACGTCTTTAACGATAACCTTGCCCTCGGTGGGAGAAACGGCGATGACTTCGCCCTTCTTGCCCTTATCGTCACCGGAGAGAACGACAACGGTATCGCCAGTTTTAATATGCATTTTTGCCATTTTCGTTTCCTCCATCAAAGTACTTCGGGAGCCAAGGACAGGATCTTCAGGAAGTCCTTGTCACGAAGTTCTCTTGCGACCGGCCCAAAGATACGGGTACCCGTGGGAGTCTTATCTTCTTTAATAATAACAGCTGCATTCTCATCGAAGCGAATGGTCGAACCGTCTTCACGCTTCAGGCCCTTAACACTTCTAACGACAACAGCTTTTACAACGGCGCCCTTCTTAACAACACCGCCGGGAGCAGCCTTCTTTACGCTGCATACCACGACATCGCCGATATTTGCATATCTGCGACCGGAACCACCAAGTACACGAATGCACATCAGTTCCTTTGCACCGGTGTTATCGGCAACCTTCATCAGTGTCTGTTGCTGAATCACTTTAGCTAATCCTCCTATTCAATACGATATTTGCCGTATCTACTTATTTCGCCTTTTCGATGATTTCAACCAGTCTCCATCTCTTGGTCTTGGAGAGGGGTCTGGTTTCCATGACTTCGACTTTGTCGCCGATGGAGCATTCGTTGTTTTCATCGTGTGCGTGAACCTTCAGGGTTCTCTTAATGATCTTGCCGTAAACGGGGTGCTTTACGTTGTCCTCAATGGCAACGACGATGGTCTTGTCCATCTTGTTGCTGACAACCAGACCCACACGGGTTTTTCTGAGAGCTCTCTCTTGTGTCATGACTCAATCCTCCTTATGCATTCTTCTGCTGAAGAACGGTCATTACGCGTGCGATATCACGCTTGACCTCAACGATTCTGTGGGGGTTCTCAAGCTGATTGATCGCATGCTGGAAGCGGAGGTTGAACAGCTCAGTCTTGAGTTCTTTGAGCTTTTCCGACAGCTGCTCAGCCGTCAGTTCTCTGATTTCATTTGCCTTCATTGCTGATTAAACCTCCTCGCTCTTAGTTACGAACTTCGTCTTGATCGGGAGCTTGTGGCTTGCCAGACGCATTGCCTCGCGAGCTACGTCAACGTTGACGCCGCCCATCTCGAACATAACGCGACCGGGCTTTACAACTGCTACCCAATACTCGGGAGAACCTTTACCGGAACCCATTCGAGTCTCAGCAGGCTTCTCGGTGATCGGCTTATCGGGGAAAATCTTGATCCAAACCTTACCACCACGCTTGATATAACGCGTCATAGCAATACGGGCAGCCTCGATCTGGTTCGCCGTGATCCATGCGGGCTCAAGTGCGACCAAGCCGTAATCACCATTGGACAGGGTGTTACCGCGCAGCGCCTTACCCTTCATTCTACCGCGCTGTACGCGACGGTACTTAACTCTTTTCGGCATTAACATGATTACTTGCGACCTCCTTCTCTGGGAGTTCTGTCGCCGCGGTTGAAGCGACCGCCGTTGCCATTGCCACGTCTGTCACCGCGGTTGTCTCTGCGATCTCTGCGGTCGCGGTTATCGCGAGGAGCAGCAACAGAGGTTCTGTTTACTTCGTTGAGGATCTCGCCCTTGTAGATCCAAACCTTAACGCCGATCTTACCGTAGGTGGTGTTAGCCTCCCAGAAACCGTAATCGATATCAGCGCGGATGGTCTGCAGCGGGATGGTACCCTCGTGATAGTGCTCGGATCTTGCGATCTCGGCGCCGCCCAGACGACCGGAGCAGGAAATCTTGATACCCTTAGCACCCAGTCTCATGGTGTTGCGGATTGCCATCTTCATAGCGCGGCGGAACGCGATACGGCGCTCCAGCTGGCTTGCGATGTTCTCAGCGACCAGCTGAGCATCCAGGTCGGGCTGACGGATCTCAACAACGTTGAGAGCCACAGGCATACCAACCATCTTCTCGATCGCATTCTTGTACTTGTCGATCTCGGAGCCGCCGCGACCGATAACCATACCGGGCTTAGCGCAGTTGACGAACACGCGAACGCGATGACCGTCTCTCTCGATCTCGATCTTGGAAATACCTGCTTCCTTGAGTTCATTCTTCAGGTACTTTCTGACATTATAGTCGGAAACCAGGGTGTCGCCGAAGACTTCGTCCTTTGCGAACCATCTGGAGCTCCAGTTCTTAATAACGCCCACGCGAAGACCGTGGGGATTTACTTTCTGACCCATTGAAACCGTATCTCCTTTCTTAGTCTCTTTCACGGACCACGATGGTCACGTGGCTGGTTCTCTTGAAGATTCTGTCTGCGCTGCCTTTTGCGCGAGGCATGATTCTCTTCAGAGTAGGACCTTCGTTGGCATAGCACTCAGCAACGTACAGCTTGGAAGGATCCATGTGGTTGTTGTTCTCTGCGTTAGCCACGGCGCTTGCCAGCAGCTTGATCAGCAACTCAGAAGCAGCGCGGGGCTTGTTCTTCAGAATTGCCATTGCCATGTCTGCATCCTTGCCTCTGATGAGGTCAAGAACGATCTTCACCTTGCGGGGGGAGATTCTGGCATATTTAAGATGTGCTCTTGCTTCCATTTCAATCTCCTCCTAAATTACTTACCATTGTTGGACGTCTTGCTGCCCGCGTGACCCTTGAAGGTACGGGTGGGAGCGAACTCGCCAAGCTTATGACCAACCATGTCCTCAACAACATATACCGGAACGTGCTTCTTACCGTCGTAAACAGCAATCGTGTGGCCGACAACGTCCGGGAATATGGTGGATGCACGAGACCAGGTCTTCAGGACCTTCTTCTCGCCCTTTTCATTCATAGCAACGATACGGTTGTAGAGCTTTGCTTCTACAAACGGTGCTTTTTTCAGGCTTCTGCTCATTTATATTCCCTCCTTATTTAGCGTTTCTGCGCTTTACGATGAACTTATCCGTTCTGGCCTTCTTGTTTCTGGTCTTATAACCCAGAGCAGGCTTGCCCCAAGGAGTAACGGGGTTCGGCAGACCGATGGGGGACTTACCTTCACCACCACCGTGGGGGTGATCGCAGGGGTTCATAACAGAACCGCGAACGGTCGGGCGGATGCCCTTGTGTCTGGTCTTACCGGCCTTACCGAGCTTAACAGTGTCGTGCTCGACGTTGCCGACCTGACCGATGGACGCCTTGCAATCCAGACGGATGAAACGAACTTCACCGGAGGGAAGACGGATCTGAGCCATGCCGTTGGCTTCCTTGGAAACCAGCTGAGCAGCGGTACCGGCGGAACGAACCAGCTGAGCGCCCTTACCGGGGTACAGCTCGATGTTATAGATGAAGGTACCGACGGGAATGTTTGCGATAGGCAGCGTGTTACCGGGCTTAATGTCGGACTCGGGACCGCAGTAAACGGTATCACCGGCAGTCAGACCTTCGGGAGCGATGATATAGCTCTTCTTGCCCTCCTCAGTCTGCAGCAGTGCGATATACGCGGTTCTGTTGGGGTCGTACTCGATACCGACAACAGTTGCAGGAGACTGATCCAGACGCTTGAAATCGATGAGTCTGTACTTGACCTTGTTGCCGCCGCCTCTGTGACGAACGGTGATGCGACCGTAGCTGTTACGGCCTGCATGCTTCTTTTTGATCGCGATCAGGCTCTTTTCGGGAGTAAACTTCGTAATTTCCTCGAAGGTAGGAACCGTCATATTTCTTCTGGACGGTGTTGTAGGGTTGTACTTTCTGGTAGGCATTCTACACTTCCTCCTTCACATTAGTTCAAGCCTTCGAAGAACTCGATGGTCTTGGAGTCGGGCTTCAGGGTTACAACAGCCTTTTTCCAAGCAGAGGTGTAACCAAAGTGTACACCGTATCTCTTCGGCTTCTTCTTCATGCTGATGGTGTTAACGCTTGCAACGTTTACCTTAAACATAGCTTCAACCGCCTCAGCGATCTCAGCCTTGGTTGCATCACTGCGAACCTCAAAGGTGTACTTCTTGTCAGCCAGACGGTCCATGCTCGCTTCGGTGATGACCGGTCTGATGATGATATCCTGTACCATTTTCATTATGCGAACACCTCCTGAAGTTTTTCGATGGCTGCGCGGGATGCGATGAACTTGTCTGCATTCAGAACGTCATAAACGTTCACGGTGTGAGCCAGGGTGGTCTTCGCACCGGGGATGTTGTCGCAGCTCTTTACGACCATGGTGTCAACCTCGGGCAGAACGATCAAAGGCTTGCGAGCGCCGCCAAGAGCATTGATCATGTTAACCATGGTCTTGGTCTTGAACTCAGCAGTCTTGATGTCGTCAACCACGATGAGGTTACCCTCTGCAACCTTAGCGGACAGAGCGCTGTACAGAGCAACCTTTCTGGTCTTCTTATTCATAGACAGGCGATAATCTCTGGGCTTCGGGCCAAGAGCGACACCGCCGTGGGTCCACTGAGGAGCGCGGGTAGAGCCCTGACGTGCACGGCCGGTACCCTTCTGTCTCCAGGGCTTCTTACCGCCACCGGAAACCTCGGTGCGGGTCAGAGTGGACTGCGTACCCTGTCTCTGGTTCATCAGATAAGTTCTGACTGCGGCATGGAGAACAGCGCCGTTCACATCTGCGCCGAAGATTACATCGGACAGAGTGATCTCACCGACTTCTTTGCCGGTCATATCCATAACTTTTACGATTGGCATTGTTTATATCCCCCTTCCGCTTATGCTTTGACCGAGTCGCGGATGAACACGATGCCGTTCTTAGCACCGGGAATGGCGCCCTTGATAGCAAGAATGTTCTTTTCGCTGTCGATCTTCACTACTTTAAGATTGAGGACGGTGACCTGTTCGTTACCGTACTGGCCGGCCATTTTCTTGTTCTTGTAAACGCGAGAAGGCGTGGAGTTTGCACCCATAGAACCAACCTCGCGGTGAACAGGGCCTACACCGTGCGTAGCCATCAGAGTGTGATGGTTCCAACGCTTGATTACACCGGTGAAGCCGTGACCCTTAGTCGTACCGGTTACGTCGACCATGTCGCCAGCGGCGAAGGTATCGACAGATACGATGTCACCCACGTTCAGTGCGGAGCAATCATCCAGGCGGAATTCCTTCAGATACTTCTTAGGAGCAACGCCCGCCTTTTCGAAATGACCCTTTTCGGCCTTGGTCATGTGCTTTTCCTTGACATCTGCGAAGCCAAGCTGAACAGCCTCATAGCCGTCTTTTTCCGCAGTCTTCTTCTGTGCTACAACACAGGGGCCGGCTGCGACTATCGTTACCGGAATCACGCGTCCGGTTTCATCGAAGATCTGCGTCATACCGATCTTCTTACCGATAATACCCTTTTTCATTGTTTTTTCCTCCTGTAAATTATTGGTCGACACATGCGTATTTCGTATTGGTGCCGACATGACTTACAAAGTTACCGATCCTACCCGGCGTGTGCTTCCGCCCGACACTCGGCTGTTTTCTTTGTTCGGTGTTTCAACCGATTTCAAGCTGCTTGATGATCAAAGCTTGATCTCGATCTCAACGCCTGCGGGAAGTTCTACGCTCATGAGCGCATCGATTGCCTTCTGAGAGGGCTTCACGATGTCGATGAGTCTCTTGTGGGTGCGCAACTCAAACTGCTCACGGCTATCCTTGTACTTATGCACCGCGCGGAGGATCGTGATGATCTCCTTATCGGTGGGAAGCGGGATAGGACCGGAAACGGTAGCACCATTTCTCTTCGCTACTTCGACGATTTTCTCTGCCGCGGTATCGATGAGCTTGTGATCGTAGCTCTTCAGTCTGACTCTGATCTTTTCCTTTACTGCCATGGTTTTGCCTCCTTTTTAGATTTGCCCGGTATCGCCGTGTGCCGAAGCACCTTGAACGGGGCGAAACCGCGTTTTGTAAAATGGGGCAAATCTCCGAACACGGCTCCGTGTGTTTCTTTTTCCTTCTGTAAAAAGCGGAACATTGCGCGAAAGCACTGCGCATATTCCGTTCTTCCGGAGAAAATCTGTGCGGCGTGCGCCCACAGAGCGTTGTTCGTATGTGATCTGCCGCCCGATTCAACGGACATACTCCACGAAAATTACCTGCATTTCAGCAGCAACCTCTCGCTTCATCGCACATCAAGCCCCACCATTATACACGAAAAGAGGTAAAAAATCAAGTGTTTTCTAACATTTTTTATATGACAATTCTGAAGAATTTAACGTCATTTTTATCTCCAAAATGTAGCGATATGCACAAAATTCAGCACTTTTGATCGCAAGGCGCGCAAAAAGGGGCTCATTTTTCGCTTCCGAGCGTCCGAGACGGCGTTTTTTACGCCAATTTTTGTGCACATTGTACGATTATACAAGCAAAAATTCGTGATATTACACAACCTCCGCTCCGTTTGAAGCGGCGCCACAACCTAAAGCAATTTGTGAGAAAGTCGCTTTTGTTCAAACATTATTAACAATTAAATTGTATAATAGATATTGAACAGACAAAAACCCATTCGGGAGGATTTTCGAATGCAAAACAAGCCCTCTTCCCTCGCTCTCGTTCGCAGCACGCTCCTTGCAGCCGTGCTCGCATCGGCGGCGCTCCGTACACTCGCCTATCTCCTTTGGTATGATGCAGCAGTCGGTTATTTCCGCGCCGGCATCGTTTCTACATTATTATATATATGTCCCATCGCTGCAGCGCTTGCGCTTTCTCTTGTATGGATACAACGACTTCCCAAGGCAGCAAAGCAATCCGAGCTTGTCTTCCCCGCTACCGCCACCGCCGATCGTGCAATTGATATCGTCTGTGCCGCAGCACTTGCCGCCGTCTCAATTCTCGACGTTATCGCAGCCGTAAGCACGCAAGGCATCTATTGGATCTGCGCCGTAGCCACCCTGCTCGCTCTCCTCTATAACGCAGTCCGCCTTCCTTCCCTCGCGCTCCGCACACTATGCGGCATGGCTTGGGTGGCACGGGTCCTGTTGATCGTTTGTATCGATTATTTTGATTGGTCTACCACGCTCAACAGCCCCGTCAAGATCTTCAATCAACTCTCGCTGCTTGTCGGCGCCCTGTTCGTCATTGAGCACGTCCGCCTCGTGCGCGGCGAATGCACCGCACGCAAGCTGCTGATTCTCGCCACAGCCACCGCCATTTTCAGCATCACCAACGGTCTGAGCGGTGTTATTGCCACAGCTCTCGCCGTCACCACCGGTGCTACGATTGCAACGTTCCTTCTCTCGCTCGCAATCGGCATTCGAGCCTGCTTTACCGTATTCACGCTGCTCTCCGCCAAGCATGAGCCAGCCGTCGACACCGCGGAACCGACTCCCGAGCAAACACAGACCTCCAATCCCCAAGGCTAAAACAACCGAAAGGTAAGGAACGATATGAACGCCAACACGAGAATTCAATGGTTTCACAAAAAAGTGACCGAGATGTGTTATCCCAATGCCATGCGCCTGTCCGAGCGCTTTCACATTTCCCATCGCCAAGCGCAGCGCGACGTCGATCACCTGACACGCCAGCTGGGCGCGCCGCTGCAGTACAGCCCCGAGCATAAGGGATATTATTACACGCAGCCCTTTGCCCTGCCTGTCATTCTCACCACCGACAACGACGAGCTGTTCCCTGCCGGTGAAAGCCTGGTAGACGAGCCCTCGATCTTCGCCGCCGAAAGCGGAATGATCCAGATGCAGCTGCCCTATACGGCAACCATTGAGCTGCACAGCAAGTTGACCGCACTTGAGCTGAGCAATTATATCATCTCCCGCCGCGGGGAGCGCGTTTACCTTTGCGAATTTCACCACGTTGACCGTTTTCTGGCAGCGCTGCTGACGGCAGACGCTGACGTCAAGCTGCTGGAGCCCGCTTGGCTACGCGAACGCTTGATTACCGTAGCGCACCGCGTCCTGCAAAACAACGAGGGAATCGAAGACACCGACAACTGATAAAACCGCCTTTGCGCAATTACGCAAAGGCGGTTTTTGTTATCATTTATAATCCTCAAGCACCAGCGTGTAGGAGGAAGAAGGCTCCAAATCGTACACTGTATATCGGAAGGTTTCACCCTTGAACTTATCACCGACCGCAAGATTAAACACGTGCAGTTGGCCACTGCGAACGACATAACCTTCGTCATCCAAAAGCTTCCACGCAAGAGAAACATACGTGTTTCCATCAACTCCTTTACGATCATAGGTCTTTTCTCCGGCAATGGTAAATTCAAGTTCAAAGCCCGGGCCTGTGAGTTCCCGTGCCTCGAACGTATATTCTATACTCGTCACTCTCACCTTAGAAAGAACTTCGTCAAACGAAATCATTGCGCACTCCGTCGGAAGAGACGGCAAATGTACCGTCGGCGCAACCGTTTGTCCGCAGCGCGCACACTTTCCCACCGCGCTGCTATGTCCCAGCGCTTCGCCTTCGGTCACACCGCAAGTTGTGCAGGTCTTGGGCGTCGTGCAGGTCGCCCCTGTCCAAGTATGTCCGCTCGCAGCAACACGCTCACTCTTCACATCCCCACAAAGCGTGCAGGTCTGTGTCAAGCTGCCGTCTTGCTCGCAGGTGGGGCGATTATCTGCCGTCACTTCATACTGATGCGCCAGAAGTTCAATTTCCTCAGTCAAGTAGTACTCGCAGCTTTGGCAGCGCCGAACTCGTTCACCCTTTTCTCGGCAACTCGCCTCCGTGATGGTTTCCCAGTCACCGAACGTGTGCCCCGTTTCCGCAACGACATTGTTCTGTACCTCGCCGCACGCGCAGTAGCGTGTGCTTTCCCCTTGTTCCGTGCAGGAGGGTTGCTTGGTGACCACCCACTCTCCGAAGGAATGCCCGGTTTCCGCGATCACGCCGCTCTGCATCTCACCGCACGCGCAGTAGCGCACCTTCTCACCCTGTTGCGTGCAGGTCGGATTTTTTGTCACCTCCCATGTATCAAACGAATGAATATGTGCTTCATTCCCGTCCGGTACAACGGGCGGCTGTTCAAAGCACGCCGCCAGCAGCAGCGCGCACGCAAGGATAGCGGCAAAAGCAAAGCCCTTCCAATACAAATTGCGTTTCACGTTCAGTCCTCCTTATCATAAAGGAACATTCTGCATACAGTATACTACAAAACAAAAGAAAAGTCAATCATAGCACAGAAAAAGGCTCACCAATACGGTGAGCCTTTTTCTGTGCCAACCCGCGGCAGTCGCAGGTTGTGTTGTTATCACATTGCACAGCGGGATCGGATGCATCCTTCGGATGCGCCGAATTATTTGACCTCGACGGTAGCGCCTGCCTCTTCCAGGGTCTTCTTGAGAGACTCTGCCTCGTCCTTGGAAACGCCTTCCTTCAGAGCCTTGGGGCAACCCTCAACCAGGTCCTTAGCGTCCTTCAGACCCAGACCGGTAACCTCGCGAACAACCTTGATGACGCCAAGCTTGTTGGAGCCGAAGCCAGCCAGGATAACGTCAAACTCGGTCTTCTCCTCAGCAGCGGGAGCAGCAGCACCTGCAGCAGCAACAACGCCTACGGGAGCAGCAGCGGATACGCCGAACTCAGCCTCAACAGCCTTAACCAGCTCGGACAGTTCAAGAATAGTGAGAGACTTGATCTCTTCGATAATGTTGTTAATCTTTTCCATTTCAAAATACCTCCTGAATAAAGGATGATTAAAAATTTGTACCTTGGTACATTTATGCAGCGGCATTCATGCCGCAGGGTGCAGAATTAAGCCTCTGCGGGAGCTTCTGCAGCGTCGGCTGCGGGAGCGGCTTCGCCACCCTTGTCGACAACTGCCTGCAGCGCATATGCAAAGTTGTACAGCGGAGAACGAATGCTGCCGAGGAACTTCGCGATAAGGACCTCTCTGGAGGGGATGGTTGCCAGAGACTCAACGGTTGCTGCGTCAACGACGGCACCGTCAAGGTAACCTGCAACGATCTTGAAGGACTCGATCTTATCAGCGTACTCCTTAATAACCTTTGCAGGAGCAATGGGATCATCGGCAGGGCCGATTGCCAGTGCAGTCATACCTACAAGGTGGGGCTTCATGTCGTCCAGACCGTTCATTTCGCATGCTCTGCCGGTCAAGGAATTCTTCATAACGACGTACTTAACGCCTGCTTCACGCAGAGCCTTACGCATCTTGGTGTCGTTTTCCACCGTGATACCCTGATAGTTTACCAGGACACCTACAGCGGAGTTCTTGATGGATTCCGCCAGATCGGCAACGATCTGTTTCTTCTGTTCGAGAATAGAATTGCTGGGCATTTGGTTTCACCTCCCAATCGTGAACTGAAAAGCTAAAGAATAAAAAAACTTTCTCCGTCAGCGCCGAAGCTCCGC
The DNA here is from genome assembly GCA_017452545.1 of Clostridia bacterium. Taxonomy (GTDB): domain Bacteria; phylum Bacillota; class Clostridia; order Oscillospirales; family CAG-272; genus SIG644. The sequence goes on along the minus strand of JAFTME010000093.1, from coordinate 13,374 downwards.
ACGAAGAAAGACCGCAAAACACAGTTGTGTCATATTCAAGTCTGTCCTCGGCAGGAGAGCATGGAGCTTTTACGGAAACCTGCTGTCTTCGGATAACGGATGATATTATACACGAATATCATCCGTTTGTCAATACCTTTTTGAAAAATTATTGAAATATTTTTTATTTTTTCTGCAAAAGCGCAAAAAGCTGAGCTACACTCTCGGCAATGTGCGTCGCGCCCGCCTCCCGCAGCTCACTCTCGGAGCCATAACCGAAGAGAACGCCGATGCTGTCCATACCAAACGCAGACGCGCCGATAACGTCATGCTCACGATCCCCGACCATCACAGCTCGGGAAACGTCGGTAGTGCCCACGCGCTGCAGCGCATACGCAATAATATCCGCCTTTTTGCTGCGCGAGGAATCCAAGGTCGCGCCCGCGATACAATCAAAGTAATGAGCGATTCCAAAGTGCTCCAGAATCCGCTCGGCAAAGATCTCCGGCTTGGAGGTCGCAACGATGAGCGTGCGACCATCACGCTTGAGCGCCGCCAACAGCTCGGGGATCCCCTCATACACTTTATTTTCAAAAATACCGCGATCACGGTAATACTCGCGATAGCATTCGATGGCTCGATGCGCCTCCTCGGCAGAAAAGCCGCAAAATTCCATAAAAGCGCTGTGAAGCGGAGGACCGATATAGCGGTAGAGCGCGTCTCTGCTCTCAGACGGGCGCCCCATACGCATCAGGGCGTGGGCAACCGAATTGGTAATGCCCTCTCCGGGATCGGTCAGCGTACCGTCAAGGTCAAACAGAATAATCTGATACATAGAAAAACCTCAAGCCAACCCAACAAGTGCCGCCAACGGCTCAAGCGCGATGGGCAGGAACACAGCGGGAAGATAATTCATTATTTTGATCTTGGTGATGCCAAGCAAATTCAAGCCGAGCGCAACGATCAGAAGCGAGCCCGTGATGGTCATGGTGGTGATCACATCTGCCGTCAACAGCGGCGAGATCCACTGCGCAAGCAGCGCAATGCTGCCCTGATACAAAAGAACAGCGCCGGCAGAGAGCATGACGCCAAAGCCAAGCGAATAGCCGAAAATGGTCGCCGAAATAAAGTCAAGCATGGACTTGGTATACAGCATGGAGTGATCGTTGGTCAAGCCGCTGTTCAGCGAGCCGACGATCGCCATCGAGCCAACGCAGAACAAAAGGCTCGCCGTAACAAAGCCCTGCGCAACGTTACCAAAACGGTTGCCTGTTTTCTTTTCCAACCATTCGCCAAGTCGTGTCAGTCGCGCGTCAAGATCCAGCAGCGTGCCGATGATGCTGCCAAGCACCATAGACAGAATAATGACCATGGTTTTCTCGCCGGGCAGCGCCAGCTCTGCCACGCCGCCCTCGGACAGCGCCGCCGCGATACGATCATTGATGGCGCCCTTAAGCACGCCGTCAAGACCAACCATAATAACGCAGAGCGCCAGCCCGGAAAAGATAGCATCTGCCAGCCGTCCGCGCCCCCCTGCTTGTGTCGGTGCGTCTTTGCTTGCTGCTTTTCGTTTTTTATATCCAATTACGCCAAAGAGCATACCGATCAGCGCGCCGATGATGACCGCTCCTGCGTTAACCAGCGTCCCCCACAGTGCAAAACGTTCCACCGTTCCGTCTCCTCATTTTAAAATTTTGGGGGACACCGACGTCGGCGTCCCCCGGTATTCTGTGCAAAATCAGAATGCGATATAATTCTCGATATAAGCCTTCAGCTCGGAAATGGGCATACGAAGCTGCTGCATGGTATCGCGGTCACGAACCGTTACGCAGTTGTCTGCCTCAACGCCCTTCTCCGCATCGCCCACCGTTTCGAAGTCAACGGTGATGCAAAGAGGCGTACCGATCTCGTCCTCGCGGCGATATCTCTTACCGATCGAGCCGGTCTCATCGTAATCGACCATGAAGTACTTGGACAGCTCCTCGTAAACCTCACCCGCCTTGTCAGCCAGCTTTTTGGAAAGCGGCAGGACGGCAGCCTTGAAGGGTGCCAGTGCAGGGTGCAGATGCAGCACGGTACGGACGTCGTTCTTTTCGGCGTCGATGACCTCTTCGTCGTAAGCGTCAACCAGGAATGCCAGCGCTACGCGGTCAGCACCCAGCGAGGGCTCGACAACGTAAGGAATATAGTGCTCGTTCTTTTCCTGATCGAAATAGGTCATATCCTTGCCGCTGTGCTGTGCATGCTGACCGAGGTCGTAATCGGTACGGTCGGCAATGCCCCACAGCTCGCCCCAGCCAAACGGGAACAGGAACTCAAAGTCGGTCGTTGCCTTGGAGTAGAAGCAAAGCTCCTCGGGATCGTGGTCACGCAGACGCAGATTCTCGTCTCTCATGCCGAGGTTGAGCAGCCACTTGTGGCAGTAGTCCTTCCAGTAAGCAAACCACTCCAGATCCGTGCCGGGCTGGCAGAAGAACTCCAGCTCCATCTGCTCGAACTCACGGGTACGGAATACAAAGTTACCGGGCGTGATCTCGTTGCGGAACGACTTACCGATCTGGCAAACACCGAAGGGCAGCTTTTTGCGGGATGCGCGCTGCACCGAGGGGAAATCAACAAAGATACCCTGTGCAGTCTCGGGGCGCAGATATACGGTAGAGGAAGAATCTTCTGTAACACCGATAAAGGTCTTGAACATCAAATTGAACTTCTTGATGTCAGTAAAATCGTTACCGCCGCAATGAGGGCAAACGATCCCCTTCTCCTTGATGAATGCAGCCATCTCCTCAAAGGACCAGCCTGCAGGATTGTCATTCGTGCCGTTCTGGAAGGCATACTCCTCGATCAGCTTGTCCGCACGGTGACGAGCCTTGCAGCCCTTGCAATCCATCAGCGGATCGGAGAATCCGCCAACGTGACCGGATGCGACCCAAGCCTGAGGATTCATAATGATGGCGCTGTCAAGACCTACGTTATACTTGCTCTCCTGAACGAACTTTTTCCACCAAGCGCGCTTGACGTTATTTTTGAACTCAACGCCCAGAGGGCCGTAATCCCAAGAGTTGGCAAGGCCGCCATAGATCTCGGAGCCGGGGAAGATAAAGCCGCGCGTTTTGCAAAGCGCAACGATCTTGTCCATTGTTTTATCGGAATTTCTCATAGTAATCTATCCTCCAAAAGTGATTGATTATATACTGATTATATACTAATATTAGATTTTATCATATTTTATCGTGATTGTCAAGACTTCCCCGCATATTCCCAAAAAAACTCCGAAAAAAGCGATTTCATTCCCCCTCCGTTTCGTTTCCCGTCGGGAAATCTCCGCTTTCCCCGAATGCGAAAAATTGTACGGAATTGCACAAAAAATTCATATAAAATTTTTATCTTGAATTTCCCGTTTGACTTGACATTCAGGGCGGGATATGTTATAATTACAATGTATCATTAAATTGAGATAATGGGTCGCTGACCCACGCTACATAACGAAGAATAATGAAAAAAACGGAGGCAGAAAACATGAAAAAAATTCTCGCATTTGCACTGGCTCTGCTGGTGGTTGCATCCATGGCAGCCTGCAGCAAGGACCCCGACAAGGACAAGGATCCCCAAAACCCCGATACTACCCCGGGCACCGAACAGTCCGGTGACGATATCCCCGAAAACCCCGATAACACCACCCCCGATGACGAAAACCCCGGTGGTGAAACACCCGAAAACCCCGACGATACCACGCCCGGCACCGACACCACACCCGAGAACCCCGACGATGAGACCCCGACCACTCCGACCGATGAATTCACAACGGTCAACGAGCAGGTCTACGCTCGCATCACGGTGGATCTCCGCTCCGCTCCCGTGGTAGACGCCAACAACGTCGTTTCCAAGCTGCGTTACGCGCAGGTCGCAACCCGTGTCGGCGTATCCGACGAATGGAGCAAGGTCCTGTTCGAGGGCAATGAGTACTACGTCGCTTCCAACTGCTTGAATCTTTACGATCCCGCAAATCCTCCCGTAGGCGGTGAGGACGAGCCCATCGTTAATCCCGGCGATATCGTTGATCCTCCCGTAGGCGGCGACGATCAGCCCGATAATCCTCCCGCAAGCGGCTCCGAGTTTGTCACGCTGCCTGCTGCCGAGACCGTTTATGTCATCGCAGAGGGCGCGCTCATTCTCCGCGCAGAGCCCAGCACCACCTCCTCCATTATTGACAAAGTCGCATTTGGTAAGGCGCTGGAGCGTGTTGCTATCAACGATTCCTGGAGCAAGGTCATTTACGAGGGCAAGGAGTGCTACGCATTCTCCGAGTTCCTCACATCCGATGACATTCACGCAACCGGTTACACCGAGCTTGCCGCTCCTCAGACTATGTACGTTACCGCAAACTCCCTGTGGGTTCGCTACTATCCCAGCATGATCGAGGCTTCGATCGTTCCCTACACCGAGCATCCCGGTCTGCATCTCGGCGACGTTGTTTCCCGTGTTGCCATCTCTCCCGACGGCACCTGGAGCCGCGTGATCATCAACGGTAACACCTACTACGTTGGTTCCGCATACCTCTCCACCACCGCTCCCGACGGCTTCGAGGATATCGTTCCCGACGATCCCTACACCGGCAAATAATTCATTCGAGCACGCATAACACAGCAGCCCGACTCGTATAGAGTCGGGCTGCTCTTTTTCTGCCGTAATGAAAAAATAAACAAAACGCCCCCGAAGCACGAGGCCTCGGGGGCATAATTGTGATTTGCTTTCAAATTGTCAATTCAAACGCTTATGTGTCTTGAATTATTTAACTGCCATCAGGCGGTAGCACCACTTCCACTGATTTACGCCGTGATACTGCATCTGGTAGCCCATATCCTTCCACAGCTTGCCGGTGTCGCCATCAAACTCTTCGTTAACGATGTCAACGGAGCAGAAGGTGGTTCCAATGTCGCCAGCCTCAATGTCTGCAGCGGTGAAGCCCAGATCAGCAAACGGAATCTTAACCTCGAGTACGTAGAAGAACGTGGACTCATCCCAGCCAATTGCGCGCTCCCAAGCATCAGCGGTCATCTCAACAGAGTTGGGCTGATCGTCCTGCGTGAACAGACCCAGTACGGGAACGTTCTCACCGGGACGGGGGTTAGCCTGCTCGATGGTCTCCTTGGTGCCGCCATTCCACTGGATACCGCAAATAGGCTTCGTGGTATCATTACCACCGCGAACGAACCATACCAGAGAACCGTCACTTGCGTAGGGCTTACGGAAGTCGGTGGTGGTAAACAGCCAGTTCAGGTCACATCTCTTCTCAACAACGTACAGATACTCGTCGTCGTATGCAAAGTAGAAGCTTACGTCGGTATCCGCACCATCAGTCAGAGTAGTATCACCAACAACACCTGCACCATATTCATTGGTCGTTTTCGTGCCGTCAGCCTTAGTAACCATCCAACTGTCACACAGCTCCTTGGTCAGGGTCATGGGGTTGGACTTGGTCTCAACGATCTCATCCATAACACCGTCGATGGTGATGGTAGCCTTAACGATAGCGTTGGTGGACATACCTGCGATCTTCTCCAGGTACTCCTGCTCAGCAGCCTGTGCCTTCAGAACATCGTCATAAGCCTTCAGAGCAGCCTTTGCGTTGTTCAGGATCTTCTTGGTGTCGCTGTCAACGCACTTCTTAGCAGCCTTGTCCAGCTCGTCGTAAGCAGCGTCTACTGCCTCGTACTCAGCCTTCAGGGTGTCATAGTTGTCAGCGGTAACCTCGGGCCAACCCTCGAGAGCCTTAATCTTCTCGATTACGGGAGCTGCAGCAGCCTCAGCCTCAGCCTGAGCCTTTGCCTCTTCATCTTCCTCGGTGGTGGTATCATCGGGGTTTTCGGGGGTCTCGTCGTCGGGAGTCTCATCATCGGGAGTCTCGTCGTCGGGAGTTTCATCAACAGGATCGTCATCTACAGGGGGCTTATCTTCCTTACAAGCAACCATAGCGATGCAGGTCATCAGCATTGCAAGAACCAGCATCAAAGACAAAAACTTTTTCATAGCTTTCTCCTTTTCTAAGTAACAAAAATTTGTACGTGGAGCAAATCTACCCACGAACTTTTTCTGCAGTATTATTATAGCGCACAAAGCGATAATTGTCAACGCCAAACGCTCAAAAAATCGACGTTTCGCACCAATTTCGTTCGGTTTGCACAATTTAAAGATTGGTTTTTGTGCATTTTGCTAAACCACAAATAATCCGCCTGCACGCGCAAAACAACCGCGAAAAGCAAAATTTTTTTAGCATTTGCACTTGACAAACCGACGGGAATATGATATAATACGAGCGTTGTCCGGATTGCGACCGCAAGCTCAAGCACGGACGAGACATGCTGGTGTGGCTCAATGGCAGAGCAGCTGATTTGTAATCAGCAGGTTGTTGGTTCGACTCCGATCACCAGCTCCACATGGGAGCGTTCCCGAGCGGCCAAAGGGGGCAGACTGTAAATCTGTTGTCACTGACTTCGGTGGTCCGAATCCACCCGCTCCCACCAAAACAAAAGGCATCTGCATCGCAGATGCTTTTTGTTTTGGTAAAAGAGGTCGGACGAGGACAGCGAACAGACGTTGCCGCTTTTGGCTATGCCAAAATGACGGCGTTCAGCCGTCAAGGCAACCGTCTTGAACTCGCGCACGCGAGTTCGGTGGTCACGAATCCACCCATCAAAAGAACCTACTTTGCAAAAAACAACCGCCCCATACGGAGCGGTTGTTTTCTTTATCAATCAATACTCTTATCAATATTAAATCTGGTGATCTTTCTCGACGTATTCTTAACAAACTCCTCAGTACGGATCTTAACCATGCCGACCGCCTTATAGGGCGCCATGCGTCCGTTGACGATCTTCATCTGATCGTTGAAATACTGCTTCAGATCGGTCACGCCGTCCGCTGCCAGAAGATCCTTGTCGGGATAGATCTCCGCAACGATGACCTCGCGCTCCGGATGTGCCTTGCTCTCGCCGGCGTAAACAACGACCTCGTTGACACCGCGCACGCGGGAGATCTCCATCTCAATCTCCTCGGGATAGACGTTCTTACCGTTGGAGAAGATGATCAGATTCTTCATGCGTCCGGTGATGTAGATCCAGCCCTCATCATCAACGTAGCCATAGTCACCCGTTCTGAAGAAGCCCTCCTCGTCAAAGACAGCCGCCGTCGCTTCGGGGTCCTTGTAATAGCCCATCATGACATTGGGGCCCTTGACACAGATCTCGCCCTCGCCGTTCTCGTCGGGGTTGGCGATCTTGATCTGCTCACCGATGATGGGTGTGCCGACGCTGTTCCTCTTCTGCAGCTTATTGCGGTTGCAGGAAACCAGCGGCGCACACTCGGTAATGCCGTAGCCGTTAAGAATGGTTACACCAATGGCGTCAAAGGTGTTGATGATATCCTGATTGAGCGAAGCACCGCCGCAGATGATCATGCGCAGCTCGCCGCCAAAGGCAGACAGCACGCTCTTGAACAGCTTACGACGCATATCGATACCGATCTTGCGCATACCGTTGCTGACCTTCATCATCTTGCGCAGCAGATCCGCCTTGCCCTGGCGCTCTGCAGTCGCCCAAATACGCTTGTAGAAGGTCTCAACAAACAGAGGAACAAGGATCAGGTGTGTCGGCTTGAAGGAGTTGAGCTCCTTGAGAATGTACTTGATGCCGGCAGACATATAGACCGTCGCGCCCTGCGCAAAGTGGCCGACAAAGTTGACCGTCGAGCCGTAGGTGTGGTGCGGGGGCAGAACCATCATGGTCTTTTGCGTGATGGCAAAGTTGTACATACCCTGCGTCATATCCGAGCAGATGTTGGTCTGGGACAGCATAACACCCTTTCCCTTGCCCGTCGTACCCGAGGTAAAGACGATGGAAGCCAGCGCGTCAGCATCGATGGGCGTATCGTAGAATACCGTATCGCCCGCCTCGTATTTTTTCTTACCGGCAGCAATCAGATCCGCCACAGTCAGATAGCCCTCCACAGGCTCATCAGTCATGTAAACAACGGTTTTGAGCGTAGGAACGAGGGGAATGAGCTGATCCATCTTGTCCTTGATGGCAGGGCTGCAGAACAGCGCCGTGCATTCCGCGCGGAGCATGGTAGCAGCCAGATCCGTCAACGGCATATCCTTGTCCAGTGGAACGGTAACGGCGGTGGAAGCCATCAGAGAGAAATAGGAGCAGACCCAGAAATAAGAGCTCTCACCAATCAGCGCAACGTGTGCACCGGCAAGTCCCAGCGCGTGCTCCTCGGTGCCCATGTGGCGGATATCGCAGCGCATCTGCTCGTAGGTGATCTCTACAGGCTCGGCGTCATCGGGATGCTTGCGATAAACGCAGGCAATGGTATCGGGAGATTTGTTGGCGGCGTTTTCCGTCAGCACACGGAAATTTTCAAACACCGTCGTTTCATACAAAGGGTAGTTCTTCATATTCAAAACACCTTTCATCATATTTTATATCGAACGGTTCAACTGTATACGGTCATGGAAACGCGAGGGTTCAGGCTATCACTGATACCCTGCATACAGAGAAATTATACCGCAATTTGCTCCATTTGTCAATAAGCAGCACCAATTTTGTTATATTTTTCCCTCCGGCACCTCAAAAAACGAGGAGAGCGCTCCCAAAGGGAGTTCCCTCCTCGCAATTCGCGCGATTATTCCGTGCGCAGCGCCTCTACGGGATCCTTATGCGCCGCCATGGATGCCGGGAACAAGCCTGCGATCCATGTCAGTACCATGCTGATCAGAACCAGAATGACGCACGCCTCGGTTGGCAGGAATGCGTTGATCGCCGTAATGCCGCTGAGCGTGTGCACGATCCAGTTGATGGGGATACACAGCAGCAACGAGCTGCCGATACCGATCATACCTGCCGTAAAACCGACGATCAGCGTCTCTGCGTTAAAGACCGAGGATACGTCCCGCTTGGACGCACCGATGGCGCGCAAAATACCGATCTCCTTGGTGCGCTCCAACACCGAAATATAGGTGATGATACCGATCATGATCGAGGATACCACAAGCGATACGGCAACGAAGGCAATCAAGCCGTAGGTGATCGCATTGATGATATTGGTGATACCCGACATCATCAGCGCCATATAGTCGGTATACGAGATCTGATCCTCCTCTGCAACCGTTTTGTTATACTCGGTGATCAGGTTGGAGATGGCATCTTTATCCTCAAAGTCGTTGGCGTAAATGTGAATGGCAGACGGCTTTTCCTCACTGACCGCGCCAAGCGTCTCCAGCACCTCGGTCAGCGTGCTGCCCGACACAGTGGAGGGCATCCACGCATCGTACATCGCTGCCATAGCCGCCTCATCGTCGGCACTTACCTGCCAATGGGCGTCAAACGCGGCTGCCGCCTTGGCATATGCCTCGGGGCTGGTGGCAGAGGTGTTTGCTGCATACAACTGCTTTGCCGTCTTGGCGGCGACAGCGGATGCCGCCTCGTAAAGCTGTTCATCGCTCAACCCGGCAAGATATCCCATCAGCGCCATATCGTCCATGGAAACATGCTGCTTCCAATCCATCATCACAAAGCCGGTCAGCGCCGTGCGGTCGGTTCCGACCTGCGAGAGCAGCTGTGCGGTATAACCGGCAAGCTCAGCTTCGGACGGCGTGGTCATAATGGCCTCTACGCGCGCCTTTGCCTGCGTTGCGTACTGCTCAGTCAGCATGGCGCGCATCTGCTCCTCCACCATGGCGTGCAGCTGCTCGTCGGTGTAGGAAGCAAGATAGGAGCGAATGGTTTCAATATCCATGCCGTAGCCGTCGGCTGCCAGCTGCTCCATCGCCTCACGCGTGCCGTAGGATGCCATGATCTGCTCCAGCTGCGCTGCCATTGCCGCCTCATCGGGAACAGAAAGCATTTTGATATACAGCTCGGTCTTGGCTGCGGAATCAAGCGATGTGAAATAATTGCGGATCTGCTCTGCCTTGTATGCGTCGGTGGGATCGATCTCCTCGGTAATCTCGAAGGGAAGTCCCGTCAGCACGTCAAAATTGACATTTTTCTCGTCGGTCTGCGCCAGCATGACCGGGCTGTTCTCCACGGCTGCAATCAGCTTTTGCGTCAGCGCCGAGGTATAGCCGAACACTGCAGCGCTCGGGCCGACCGATGCGTCCTCGTTGGGGCGAATGATACCGGATATGCGCAGCTCGGTCGCATTACCAAGCAGCAGCGTGCGCATGGATTCGTCATCGCGGCTATTGACAAAGATACCGTCACCATCCGTATCGGTATACAGCTCGGCATCGGTCAGAACGCGGAAGCGAAGTTCGCCAATATCCTCAAAGTCGATTTTACGCGAGGGGAGATCGATTTTCTCGCCCTTCAGTGCGCTGGCAAGAATACTCTGTACGTCCTCCGCAGAGATCATACCGAGCACGTAGAAAGCAAAATCCGAGATTTCATTGTTCTCGTCCACCATCAGCACGACCTCATTTGCGTTCTCCGGCCACTCGCCCCAGAGCAGATCGTATTGCTCGGCGTACATATCGGAAATCAGGGCATCATCCCGTCCGGGAAGCAGCTCGGTCCACAGATTGAGCGTTTCTGTATACTGCGCCATCATGTTGTAAATGCCCGCATTACCGCTTCCTTGGGTGGTGTTGTTTTTGAGTCCGTCACCAAGATCGCAGGAAAGATACGAGCCGTCCTCTTGTTCCACATAGGTATTCATACCAACGTTATACTGGTAACGAATGGAGGAAACCAACGAGCCCAGCTCCCCTTCCCCCGTCTTTTCCATGTTTTCGATCAAAAACTCACGGAAAGCCGTCAGGTTGTTGGTGGTCGTTTCAGCTGCAAAAATAGAGTTGAACAGCGCATACATCTGCGGATTGGAGTAGACGGAGCCCTCTTCGTGCTCCTCCACCTCGCCGTCATCGGAGCCGCCCGCCATGGTCGTCAGCAGCGCGGTCATATCGGTCGTTTCCGCCTCGATGGTCATCGGGTAGGAGGACAGCGTATCACGCTGTACGGCATCGACGTAAGCGCGAATACCTGTAGACATAGCGAGAATCAGCGCAATGCCGATAATACCGATGCTGCCGGCAAACGAGGTCAGCAGCGTTCTCGCCTTTTTGGTCATCAGATTCTGGAAGGAAAGCATAAGCGCAGTCGCAAAGGACATCGAGCGCTTACCCTTTTTCTTTGCCCTCTCTGCGCGCTTTGCCGCTTTCTTTTCGCGGCGGCTCATGCGCTTGCGCTCCTCCTTCGCCCGTGCCGCGCGCGTTCTTTGCTGCGCGATGCGGTCTGCGGCATCCTTCTCCGCTTGCGCGGGGTCGTAGGGCTGGGTATCACCGACCACACGCCCATCCAAAAGACGCACGATTCTCGTGGAGTAGGTCAGAGCGATCTCGGGGTTGTGCGTGACCATCAGGATCAGCTTATCATGAGAAATCTCCTTGAGAATCTCCATGATCTGAACGCTCGTGGTCGTATCCAGGGCACCTGTCGGCTCATCCGCGAGCAAGATATCCGGATCGTTGACCAACGCACGCGCGATGGCAACACGCTGCATCTGTCCGCCCGACATCTGATTGGGGCGCTTATGGATCTGGTCACCAAGTCCTACCTTTTTGAGCGCATCGATCGCGCGGCGACGGCGCTCGGCACGGGATACGCCCGAAAGCGTCAGTGCCAGCTCTACGTTCGCCAGAACGGACTGGTGTGGGATCAAATTATAGCTTTGAAAAACAAAGCCGATGGAATGATTGCGATAGGTATCCCAGTCGGCGTCCTTGTACTCCTTGGTCGAGCGTCCATTGATGATCAGATCACCGTCGCTGTAGTGATCCAAACCGCCGAGAATGTTGAGCAGCGTCGTTTTTCCGCAGCCGGACGGACCCAGCACGGATACAAACTCATTATCTCTGAACGCCAGCGTAACGTTACGCAACGCAGGCACCGCTTCCCCACTTCTTTTGTCGCCCACCTGATAGGCCTTTGCAATATTCTTTAAAAGAATCATGAATGCTTTTGGCGGTCGCCCGCCACTCCTTTCAAAATGACTGATCTGTCATTTCCTACGCAGAATAAACTATGTATAAATTATTATGTAATATTATAATCCCTTAAATATAGCGTTGTCAACACTACATGGCATAAAAAAGAAAATTTTTCATTTTTGTTACCGTCGCTTCATAAACGCAATAAAAGCCCTCCCCTTTTCCGCATGATCCGACAAAAAGCAACCGCGCCGCCAAAAGGCGGTGCGGTTACTTTTGTTATAGCCGAAGAATCAGCCGTCGATGCTTTGCTTTTTGCGCGTGATGGCACGAATGACGAACAACGTACCGACCGTCAGAACAATGCCGACAGGCAGCATGATCCACGCGTTGGGGATAAACGCTGCAATGATATAGCAGACGAACGAGATGGCTGCCACCGTGATGGCGTAAGGCAACTGCGTCGAAACGTGGTCAACGTGGTTGCACTGAGCACCCGCCGAGGACATAATGGTCGTGTCGGAGATGGGCGAGCAATGGTCGCCGCAGACAGCGCCCGCAAGGCAGGCGGAAACACCGACAAACATAAGCGGATCCGCCTCGGTATAGATGGCGGTAACGATGGGAATGAGAATGCCGAACGTACCCCAAGAGGTACCGGTAGCAAACGCAAGGAAGCAAGCAACCAGGAAAATGATTGCAGGCAGGAAGTATGCCAGACCCTCGGCAGAGCTTCTCATCAACGTATCAACGTATACGTCAGCCCCCAGCGCACCCGTCATGTTCTTGAGTGCGGTTGCCAGCGTCAGAATGAGAATGGCGGGAACCATGGCAATAAAGCCTTGAGGAACGCACTCCATTGCTTCCTTAAAGGTAACGACACGACGACAGATCAGATATACGATGGTAATGACCAACGCGATCAAGCCGCCCCAAGGCAGACCGACGTAAGCATCGGTCTCACCAAATGCGCCAACGAAATCAAATGACTCAAAATATCCGCCAACGTACAGCAGACCAATGACCGCTCCAATGATAAGCACGATGGTCGGGAAGATCAGATCGATCACGTGACCGCGTTCGTTGTGACGGGGTGCATCCTTCTCGGCAACGGGATCGAGCTTGACGTCAATCCCCTGCACATCACCGGTCTCCTTGGCACGGATCTCAAAGCCTGCCATTTTGCCGTAGTCAAAGCCCATCAATGAAATGGCAACGACAAAAACAAGCGTCAGCAGCGAGTAGAAGTTAAAGGGAATGGCTTGAACGAACAGCTCGATACCGCTCATGGTAGAATCCTCGATACAGCCGGAAACTGCAGCTGCCCACGAGGAAACGGGGGCAATCATGCATACGGGTGCCGCCGTAGCATCGATCAGATACGCCAGCTTGACACGGGAGATCTTGTG
>JAFTME010000092.1 GCA_017452545.1 Clostridia bacterium | reverse complement strand
TGCATCGCCGTCTCGCACGCAGGCGATTGCTATACCATCTACAAAAACCTCAACCCCGAGCTACCCGAGGGTGTCACCGTCGGAGTGGACATCAAGGCGGGTGAGCTGCTGGGGCAGGTGGGCGAGAGTGCCGTGCTGGAGCTCGCCGAGGAGCCGCACCTGCACTTCGAAATGACGGTCGGCGGCCTCTCCGTCGATCCGCTGGACTATTTCAGCGAGCAGGCGATCGCCGCGCTGCAAAAGGACAATTCACACGAAACCTCCGCCACCCCCGCAGGTGAGCAGGCAGAGTAAAAGAAAGCAGCGCATCCGACGGATGCTCTGCTTTCTTTTTTTATTTACCGCAACAGACGCTCCATGCAGCGCGCGAATACCTCCTGATCAAGCTGCCAACCGTAAAGCCCCTCTGTTCCAAGTCGCTCCGCATCAAGATCGTTCTGCACCGCTGCCCGCACAATGTTATCCGCGAGAGCAGATCGTGCAAAGCCCTCCCGCGTAACGGGTATCTGCCCAAAATCGTAGAAACGGCTCTCGATCACCAGCGAAAGCATCTCGCGGTCCTTGTCAGACACCGTCACGTTGCCGTCCAGCATGGCTTCATACAACGTGGGGGAGACGTCATAATACGAAATATAGTTCATCGCCTCGATCACAGGCACCGCCAACGCCTCTTCCTCCTCCCATACCGTCACGGGGAAGGCCAGCAGCGAGGAAGACACAGGGGAAACGTAGGAGTAATAGTCCCTTTGGCTCTCGTCCGCCTTGGGCATCGGCAGCACACCGTACGATTCACACAGCACGCCGTCTGTCAGCATCGCGGACAGATAGTTGATGTGGAACAGCGTTTGCTCCTGCGCAAACGACGGCGCCCCCCGCTCACTTTCATGCGTAAAGAAAGCCTCGCCTATGATGGTGTCAAATATATTCTGCAGCGCATCCGTACTCTCTACGTCACCATACACCTCCGTATAGCTACCGTCCTCCTCCACACGCGCCAGGATCCGCCCCTCGCCTGCATAAAGCGCTATCGCCGTGTCGTCCATGCCCGTCATAGCACAAGCATCGGAGAACGCGTACGCTTCCTCACACAGCGCGATCAGCGCCTCCTGCGTCCATTCACCGTCCGAAACCAGCGTTGCAAGGTCACTCAAATACGACTGCTCGGCAAGCGTCTTATTGTAAAAGACCGCCGCCGTATTCAGCTTGTCACGCATCATCATTTCGGGTACTGCAAAATACAGTTTGCCGCCAAGGGTAAATGCCTCGTTTGCCGATTGGCTCCACCACGGCATATCCGGGTTCAGCCCCGTCATCTCGTGCATATTGCGAGCGATCCCCTCCTGCACACAGAGCAGCGCCATTCGGGCAGAGTCAACGATCATCGCATGATGCTTGCACTCTCCCACCATGATCGGTCGTTTCAGCGCAGACGGAATTTGGTTGTGGGGCACACACTCCTCCGTGATGACGACGTTCATCAGCTCCTCTACCGTTGCGTTGCGCATCCAAACCGCGCGGTCAAGCGTGTCCTGCGGCTCACGCGGCAGCACCACGGGTAGCTCGGGCCACAACGAAGGGAACCCCTCTACCGACATGGTCAAAAAGCAGATCTCCTGCCCTCCGCCATCCACTTGCGGCAGCTCAATGGGTAAGCGCTCCGGCTCCACTAAGGGCGGCACCTGCTGCTCCTCGCCGGACGCCCCTTCGGGCTCCTTGGTCGGCTCGTCGGTCAAGTCCTCGGTCGGCTCGGTTTCCGTCGTGCCGCCAAGCTCTCCCGTCGCATCACCGACGGCATCCGTTGGACGATCCCCGTCCGGCTCGTGATCCGTCGGCGTATCGCCGGCAGCATCGCCGATTCCTGCGGGAGGTATGTAGCTGTCACCGTTATTTTCGGGCTCTTCCATCGACTCGGCGCAGCCCACAAAGCACGCCAGCGCCAGCAAAGCCGCAAGCATCAGCGCGATCATCCGTTTTCCCAAAATAGCTCTCATACGCGTTCTCCTTTCATCTTGTACAGGTACAAAGGAAGCTCGGTTCCTTTTTATTATAGCATACCGCTGCCCTGCTGTCAACCGCAGCGCCGCAGCTTGTCCTCTACCCATATATACGATGCAAAGAGGGAAAATGTTACAACCATCGCAAAAATCTGAAAAAAATGGTGCAAAAACGGGGGGTGCAACCGCCGGTTGCTAAAATTTCCAAGGCAAGTTGGTTGATTTTTCACGCGTTTGCGTGTATAATAAGCGCAAAGCAAGCCCCCCCGAAAGGAGCCATTCTATGAAGTTAAGCGAACAAATCTACACCCTCCGCATCGCGCGCAATATGTCGCAGGGCGACCTTGCCGACGCGCTGGAGGTCTCCCGCCAATCCGTTTCCAAGTGGGAAACAGGCGCCGCCGTCCCCGATCTCGACAAGCTGCTCCGCATGAGCGAGCTGTTTGGCGTAACGCTGGATACGCTGGTGCGCGGCGAGAGTGCTGCCGTGCAGGTCGAACCGCAGCCCGCGCCCGCCTTGCCGCAAGCAAGCGGCGCTCCGCCACAGGACATCTCGCAAACGCAGCGCATCCTCGGCTTTTGCCTTCTGGGCTTTTCTGCACTGACCTGGCTGCTCGTCACCCTGCTTGGTGATTTTTTTGCAGGTCTGCTCTTAGCGCTTCCCTTTCTTGCTTTCGGGATCATCTGTCTGAAGGCTCATCATGCGTGGCTGGTTTGCTGCTGGCTGATACTTTTCATCGTGCAAGGGATCAGTCTGTTTTTGGATGGATCCTTGGGTATTTGGGTCCGAAGGGTGTCTTACATAATATTCCTCGCGCTGCTTGCCATAACACTGTATGCTTACAAAAGGCAGTCACGTATCACCACCAAAAGAAATATTGTGATTTTTTGTGCTTTGCTTGCCGGCATTGTTCTTTCATACGTAACAGCCTCCCTATTATTTACCTCCCCTTTTTTTGCCGAGCAACTCCCTTTTATGCTGATGCTCATATTGTTCTACTTATTTTGCTATGCCGGTCGAATCCTGCTTATCATCGCACTTGTGTACGCTGTTGCCATGCTGCGTTATTATAAGGCAAATAAAGGCACTTCTCCAAAGAAAGGAGCTATTCCATGAAGTTAAGCGAACAAATCTACACCCTCCGCATTGCGCGCAATATGTCGCAGGGCGACCTTGCCGACGCACTTGAGGTCTCTCGCCAATCCGTTTCCAAGTGGGAAACAGGCGCCGCCGTTCCCGATCTCGACAAGCTGCTCCGCATGAGCGAGCTGTTTGGCGTAACGCTGGATACGCTGGTGCGCGGCGAGAGTACTGCCGTGCAGGTCGAACCGCAGCCCGCGCCCGCCCTGCCGCAAGCAAGCGACGCTCCGCCACAGGACATCTCGCAAACGCAGCGCATCCTCGGCTTTTGCCTGTTGGGCTTTTCTGCACTGACCTGGCTGCTCGTCACCCTGCTTGGTGATTTCCTTGCCGGCGTTTGCCTTGCCCTGCCCTTCCTCACCTGCGGCATCATTTGCCTGCGCGTGCGCCGTCATGCTTGGCTGTTCTGCTGCTGGGCGGTATTCTTCATGGTGCAAGCCTTTCTGCATTTTTCCACCTCAACGTCGATATTCAGCCTGTTTACCTTTCTCCATATGGTCACGGAAGGCGTTCATTGGGGCATTTTGATCACCTTCGTCCTCGGCATTCTCTTCCTCGGCCTGCTTGCCGCAACGCTGTACACCTACCGCACTCAGCTGCTTCCGACCTCTCGCAAGAATATCGTGCGTCTTTGCATAATGGTCGGCGTCATCTTTGTCCTGCACACCCTCTTCCCGCTGATCATCTCGCCCATCTACGGCGCATATTTTTACGATCAGCTACCTTACCTGTGGCTTGAGCTTCTCGTGGCGCTCCGCTACCTTCTCCATTACGCCGAGCAGATCGTCCTTATCCTCACTCTCCTGCGCGCCGCCGCAATGATACGTTATCATAGGAAGAAATAAAAAGAATAATAGTAATATACGGGGGAAAACTTTTTTGAAAAAAAGTTTTCCCCCGCTCCCCCTTTCAAAAAACTTTGTGGAAATTTTCAGGGGGATTTTTAAAGTATGAGCGCCTATCGATAGTGATCTGCTCGTCGAGCCACGGTTGTAGAAATTTATATGTTTTTTAAAAAATTTTTTCAAAGCTTTTTGGAGGGATCACGAGGGGAATATCATGAAGTTAACAAAAAGAAAAGGCTCTCCCTTCGGGAGAGCTCCCGCCCAAGGCGGGTGAGAGAGCAGAAAATCAAACATTGAGCAGCGGCACCCGAACGAACGCCGAACGCAACGCATTTCGGCTTTGCACCTTAACCCCTTTTTACCAAAGTTTTTTGAAAAGGGGTGCGGGGGAAAACTTTTTTCTAAAAAAGTTTTCCCCCGCTATTTCTTACCCTCATATCTTTCCATCAAAGCCGGTGACAAAGCCAGTCACGTCAGCGGAGCAGAGGTCACCGCCGATGACACGGTTGCGGTAGACCAGTACGTTCGCGAGCACGGGACCGTCCGCGCCGGGGTAATTGTTCACCTCAAAGGTGTAGCGTGTGATCTCCTTGTTTTTGTACTTGGAGAGATTCAACCCCTGCCGCATCTGCAGCTCGTTGTAGGCGGTCAGGATCTTGTCAAAGGTCGCGGGCAGCTTGGCGCCCACCTCTTCCACGTCGGACACGTTGACCTCCCAGCCGAACTGCGCCAAAAACCGCGCCGCATCCTCCGCGCTCTTGACCTTCTCATAGGAGATCACCTGTACAGCTTCCCCCTCGCCGTCCGCCCCGACCTGCGCCGTGTCCTCCACAGCCGTCGGAAGAACGGCGATCACCGTGATCAGCGTCGCCAGCGCCACGCAAATCACCGCAAAAAACTTGATGGTCGTCGCCCGTACCGAATAAACAAACATAAAAAATACGCCTCCCGTTTGTCATTTAAGCAGCCCCTTACGGAGCACCTGCTTCAATGTATGCAAACGAGTGGCGTATTATGACTTGGGATTGCTCGGACTCTCCCTGTGAACGTAAATGCTGTGCAGCACACCCACCATCATATAGATCGCCAGCACGGACGAGCCGCCGTAGCTCATAAACGGCAGCGTAATGCCGATGACGGGCAGCATCGCCAGACACATACCAATGTTCTCCAACGTCTGCAGCATCATACAGGCACTAAGCCCCACACCGATGTAATTGCCCACCGCATCCTGCGCCCGTCGCGAGATGATCATGGCGCGCAGCACCAGAACCACAAGCGCACAGAGAATGATAAAGCCGCCAAAAAAGCCCATCTTCTCGCATGCCGTCGCAAAAATGAAGTCGGTGTGCGAGGCGGGCAGGATCTCATAGATCTCACCGCTGAACAAGCCCTTGCCGAAGAACCCGCCCGACATAATGGCGTCACGACTAAGCAGAGGCTGATACCCGTAGCCCAGCGGATCGATCTCCGGCGAAAAGCCGACCAAAAGTCGCTGCTGCTGATAGGTCGCAAGTCCCTTCCAGACGAACGGCAGCACCGCCGCCGCGATCACAATGCCGCCAAGGAAATACCACTTGCTCAACCCCGCGCAAAACAGCATCGCCAACAGAAAGCCCACAAAGATCAGCGCTACGCCGAGGTCACCCGTCAGGAGAATGAGAACGACCACCACGCCCGCGTGAACGGCAAGCCCCACCAGCGTCAGAGGGCGGTCAATGTGCCCCGCCGCCTGTGACAGGTGATAGCCAAATGTCACGATCAGCGCCGTCTTGACAAACTCCGAGGGCTGAATGCCAAACGGCAAAAAGGAAAAATACAGCCAGCTCTGGTTGGTTCCCTCACTCTTACCGTAAACGAGCAAGACCAGCATAATGCCAACCGAGCCCAAAAGCAGAAACGGCGATAGCTTTTTGGCAATAAAGCGATAATCCACCTGCGCGATCGCCACCATCACAACAAAGCCCACCAGCGTCGCTCCGATCTGCATCAGCAGATTGCGCGTACCAAAGGTGTCCTTGCCGCCAATCAGCGTCAGTATGCTGATCAGTGAGAGCAGCGACGTGCATCCCAGCAGCACAGGATCCAGCACACGCAGCCGCGCAAGACAAAACCGCCAAAACCGACCAAGATATTTCATCGCTACCCTCCTTTCCTTGCTCTGCTCTGATTGAAAACGGGGACAGGAAGAACGCGTTCTCGTTATCTCCCTCTCCCCGTTGTTTTTTAGTACTGTCTGCCCCAGACAACCATATGCTTGGCTTTCTTGCCGCAGCATACACAAACGTCGGACAGATGATCCTCTACGAACGGAATGCAACGCGACTTGACACCGCCCGTCTCATCCTTAAGCTGCTCCTCGCAGGCACTGTCGCCACACCACATCGCCTTGATAAAGCCGGGCTTGTTCTCGGCAGCATCCAGGAACTCCTCGTGCGTGGTCGCCGTCGTCATCTTTTCGGAGAGATTGCGGCGCGCACGCTCCACCAGCTCGCTGTGAACCTGTGCCAGCATCGCCTCGACCTCCTCGATCACATTGTCCAGAGAAACGAACTTCTTCTCTCTGGTCACGCGGCTGACAAGCACGCAGGAATTGTTTTCGATGTCCTTGGGACCCAGCTCCAGACGAACCGGTACACCCTTCATCTCGTACTGGCTGAACTTCCAGCCCGTCGACTGATCGCCGTCGTCCAGCTTGACGCGCAGACCCGCAGCCTTCAGCTGATCGCGCAGCGCTGCTGCTCTGTCCAGTACACCCTCCTTGTGCTGCGCGATGGGAATCAGCGCAACCTGAATGGGCGCAATAGCAGGCGGCAGGATCAGACCGTTGTCATCGCCGTGACACATAATGATCGCACCGATCATACGGGTCGATACGCCCCAGGAGGTCTGGAACGGATATCTGACCTGGTTGTCGCGTGCCGTATAGGTAATATCAAACGCGCGGGCAAAGCCGTCGCCGAAGAAGTGGGAGGTACCACCCTGCAGCGCCACGCCGTTGTGCATCATGGGCTCGATGGTGTAGGTCTCCTCCGCGCCCGCAAACTTTTCCTTCTCGGTCTTTCTTCCCGTTACTGCGGGAATTGCCAGTGCGTTCAGGTAAAACTCCTCGTAAACCTTGAGCATCTGCAGCGTCTCTGCTCTTGCCTCGTCCTCAGTCTCGTGCATGGTGTGACCCTCCTGCCAGAGGAACTCGGACGTGCGCAGGAACGGGCGCGTCGTTTTCTCCCAGCGAACCACCGAGCACCACTGATTGTACAGCTTGGGCAGATCGCGATAGGAATGAATCACGTCGCGGAAATGCTCGCAGAACAGCGTCTCCGAGGTCGGACGAACCGCCAGTCTCTCGGTGAGCTTGTTCTCGCCGCCGACCGTGACCCACGCGCACTCGGGCGCAAATCCCTCCACGTGATCCTTCTCCTTGGTCAGAAGGCTCTCGGGAATGAACATAGGCATGTATACGTTCTCATGACCCAGCTCCTTGAATCTTGCATCCAGACCCTTCTGGATGTTCTCCCAGATCGCATAGCCGTAAGGACGGAAGATCATGCATCCCTTGATGCTCGAATAATCCATCAGCTCCGCCTTTTTGACTACGTCGGTGTACCACTGCGTGAAGTCCTCCTCCATCGAGGTGATCTGCTCCACCATTTTCTTGTTGTCTTTCGCCATAGCTTTAACCATTCCTTCCTACCCATGCCGACGTCGAACCGTTCGCGCCGCGCAGGGGCGGTTATTTTTTCGCATAGTGCATTGAAAATCGATGCATACTTCTTATATACACCTTATCTGTATTATTATATCTCATCCCCGCGCGTTTGTCAAGCGAATTCGCATAACTTCAAAAAAACACCGAAAGGAGCCGCCATGCCTCCCCTTCCCACCGTCTTACTTTACGGCATCCCCTACGTCAACGCCGCACCCGACGCATTGTATGAGCACCTGCGCGCAAGCCTGCTCGCCCCCACCTCTGCCCCTACCGTCATATTCACCCCAAACGCCTCCATCGCCGCAGCCGCCAAGCAGGATGCCTCGCTCACCGCCTTGCTCTGCCGCGCC
Organism: Clostridia bacterium; assembly: GCA_017452545.1. Lineage (GTDB taxonomy): Bacteria > Bacillota > Clostridia > Oscillospirales > CAG-272 > SIG644. The sequence goes on along the minus strand of JAFTME010000092.1, from coordinate 1,323 downwards.
ACCCTCTGCCTGCCCGATGGCATCGGCATTCTCGCCGCTGCCCGCCGCCGCGGCACTCCCATCCGCTATCGCCTGCCCGGCATTGAGACAGGCGAGCAGGTGCTGCGCCTCGCCGCCGCATATACCTTGCCCGTCTTTTTCCTCGGCGCCGCTCCCGGCGTCGCACGCCGCGCCGCCGCTCGCTGGAAGCAGCAGCTCCCCTCCCTCCCCATCGCAGGCACCCACCACGGCTATTTCACGCAAAGCGGCGAGCAAAACGAGCGCATCCTCTCCCGCATCCGTGACAGCGGCGCACGCATCGTTCTCGTCTGCCTCGGCTTCCCTGCGCAGGAGCGCTGGATCGACCAAAACGCACCGCTGCTGCCGGGCGTGCAAATGCTGCTGGGGCTGGGCGGCTCGTTCGACGTCTGGTCGGGTGAGAAGCGCCGCGCGCCCACTCTTTTTCGCCGCCTGCACACCGAATGGCTGTGGCGGATGCTGTGCGATCCGACAAAAATCTGCCGCCTTCCCGCGATGATTTCCTTTGTTTGGCACGCAAAAGACGAAAAAAGAGCCAAAAGCGCCGTCAAAATTCCATAGAATTTACACGAAACCACACCCCGAATTACGCAAAACGCCAAAATTTGTAAAATTTCAAAAAACCCCTTGTATCTAAAGAGATTTTGGATTATAATAATTGGGAATGGACGAGCGTCCGTTCCTATCACGGATAGACAAAAATTATCATATAAAAACGGAGGATTTTACCATGTCTGTAAAAGTTGCTATCAATGGTTTCGGTCGTATCGGTCGTCTGGCTTTCCGTCAGATGTTCGGCGCTGAGGGCTACGAGATCGTCGCCATCAATGACCTGACCAGCCCCGCTATGCTCGCTCACCTGCTCAAGTACGACACCGCACAGGGTTCCTACTGCGGCGCTCTGGGTGAGAACGCTCACACCGTTTCCGCTACCGAGGATTCCATCATCGTCGATGGCAAGGAGATCAAGATCTACGCTGAGAAGGACGCTGCAAACTGCCCTTGGGGTGCTCTTGACGTTGACGTCGTTCTGGAGTGCACCGGCTTCTACTGCTCCAAGGATAAGTCCATGGCTCACATCAACGCAGGCGCAAAGAAGGTTGTTATCTCTGCTCCCGCAGGCAACGACCTGAAGACCATCGTTTACAGCGTAAACGAGAACACCCTGACTGCTGATGACCAGATCATCTCCGCAGCATCCTGCACCACCAACTGCCTGGCTCCCATGGCTAAGGCTCTGAATGATTACGCTCCCATCCAGAGCGGTATCATGACCACCGTTCACGCTTACATCGGCGACCAGAT
>JAFTME010000091.1 GCA_017452545.1 Clostridia bacterium | reverse complement strand
CTCGGCGATCAGCTTGTCGTGGCTGCCTCGCTCGATGATACGGCCCTGCTCGAGAACCATGATCACGTCGGAATTACGAACAGTCGACAGTCTGTGCGCGATGACGAACACGGTGCGCCCCTTCATCAGCGCATCCATACCCGCCTGCACGATGGCCTCGGTACGGGTGTCAATGGAGGAGGTCGCCTCGTCCATGATCATGACGGGAGGATCTGCCACCGCCGCCCGCGCAATGGAAAGCAGCTGACGCTGACCCTGCGAGAGGTTGGCACCGTTGCCCGTCAGCATGGTCTGATAGCCCTGCGGCAGGCGACGGATGAAGTCGTCCGCGTTGGCCAGCTTGGCAGCCGCAATGCATTCCTCGTCGGTCGCGTCCAGCTTGCCGTAGCGAATGTTGTCCATGACCGTTCCGGTGAACAGATTGACGTCCTGCAATACAATTCCCAGCGAGCGACGCAGATCCGCCTTGCGGATCTTGTTGATGTTGATGCCGTCGTAGCGGATCTTGCCGTCCGCCACGTCGTAAAATCGATTGATCAGATTGGTAATGGTCGTCTTGCCCGCGCCCGTCGCACCGACAAAGGCAACCTTCTGCCCGGGCTCGGCGTACAGCGTCACATCGTGCAGCACGATCTTGTTTTCCACGTAGCCAAAGTCCACGCCCTCCATGCGAACGTCGCCGCGCAAGCGCGTGTAGGTCACCGAGCCGTCGGCAGCGTGCGGATGCTTCCACGCCCACATACCCGTGCGCTCCTCGCACTCCACGATCTCACCGTCCACCTCGCGCGCGTTGACCAGCGTTACGTAGCCCTCGTCAACCTCGCTCTGCTCATCCAGCAGCGTGAAGATACGGTCCGCACCGGCAAGCGCCATGACCACCGAGTTGACCTGCTGCGACATATTGGATACGTTCTGACAGAACTGGCGCGTCATGCCAAGGAAGGTCACGACCACCGAAATGGCAAGCGTCCGCTCGCCCGAGATCAGATTGCCGATCGAAAGATTGTACGCCCCGCCGATCAGCAAAAGTCCACCCACAAAGGCAACGATCACGTACATAATGTTGCCGATGTTGCCCATGATGGGCATGAGAATGTTGGCGTAGTTGTGCGCGGCGGTCGCGTCGCGGCACAGCTGTTCGTTGAGCGCGTCGAAATCCGTCTCGGTCGCCTCCTCGTGACAGAAGACCTTGACCACCTTCTGCCCGTGCATCATCTCCTCGACGAAGCCCTCCACCTTGGCGAGCGATTTCTGCTGCGCGATAAAGTAGCGAGCAGAATTGCCGCCGACAAATTTGGTCACAAAGATCATGCCGACCACGCCCACCATCACGACCAACAGCAGCCAGATGCTGAAATAGGACATGATGCCAAGCAGCGTCAGCAGCGTCAACGACGAGGAAAATACCGTAGGCAACGACTGCGAAACCAGCTGACGCAGCGTGTCGATGTCGTTGGTATAATACGACATGACGTCGCCGTGGTTGTGCGTGTCAAAGTACTTAACGGGCAGCGTCTGCATGCGATCAAACATACGCTTGCGCATCTGATAAAGAAAGCGCTGCGTGATAATAGCTCCCAGTCGCGTGTAGGTGAAGGCGCAAAGCAAGCCCGCAAGATACACGCAGATCATGGTCAGAATGGCACGGATCAGGCGTGGCGAGATGCTCTCGTAAATAGCGAGAAATTCAGTCGCCGTGGTCGCGCCCTGCTCCTTGGCGGTGCGCAAGCCCTCCTCGATAAGAGAGGCGATGGTCTCCACGTAAATGGCGGGTGCTACGCTGATCAGCGCAAACAGCGCAATGCAAAGCAGCTCAATGATCAGCAGCCACTTGAAATCGCGGATCAAATACTTCAGCAAACGCCCAAGCGTGCCCTTCTTGGCACGCGGACGGTGGGGCGGAGCCTGCATGGCAGCTTTTTTGTTACTCATTGCTCACTCTCCCCCTTGTTCTGCGAAATATAAACCTCTCGGTAGATCTCGTTGCTCTGCAGCAGCTGCTCGTGCGTGCCCATTCCGTGAATGGTGCCACCCTCCATGACAACGATCAGATCGGCATCCTGCACCGATGAGATGCGCTGCGCAATGATGATCTTGGTCGTGCCGGGGATCTCCTCGCGGAACGCCTTGCGGATCATGGCATCGGTACGGGTGTCCACCGCACTGGTAGAATCGTCAAGAATCAGGATCTTGGGCTTTTTGAGCAGCGCACGGGCAATGCACAAGCGCTGCTTCTGACCGCCCGATACGTTGGCGCCGCCCTGCTCAATGTAGGTGTCGTAGCCGTCGGGGAAGGTCGAAATAAATTCGTCTGCCATCGCAAGACGGCAGATGCGCTTCATCTCCTCGTCGCTCGCATCGGGATCGCCCCAACGCAGATTTTGCTTGATGGTGCCCGAGAACAGCACGTTCTTCTGCAGCACGACGGCAACCTCGTTGCGCAGCGTTTCCATATCGTAGTCGCGCACGTCCACGCCGCCCACGCGCAGCACGCCCTCGGTCACGTCGTAAAGACGGGAGATCAGATTGACCATGGTCGTCTTGGACGAGCCCGTGCCGCCGATGATGCCCACCGTCTGCCCCGAGGCAATGTGAAGATCAATGTTCGAAAGCGCCATTTTTTCGGCGTCGGCGCTGTAACGGAAGCTGACGCCCTCAAAATCGATGCTGCCGTCCGCAACCTCCATAACGGGGTCAGCGACGTTATGCAGCGAGGGCTCCTCGCGCAGCACCTCGCAAATACGGCGCGCGCTCTCGCCCGACATGGTCACCATAACGAAGATCATGGAAACCATCATCATGCTCATCAGGATCTGCATGGAGTAGGTGGTCATGCCCGACAGCGTGCCCAGACCCAGCTGAACGCCGCCCGTCGAAATGACGATCTTGGCACAGAAGAAGGAGATCAGGATCATGCAGCAGTAAATGCAGAACTGCATGATGGGCGTGTTGAGCGCCAGGATCTTCTCCGCGCGGGTGAAATCTCCGCACACGTCGGAGGACGCCGCATCAAACTTTTCCTTCTCGTGCTCCTCACGCACAAACGACTTGACCACGCGCATGCCCTTGATGTTTTCCTGCACCGACTCGTTGAGACGGTCGTACTTGCGGAACACGCGGCGGAACAGCGGCATGACCTTGAAAATGATGGAGAACAGACCAAACGCCAGCATGGGAATGATGGCGGCAAAGACCCACGCCAGCGGGCCGCCCAGGCGAATGGACATGACAAAGGCAAAGATCAGCATGAACGGGCAGCGAATGGCGGTACGAATGATCATCATGTACGCCATCTGCACGTTGGAGATGTCGGTCGTCAGTCGAGTCACCAGACTGGGCGTGGAAATTTTATCAATGTTGGTGAACGAAAAATCCTGCACACGATAGAACAGGTCGTGTCGCAAATTTTTGGCAAAGCCTGCCGAGGCAATGGCGCAATAGTGGCCCGACAGCACGCCCATCGTCAGCGACAGGATCGCCATGACGACCAGCAGCAGCCCGTAGCGCACGATGGTCGGCATATTACAGCCCTGCTCGATGCTGGTGATCAGCTCTGCCGTCAGCAGCGGAATGATGCACTCGATCACGACCTCAATGGATACGAACAACGGTGTCAATATCGATGCCTTTTTATACTCGCGGATGCATCCTGCAAGCGTTTTCAGCATAGAAACCTCCTCCTTGGATCACTTGTGAATATACATATAACTACATCTTAACATTATATCACGTTTTTGTGAACATACGGTACAAAAACTGTGAATATTTTTCGCGCACAGCCACAATATTTTTTTGCACTTTCCCCTTGACATTTGCGCGGCAATGTGCTACAATAGCCACGTAAGATACGGTTCCCCATGGGGATCAGAGGGAAGTTCGGTGAAATTCCGACGCAACCGCCATTACCGTAATGCGGCAGACCGCGTGGTCCGCCCTGAGTCGGAATACTTGCCGTATCTGTCATAGTTCGGAACATTTTTGGGTATGAAGGGTGCATCCGTCTTATCGATCGCAGGGCTGCGTTATGCCCGATTGCAATCGGTGGATTGGTGCGCTTTTTTGCTTTTTTGCAAGCAAAAGGGCGCATTTTTGCATGATATTGGGAAAATGAAGCAAGAAAAAATCACCTACGATCCCGCCGCCTGCATTGCGCTGCTGCGTCAAAAGCAGCTGCAGCTGCAGCAGACAGGCGAGATCCGCTATCCGCGCCGCTCGGATTTTTCCGAGCCCGAGGTCGTCGCCATCAAGGCGTTTCTCGGGCCCTGGCCGCGCGCACTGGAGGCAGCCGAGCTCAAGCCGCCGCGCAACGACGACCGCCCTGCGCGCAACCGTGAAAAGCGCATTCGCGCCAAGCGCCGCCGCACCGCCGCAAAAAAGGCAAGATCGGATCAAACCGAGGATAATTGTGATACTATTTTATAAAATAATATAATAACATTCCAAAAAAGGAGACTTTACCATGAAAACGACCAAAAAAGCCCTCTCACTGCTGCTCTCTCTCTGCCTGCTGCTGACGGCAGCACTCTGCTTCACCGCCTGCGGTGAGACCGAACAGCCCGTGACCGATCCCGTCTACGTCACCATTGCAAGCGGCGATCTCAAGCTGGCGCACCACGCCGTGACGCTGCGCGATGCCGATGAGGACGGCAAGACCACCATCAACGACGCGCTCATTCTCGCGCACGATGCAGCCTACGAGGGTGGCGCTGCCGCCGGCTATGCCTCGGCAGTCACCGAATACGGCAAGAGCATCACCAAGCTCTGGGGTACGGACAACGGCAGCGGCTACGGCTACTACGTCAACAACACCGGTGCTATGAGCCTGAACGACGAGATCAAGGTCGGCGACAGTGTGCAGGCGTTCGTCTACACCACGGCTGATTTTACCGACACCTTCTGCTATTTTGACCGCGAGACGGTAACCGTCTCCAAGGGCGACAGCATTACGCTGACGCTGTCTGCCGCCGGCTACGACGCCTCCTGGAACCCCATCACCGTTCCCGTCGCCGGTGCTACCATTCTGATCAACGG
>JAFTME010000090.1 GCA_017452545.1 Clostridia bacterium | reverse complement strand
GTTTTTAGAAAGCAACGATAGAACTGCAAACATAGTTTTCTTGGGAAAGAACTTAATGTTCCTTTTTCTCGTCAGCGAAAAAGGAACCGAAAAAGCTGACTTAGGGGCTGCCGCCCCTAAGTACCCTGCTGCATCGCGTGCTAACGCCGACGCCCGGCGTCGGCTGATCCGCACGCGGTTGTCAGAGGGTGGAAACTTTGCTTTCGCCGCCTCAAAAAGGACGGCGAAAAGTGAGAAGCTAACCCGCGTAGGGATCGAAGCATTGTCAGACTTGTTCGGCAAAAACTCGCCCCGGCTCAAGCCGCGCGAGCGCGGATAGGAAATTTTAAGGGAGCCGATGGGTAAGATGCTTTTTATCTACCTTATGGGGGAGGGGCCCCATATCGGGGTTTCATGTTTGTTCTGTAGAAGGACGCTGTTGGAATTTTAGACTATAAATTTCCCAAGTTTTTTTGAAGGGGTTTGGGGAAACTTTTTTGCAAAAAAGTTTCCCCATTCGTCCCCCCTCAACCAAACATAATTGCGTTCATCTGTGCCTCAAGGTATTCCTGTCTGCCGCTCTTGACGGAATCAATGACGTCGCCCTTTTCGAGCACGTAAGCCTCGAGGGATTCCAGGGTGGCTCTGCCGGAGACGATCTCGGCGCCGATACCGGAATTGTAGCTGGAGTAGCGCTCCTTGATGAAGTCGTCAAGCAGACCGTCCTCCTGCAGCTTGACCGCCATGCGCAGACCCAGCGCGTAGCCGTCCATACCGGCGATGTGCGCCAGCACGATGTCCTCGGGCGTGTAAGAGCCGCGACGGCACTTGGCGTCAAAGTTCAAACCGCCGGTGGTAAAGCCGCCTGCGCGCAGCACCTCGGTCATGACCAGCGTGTTCTCGTAGACGTTGGAGGGGAACTGGTCGGTGTCCCAGCCCAGCAGATAGTCGCCCTGATTTGCGTCGATGGAGGCAAAAACGCCGTTGATACGCGCCACCGCCAGCTCGTGCTGGAAGGTGTGACCGGCAAGCGTTGCGTGGTTGCCCTCAATGTTCAGGCGGAAATCGTCCATCAGATTGTACTTCTGCAGGAAGGCTACGCAGGTCGCAGCGTCAAAGTCGTACTGGTGCTTGGTCGGCTCCTTGGGCTTGGGCTCAATGTAGAAGTCTCCTGTGATACCAACCTTGCGGCCGTAGTCGCGTGCCATGGTGAGCAGGCGCGCGAGATTGTCCAGCTCCAGCCCCATGTCGGTGTTAAGCAGCGTTTCGTAGCCCTCACGACCACCCCAGAACAGGTAGTTGGTGCCGCCCAGCTTGACGGTGATCTCGATCGCCTTTTTGATCTGTGCCGCAGCAAAGGCAAAAACGTCCGCGTGGGGCGAGGTGCCTGCGCCGTGCATATAGCGAGGATTGTTGAAGCAGTTTGCCGTGCCCCAGAGCAGCTTTTTGCCGTACTTGTTCTGCAGCTCAAGCAGCAGATCGGAGATCTTGTCGAGATTTGCGTTGGACTCGGCAAGCGTCTTGCCCTCGGGGGCGATGTCGCGGTCGTGGAAGCAGTAGTAATCGATGGACAGCTTATCCATCAGCTCAAAAGCAGCGTATGCCTTGGCGTATGCGAGCTCCATCGGGTCGCTCGTGCCGAAGGACTTGTCCGCCGTGCCGCGACCGAACATATCGGTGCCGTCGGCGCACAGCGTGTGCCAGTATGCCATCGAGAACTTGAGGTGCTCGCGCATGGTCTTGCCCGCGATGACCTCGTCGGGGTTGTAGTAACGGAAAGCAAAGGGATTTCTGCTCTTGGGGCCCTCATAGGCGATTTTTGGGATGCTCTGGAAATATTCTTTCATGATTTTTGGCTTCCTTTCTTGATTTTTTTGCAGTTATGTCGTATAATAAATAGACAAAATTTGGTTTTCGGGGGTGACCGCATGCCATTTTACGAAGCAAAGCATCGGCTGGATGCGGAATATTTTGAGATTGAGATGGGCGAGGACGTTATCTTTCCTCCCCACGTGCATCGCTGCTACGAGGTCGTTCTGTGTACCGACGGCGAGTTGGATCTGACCGTCGACGGCACCGTCAACCGTATGCAGCGCGGCGACATTGTGCTGATCTTTCCCAATCAGGTTCATGCCTTCCATACGGCGCAGCACAGTAAGCATTGGCTGATCATCTTCTCTCCGGACGTGATCGCGGCGTTTGATCGCCATCATACGCAGCAGCTTCCGGCGGAGGCAAAGGTCTCGCTCGGTGAGTCGCATCCCGTCTACCCGCTGCTCCTGGAGCTCGAGAGGGAGGGCGGAATCTGCGCGGTCAAGGGCGCTCTGTACAGCCTGTGCGCCGCATTCGAGCGCTCCGTGCCCTTTGTGCCGATCCGCCGCGAGCGGAGAAATAACGTCTCGCTGCTGCGCGAGATCCTCGATTTCGTCCAACGGAATTTTACCGAGGATTGCTCGCTCTCCGCCCTCTGTGCCGAAATCAAATACGATATGACCTACCTCTCTAAATTCTTTAAAAGCCAGGTCGGTATCTCGTTTTCCTCTTACGTCAGTCAGGTGCGTATCGCTCACGCCTGCTACCTGCTGCTGAATACCGATAAAACCGTTATCCAGATCAGCCATGAGTGCGGCAGCGTCTCGCTTCGTACCTTTAACCGGAATTTCTCGGAACAAATGGGCTGTACACCAAGTGAATACCGAACGCGGGGAAGATGATTCTCCGCGTTTTTTTACGGGGGTGTGGAGTGTGGGGCCCCGCCCCACGCCCCACGGTGCGAGTTGTGGGAGTTGTGGGGCTCCGCCCCACGCCCCGCTGAACACCTTTTTGCAACAAGGTGTTCAGACTTTCCAAAAAACTTTGGAAACGGAACAGATAATTTTTTGAAAGTTTTGGGGAATGCG
>JAFTME010000089.1 GCA_017452545.1 Clostridia bacterium | reverse complement strand
TTTTTAGAGGGGCTTAAAAATTTCAGCAGCTTTTTCATGAAAATACTCCGATGGATGCGTGAATTACTTACTTTGTTATTATACCATAGTTTTTATAAAAATGGAAGTCTCTCGTTAAACTTTCTTTTGGGAATAATCGCGGCTTTTCTTTCATATAGTGTCGGTGTCAGTATGTCAAAGCAAACGACAGAGTATGAAGGAGAAAGGATGAAGGACAATGTACGAGCAAGCTTATTTACCCGAGGGGTGTCGACTGTCGACCAAGGAAAACAGGGATGCGTGTGCCTCGATCGCCGCTCTTGAGTGGGCGAGGAACGAGGGGCGTATTCTTGAAGGTGTGGCGACGATGTGTGACGGGGAATTGAATCTGATTGTGAGCGTAGGAGGCTTTACGGGCATTATTCCGCGAGAGGAGGCTGCCTTTTCGGCAGACGGTGAGCCGATCAAGGATATTGCGATCATTTCCAGAGTCGGAAAGCCGATCTGCTTTATGGTACTCGGTGTGTTGAAGCATGCGGAGCAGGGGCAGCCGCAGTTGCTGCTTTCCCGCCGTGCTGCGCAGGTGGAATGCCACAGATATCATATTGAAAAGCTGCGTCCCGGTGACGTGATTCCTGCACGGGTAACGCACCTGGAGAGCTTTGGTGCCTTTGTTGATATTGGATGCGGCATCGTTTCGTTGCTGTCTGTCGATTGTATTTCCGTTTCTCGTATCCGTCATCCGTCCGACCGTCTGCGGCAGGGGATGGCGATCCGTGTCGTGGTCAAATCGGTGGACGAGGAGCATAGACGCATTTATGTGACGATGCGGGAGCTGCTTGGTACGTGGGAGGAAAATGCGGCGGCGTTTGAGGCAGGGCAGACGGTCACGGGGATCGTCCGCAGCGTGGAAAGCTATGGGATCTTCGTAGAGCTGACGCCCAATCTTGCTGGCTTGAGTGAGCTGCGTGAGGAGATGCGTCCCGTGGCGCAGCAATGGATCGGACAGCGGGCGGCGGTGTTTATCAAAAGCATTTGTCGGGAGAGAATGAAGATCAAGCTGGTGCTGGTCGATACATATCCCGACGTGGGGCTGCCGCGCGAGCTGACCTATTATTATCCGGAGCGGGCGCAGCATATTTCGCACTGGCTGTATTCTCCCCCGGGTTGTACACGGCGGATCGAAACGGACTTTGACGGCGAGGCGGAATACGAATAAAATAAAAATTGCGCACGGTACTTGCTTTTTTTCCCATTGTGTGCTAAAATGGTTCATATCACTCTGGGTGATAAATCAACTGTGAGCATACGAGGGTAAGCAACTATGAAAAATTATCGTGTGTGTATTATTGGCTGCGGTGTTATTTGTCCCAATCATATTCGGGGCATTCAGGATAATGAAAATACCGAGCTTTGTGCCGTTTGCGACATTGTTGAAGAGAGAGCGAAAAAGCGTGCCGATGCGGCAGGCTGTCGCTATTATACCGATTACATCGAAATGCTGGAGCAGGAGAAGCCCGATGCCGTGCATCTGTGCTTGCCGCACGCGTTGCACGCGCCCTTTGCCATTGAGCTTTTGGAGCGCGGCTATGACGTGCTGTGCGAGAAGCCGATGGACGTGTCGCATGAGACGGCACAGGCAATGAAGGCTGCATCCGAGCGCAGCGGTGCGCGCCTCGGTATTATTTTCCAAAATCGCTACAATCCCGAAAATCTCGCCATTCTGCAGGCACTGCAGAGCGGAGAGACGGGCGCGGTCAAATTTTTGCGCGGAGAGGTCTGCTGGCACCGCAACGATGCTTACTATGCCAGCGGCGAATGGCGCTCTGCATATAAGACGGCGGGCGGCGGCGTTATCATCAACCAGGCGATCCATACGCTGGATCTGATCCGTTATTTTGCAGGCGCTCCCGTGGAGAGCGTGCGTGCAACGGTTTCGCATCACGGCGACACGGCGGCAGAGGTGGAGGATACGGCAGAGGGCGTGATCCGCTTTGAAAACGGCGCACGCGGCTTGTTCTATTTTACCATCAACAACGATTGCGACGAGGCGATCCGTCTGAATATTCGCTGCGAAAACGCACGCATCGACAGCTGTGCCGGCTCGTGTACCATTACCTACAATGACGGGCGCGTGGTCACGGCGAACAATGCGGACGGTCCGCAGTTCTGTGGGGAAAAGAAGTGCTACGGCTCCTCCCACACCACGCAGATCTACGATTTCTATCACGATCCCGACGGCAGCCGTGCTCGTTGGATGATGGAGGAGGCTCTTCTGACGCAAAAGTTGGTTGACGATATTTTCAAGGCGTCGGGACGCTTCTGAGCGGATCGACGGCAATCAGCGGAAAAGCACTTATGCACCCATAGGTGCTTTTCCTTTTATCGGAAACGGTAGAGGCGGTGCTGCTTTTTTTGCTCTGCTTGGCGAGGATCTAATAAAATTAAACAAAAAAGCGTTAAAATTCACAAAATGTTCACCGCTTTGCGCGGAATATATGTTACAATGAGGTATCTCTAACATCCATGTTCAAAGGAGGAGCAGTTGAAATGTACGTAAGCCCGCAAAAGGCATCGTTCAAAAAGAGCATGCGCGGCTATAAGGCGCGCCAGGTTGATGCTTATATTGAAACTCTTTGCTCCGAATTTGCGGGAGCGGAGGAGGATTACCAGGCGCGTATTCTGGCGCTGGAAAAGGAAGTGACCGAGCTTCGGGCACAGCTGGAGGAGTATGAGGCGCTCAAGCAGGCGCACGAGGCACTCCTTTTGGAAAAGGAGCGGTTGCGCACCAGACGCTTCCGTCTGATCCGCCATGCCGAGCCAGACGGCGGTGAGGAGCAAGAGAAAAAGGAAGAAAAGATCGCGCCGACGCCCGAGCAAAGAGAAGACAGAATGCGCCGCTTTTTCCGAGTCAGCGCAGACGTCGTTCGCCTGATCGGTCATACGGGAAAACGGGTGACCAGAGTGTTGTCCGCGCTGCCCGAGCCCTCTCGCAGTACGGCGCCCAAGGCTGAGCCGTCGCTGACGTCAAAGCAAAGAAAAAAGCTGGAAAAGCAGCAGGCAAAGAAAACAAAAATATCAGAACTGAAAGTACGTTTGGATAAATATAGACAACAGAGCAGAATGCTTATTGAAAAACAAAATAAGTATAAGAACCAACAGGCAAAATACGATTTGTCGGTTTCTATATATATGGAGAAAAATCGTTTGTTTTTGGCAGGACAGGCAGGAATATTGGCAAAAGAACTGAGAAATCAGGTTGAGGAGCATAAGACAGCGATTTGCCCGGTATGCGGCACAAACGTTGGAAGAAACCAGCTGGAATCTTTTGCGAAAACAGAAGAAAATATACCGACACAGGAGGCGGTAGAACTAGCACGAGAACAGATGAACTATGAACAGGAACAAACTGCTGAGTATGCAAAGGATTGCGAAGTCTGCAGAAATACCATGGAATTTGAGAAAAATGAAATCGTATCATTCTCAAAGGAGATTTTTGAAGATGTTCTCGAATGGGAAATGTTGTC
>JAFTME010000088.1 GCA_017452545.1 Clostridia bacterium | reverse complement strand
ATCTTGAATGGAAAGGAGAATGAAAATGCCAAAAACGCTTGTTATTATTTTGGGTCCTCACGCTGTGGGCAAGATGACCGTTGGGCAACAGCTTGCAAAGATTACGGGCCTGCGTCTTTTGCACAATCACATGAGCATTGAACTGACACGCAAGCTGTTTCGCCACTCCGAGCCTGAGTGGCAGGATCTCAATTTGAGTATTCGCCAAAAGGTATTTGAACTGTTTGCGGCGGGCGATTTTCCCGGGTTGATCTTTACTTATATGTGTGCCTTTGATCAGCCCGGTGAGCTGGAATATCTACAAAATATCATTGAACTGTTTCGTTCCCACGGTGCGCACTGTCACGTTGTCGAGTTGTTTGCGGATTTTGGCATTCGCCTGCAGCGCAATCAAACCGAAAACCGCCTGCTTCACAAGGAATCCAAGCGTGACATCGCCTGGAGTGAAGCGGAAATGCGAGAAACAAGTGCCAAGTATCGCTTGAATTCTTACAAGGGGGAGAGGCTACCGTTTGAAAGCTATCTCAAAATTGATAACACCAATCGCTCGCCCACAGATGTGGCGCGGCAGATCAAGGAATACTTTTGTTTAGAAGATAGGGAGGAGGAAAAACCATGATATTTCAAGATAAAACAATTATCTTAAAGGACGGCAGGACCGCTGTTTTGCGAGCACCTCGCACGGAGGATGCGCAACAACTTTTAGACTACATCAAAACGGCGTTTGGAGAAACGGATTTTCTCTCGCGTTATCCCGAGGAATGCGAAGGCATGACCCTTGAGAGCGAGCGTGCGTGGATAGAAAACGGGCGCAAATCTCCCGACATTTTACGAATTGACTGCTTCGTAGACGGCGAGCTGGCCGGAAACTGCGACATCACCTTCCGCAGCGGTATCAAGATGCGCCACCGCGCGACCATCGGTATTGCTATTTTGAAAAAATACTGGAACCTTGGCATCGGCTCGGCGATGTTTCGTGAGTTGATCGCAGCAGCCGAGGCGCGCCCCGAAACGACGCTGATGGAGCTTGAGTTCATCGAGGGAAATGAGCGAGCCCGCGCGCTATATGAAAAATTCGGTTTTCGAATCGTTGCCGTGCGCCCCAACACCTTCCGACTCAAGGACGGCCGGATGCTCAGCGAATATTTCATGCAAAAGGAATTGAAAAAGGAATGAAACTGATCCTATCCTCGTGCGATTTCGGTCATCCGAAATCTGCACAAATCATCAAAGACAATCTATGTAAGCCGCTGTCGGACTGCAAGGTGCTTTATTTTCCCAACGAGAAGACTACGCCCGATAAAATCAAAAGCGGCAAATATGAGGCAAGATTGACCGCACTCGGCTTTGCGAGAAAGAATATTTACGTAGCAAATTATTTCGCGCCGGAGAAGTTTTTTGATCTGGAGATTGATCTTATTTACGTCAGCGGCGGCAATACCTTTGGCACTTTGAAGCGCATCCGCGATGCCGGCTTTGACCGTGCCATCGTGCGCTACGTCCATAACGGAGTCATCTATATCGGCGGTAGCGCGGGCGCGCATATTGTTACGGCGGATATTTCGCACGTGGCAACGTACGATAAGGATACTTACGGCTTGATAGACTGCTCGGGGCTCGGGCTGTATGGTGGCATTCTGATCTGCCATTACACCGAGGAGCGGCAGACGCATCTGGAGCAGCTGCAGACCCGCAGTATATATCCCGTTCTTGCGCTGACCGATGATGCAACTATCATAATAAAGGACGATTAAAAATACCCTGTACGGCAGGATGAACTGCGTACAGGGTATTCTTTACATATCGCGTGCCAGCGCGTCCACATCCTCCTCGTGCATGTATGGGATAAAAGGTGTGGCGGCTCGAAGCCCGCCCTTGCGGACAGCATTTTTCGCCATTTCCGCTACATCCTCCTCATGCATGAATTGAAGGCAAAGACGGACAAAGCTCATATTTTCCATGTGGGCGGTTGCCAGATTTGCAATGTCTTCTTCATGCATGAATGGCAGGAATTGGTTGGCTGCCGGGGTTCCGTGCTTCAAAATGGCTTGATGTGCCATTTCAGCCACATCCGCCTCGTTCATAAAGGGAAGACAAAGGGTAAGGTATGCCATATTGTCCGCGTGCTTGCGTGCCAGCTGTGCTACCGCCATCTCGGACATATGTGGGAGCAGTTGCGGCAGGGCTGCGAAATCGGACGGATCGGGCGGATCGGGCGGATCGGGGAGGTCGGGGAGATCAGGGAGATCAGGGAGGTCAGGAAGATCGGGGAGGTCAGGAAGATCGGACAGATCGGATAATTCTGACAACTCAGACAAATCAGACAAGTCAGTTAAGGCGCCGGCAAGCTCTTGTGCTTGTGTGGGCGGGGGAGTCGTTGCATGTTCTTCCTGCTCCACTGCAATTTCATTGGTGCAATAGCCATGCTCCTTCTGCACGGCAGGGGCTGGCGTGAGAGGCTTGATTCCTAAAATCTCATCGACCGATACCCCAAACAATGCGGATAATTCGGGGAGCTTTGAAATGTCGGGCATCGATTCGCCGCGCTCCCAGTTGGAAACGGCTTGAAAGCTGATGCCAAGGCGGTCAGCCAGTGCAGGCTGGGTGAGTCTTATACGCTTGCGCAGTTCGGCAATGTTGCGTCCTACTGTAATCATATCAAACATGATGCTGCTTCCTTTCTATCCCCTTTGTTCGAGGACAGCTTTATTTTACCGAATTCTATCGCTCAAAGCCAGCAAGTGGTACTTGAATGGGCAATTTTCGGACTCAAGCGCTGCTTGAGTTGCCGATTTTCTCCTTATTTGGCGAATTCCCACCCTCGAAGCACCTCACCGATCGCGTCAGCCAGGTCACGGGCAAGCATACCGTGCTGCCCGTGTGCTGCGGCTGCGGCGTCGCCGGCGCAGGCGTGAAGAAGCACGCCGAGTGCAGCCAGCAGCGTCGGATTCTCGGTGATCAACGCCCGATGCGGTTGAGCGGCAAGCAATGCGCCTAAGATCCCGGCAAGGCAGTCGCCCGAGCCGCCTTTGGCCATGCCGCTGTTGCCGCAATTCTGCACGTACCAATGCGAGCTGCCCGAGATGACGGTGCGGGTATCCTTGAGCACGCAAATGGCACCGTAGCGCGCAGAGATTGCTGCCGCACTTGTAAACAGATCCTTGACGATGGTGGGAATATCCTGCTGCATCAGCCGCGCCGCTTCACCGAGATGGGGTGTCAGAATGGTGGTTGCCGTGCGCGCGGACAACCTTTCTTGCAGTGTTGTATTGGCGGAGATCAGGTTCAGTGCGTCAGCGTCAACGACCAGCGGCTTGTTGCATTGCGCGAGAACGTGTGCGACGATATCGCGTGCGGCATCGCTCTGTCCCAAGCCGCAGCCCAAAACAACGGCGTCCGCGCGTGCAAGAAGGGCGCGAATTTGCGCCTCGATCGCGCTCGACTCATGCTGCAGAATGGTCATTACAGCCTCGGGCAGCAGCGTTTGCAGCGGAATGCGATTTTCCTCCCACGTTACAAGCTCGACCAGACCCGCACCCGTGCGATAGGCGGAGAGCCCTGCGAGATAGGCCGCGCCGCACATACCGGGGCAGCCGCCGATGACGGCAACGCGACCGAAGGTTCCCTTGTTGGAATAGGGCGGGCGGTGTGGCAGCAGGGAAAGGTCAGCAGCACCCAGCAGCGCCGTGTCGACGACCGTGCCCTCTGTGTCGATGCCAATGTCGCATACGATGACCTCGCCTGCATAGTCAGCCCCCGGATAGAGCAAAAGTCCTCTCTTGGGCGCTGCCATGGTCGCCGTTACGGTCGCGCGCATCGCATCCGTGGGAACCGATCCGTCGTCGGCATTGACGCCCGACGGAATATCCACCGCAAATACGGGGCGATCGGAGGCGTTGACCGCACGGATCCAAAGGTCGAAGGGGGCGCGCGGCGCCTGTTGCAGCCCGATACCGAGCAGCGCGTCAACAATGATCTGCCCCCCCAGCGTAGGCAGCTCGGTGTGCGTCACGCCGCCTGCTGCCTCCCACAGTTGATACTGACGGGCGCATTCCTCGCTCATGCGGCTCTTGTCGGGCAAGCCGTCACGGAGCGCTCCTGCATAAGCGACGGAAACGTTCGTCAGCTCCTGCAGCAAGAAACGAGCCATGGCAAAGCCGTCACCGCCGTTATTTCCGCCGCCGCAGAGGATCAGCAGCTCGCTTTCCTTTGAGATGGAAAAGGCAGGGTGCGTCAACAGCACTCGCATTGCTGCGTGTGCTGCCCGCTCCATCAGCGTGCGGGAGGCAACGCCTCGGACGGATATGGTATAATCGTCGCATGCTTTCATTTGGACTGCGGTCAGAAGCGGATACATGATAAAACCTTCCTTTTGCTTTTGATACCGTTAGTATATCATAAATACGGCATTTGTGCAAGAGCTGCCGCTTGCTTGTCGATAAAAAACTTGACAAGCGATGAAAAATTGCGTATAATAAAGGTCGATTGCGAGGAGAGGAGGGAAGCGCGTGAGAGACTGGATCTTTTGCTTTTTACAGATGATCGCCTATACCGTCGGCGTTATAACTGCGTGCGGTCTTGCGATCGAGCTTTGCTATCGCCTTTGCTTTCTGCTTCTCGGACGACGGGGGAGCCGCGCGCTCTGGTATGCCACCGTTCCTCTCGGCGCACCCGTTCACGAGCTGGGTCATGCCGTGATGTGCTTGCTCTTTTGCCACAAGATCGAAAAAATCCGCCTGCTGCCGACCAAGGCAGGGAACGCCTGCGTCGTCCACACCTATCGCAAGCATAACCCTTATGCTGCCTTCGGCAATCTCTGCATCAGTATCGGGCCGCTGCTATCGGGGCTTGGTGTGATGTTCCTTGCGATGTATTTTATCTTTCCCCGAGCGCTGACCGACTATCTTGGCGCCGTAGAGCTGTTGCTTGCCGATGGTGCCACCCTGCAGCTTGGGGAGCGTATCTTCGCTTTTGTGCTTGGCTTGATGACCGAGCAAAGCAGCCCTGTATGGCTGCGATTGATCGGCGCTTATGTACTGTTTTCCATGGCGCTGCATCTGCGCTTGAGCACCGCAGACCTTTATGAAATGCGGACCGGTATTCCCGGCGTGCTCATTCTGGCTGCGCTGGGCGCAACGGTTGCCGTTGCCTGGGGCACATCGGTGCGTGCTGCCATGATCACCGCTTTGCGTGAATTTTCCTGGATCGTTATCGCGCTCTTTTCCGTCATTTTGCTGATCGCACTCGTACAGATCGCGCTTGCCGCGCTGTTTCGCCTTGTCTGCGTGCTGCTCGGTATTAAAATAGGAGGCTGACTATGATACAAACCGAACGCCTTGTGCTGCGCCCCATGTCTCCCGACGATGCGGATGCTGTCGTCGCACTTCTGACCGATGCCGAGGTCGGAAAGTCGTATATGCTGCCCGATTTTGAGACACCGCAGCAGGCATACAAGCTGTTTGACCGTCTTTGCGCCTTGTCAAAGGATGAGTTTCGCTTTGTGCGTGGCATTTATCTTGACGGTGTGTGGATTGGCATGATCAACGATGTTGAGATCAAGCCCCCCTGCATTGAGCTTGGCTATGCCTTGCTCCCGGCGTATCATGGGCGGGGATATGCGACCGAGGCGCTGCACGGCGCCATCTTTGCGCTGCTCTCGCGCGGATATACCGAGATCCGCGCAGGTGCCTTTGAGCAAAATATCGCCAGCATTCGCGTGATGGAAAAGAACGGGATGCGGCGCATCGACCATACCGAGGATATCACATACCGTGGGCAAATGCTGCACTGCGTGTTCTATTCTTATCAAAGATAATCTCTGTCACGATTTGTGAGTTCCTTACACAAAAAAGCCGACGACTTTTGTCGTCGGCTTTAAAATATAGCCAATTTAAATCTGCTCGTCACCGGCAAGCTCATCACTGATGGCTTCCTCGGCAGCGGCAAGGTCCTCTTCGCTCTCGAAGATCTCCTCGTCCTCGTCAACACCGACGGGTACACGGACTGCATTGGCAACCTTCTTTGCCTGTGCCTTTACCTTGTCCTTGAGCGTCTTGTCCTCGTCCAGCAGATATAATCCAAGCGCACCCTCAGCGGCGCAAATTGCCATTGTAGCGGCAGAGGGACCCTTTTTATTGCCAAGCTGTGCCAGAAGCACGGAGCAGGCAGATACCACCATAGCAATGCCGGCAATGCGGCGATCTTGTTTCGTCATAATGAAATCCTCGCTTTCATATAATTATGATAATTTTGAACGGATACGATTCCGATGATTATGCCTTGCCCGACTGCAGCTTGAGATACGCGTTGATGAAGCCGTCGATATCGCCGTCCATGACCTTTTCGACGTCACCGGTCTCATAGCCCGTGCGGTTATCCTTGACCAGCGTGTAGGGCATGAACACGTAGGAGCGGATCTGCGAGCCCCACTCAATGTTGGCGCGGTTGCCCTTGATGTCCTCGATCTTGTCAAGACGCTCACGCAGCTTGATCTCCATCAGCTTTGCCTTGAGCATTTTCAAAGCGGTTTCCTTGTTTTGCAGCTGGCTTCGCTCGGTCTGGCAGCCAACTACAATGCCCGTGGGCTTGTGTACGATGCGGATCGCGGAGTCGGTCTTGTTGATGTGCTGACCACCGGCACCGGAGGAGCGGTGCGCCGTAACTTCAATATCCTCGTCGCGGATCTCTACCGCGTCTACGTTCTCAAACTCGGGCATAACCTCAATGGATGCAAACGAGGTCTGTCTGCGACCTGCCGCATCGAAGGGGGATACGCGAACCAGGCGGTGTACGCCGTTTTCGCTCTTAAGATAGCCGTAGGCGTTCATGCCCTCAACCATGATCGTAGCGCTCTTAAGACCGGCCTCATCGCCGTCCAGCCAGTCGATCAGCTTGACCTTGAACTCGCTGCGATCCGCCCAGCGGGTGATCATACGGTACAGCATCTGTGCCCAGTCCTGTGCCTCGGTTCCGCCCGCACCGGGGTGGAAGGAAACGATGGCGTTGTTTTTGTCGTATTCGCCGCAGAGCAATGCGCCGATACGCTGCTTTTCCTCCTCGTGAACGATGCCCTCAAGCTCGGCAAGAACCTCTTCAACACAGCTCTCGTCGTTCTCCTCAATGGCCATTTCAGCCAGCGTCAGGGCGTCCTCCAGTCGACCGCACAGGCGCTCGTACGCCTCAACGGTTGCCTTCTTTTGCTTAATGCTTTGCAGCACGCGGGAGGATTTGTCCGGATCGTTCCAGAAGGCGGGGTCCATGGTCTGCTGCTCCTCGTCGAATATCATTGCCTTCAGCTGCTCGATATGAAGCGAGCTGCCAAGCTCGGCGAGTACGTCCTGCAGAGCGATCAATTTATATTTTGCGTCTTCCAGTGCAATAATCATATGTGCGTGTAACCTTTCTCGGCGCTGCATTCGCACCGATGGAATTTTCTTTCATAGTTACTATTATTATACCACATCTCCCCCTGCCTTTGCAAGAGATTTTTTATCTTTTTCGGGGAATTTACAACTTAGACATACAGTTTTCGCCTCTTTTGCCGAAAAAAGCGGACTTTTGAAGGAAATTTTACAAAAAGGCATTGCAATATTCAATATTTTAAGGTATCATTAAAGATAGTATTATCGCAAGAGAGGAGCGCGAGAGATGTTTGGCTATATCCGCCCGTTTTATTCCGAGCTGCGCATTCGGGAATATCACTATTACCGCGGCGTATATTGCGGTCTGTGTCGCGCACAAGGGCACTGCACGGGACAATGGTCCCGTATGACGCTGAGCTATGACTTTGCCTTTCTTGCACTTGTGCGCCTTGCCCTGCGAGGCGGCAATCCGACCGGGGAACAGGCATCGCGCCCCGTGCGCTTTGAGCGCCGCCGCTGTCTGCCGCATCCGTTGCGCCGCCGAGCCTCGCTGCAAAGGGGTACGGAAACGGATTACGTTGCTGCCTGCGCCGCGCTGCTCAATTATCACAAGCTGCTTGACGATCGCGCCGATGAAAAGGGTGGTCGCCGCTTACGCGCCGTGCTGCTGTCGCTGCCGCTTGGTGGGATGTATCGCCGCGCACGTCGCCGCTATCCCATGCTTGCCGATGAGATTTCCCGGGCGATGCAAGCCTTTAACCGCACGGAAAAGGAGACGGTCGACTCTGCCGATCGCCCTGCGGCTGCCTTTGGTGAGGTGCTTGCCGTGCTGTTCTCACATGGACTTGAGGGACACGCCGCGACCATTGCAAGGCACGTCGGCTTTCACGTTGGGAAATGGCTGTATCTTGCCGATGCCGTGGACGACTTTTCCGAGGACGTTTGCCGCGATCGCTTCAACCCGCTGCGCTGCCTGTATGGCGACGCCGCGCTGACGGAGGAACGCAAGCAGGCGCTATCCGTTGCTATGATCAGCGAGCTGCGCAGCGCCAACGACGCTTTGGCTCTGCTGAGCATTGACGACGAGCAATGTATGCCCGAGCTGCGCGTGCTGCTTGACCATATGCTGACCGTTGCGCTGCCGCTGACGACCGACGCGCTGATCAGCGGAAGCTACCGCCAAAAAGAAAAGAACGGTGCCGATGCACCGCTGCCCGCCGCGACGGATGATTGAACATGGAGAGAGGAATTACGTAAGCTATGACGGATCCGTATAAAATTCTTGGCGTCAGCTCAACGGCTACGGACGAGGAGATCAAGGACGCCTATCGTGCGCTGGTGCGCAAGTATCACCCCGATAAATACGCCGATACCGATCTTGCCGAGATGGCAACCGAAAAAATGAAGGAGGTCAACGCCGCCTACGAGGAGATCCAGCGCCTGCGCAAGGCAGGGCAGAGTGGTACTGCCTATGGGCAGAGCACAGCCTCCGGCAGCGGATATTCCTCGCAGCAGGGAAGTGGGATCTACGCACAGATCCGTAACCACGTCAACGAGGGAAATCTCGATGCGGCGGAGGGGCTGCTGCGCGGTGTTGCCGAGGCAGAGCGCAATGCCGAATGGAACTTTTTGATGGGCTGCGTGCTGCTGCGCCGAGGCGCAACGCTCGACGCGCAGAATTATCTGGATATTGCTTGTATGCAAAACCCGTATAATCAGGAGTATCGACTGGTTCGTGACCGCCTGCGCGCCCAAAGCAACGCCTACGGCGGTGGATATTATACCTCGCGCAGCAGCGGTGGCGGCTGCGACGTGTGTACCTCGCTGCTTTGTGCGGATTGCTGCTGTGAATGCATGGGCGGCGATCTGATCCCTTGCTGTTGAGAGGCGAAGCATGAGCTATCATTCAAAGGAAAACAGTAAGCGTACCCGTCGTATTGCCGTGTGCGCCATGATCATTGCCATCGGTGTTGTTATCATTTCTCTTGGCTCACTTGTTGAGGTGTTGGATCTTTGTACGGCAGCATTGGCATCCTTTCTGACGGTTCTCGTTGTGATCGAATACGGTCACGGATATCCGTGGGCGGTTTACGCCGCTACCGCCGTTCTCGCGCTGCTGCTGGCGCCGCAAAAATCCCCCGCGATGGTTTATGCTGCCTTTGGCTTTTATCCGATCGTCAAGGAAAAGCTGGAGCGCTTGCCCCGTGGACTTGCCGCCATATTGAAATGTGTGATTTTCGTTGTGCTGGAGGCGCTGCTGATCCACGTAGCCGATCTGCTCACCGGTGCCGACGAGCTGCTGGGGCCGCTTTATTATGTCGCACTCTATGCCCTCGGCTTTGTCACGCTCTGGCTGTTGGACGTCGCGCTGACGAGGATGATTACACTGTATCTGCGAAAATATCGTGAGAGAATCAGACGGCTGTTCTGAATGAAAAAAGGCTGAATCGTTACGATTCAGCCTTTTTGTATGTAAGTTTTAATCGACCAGAGTTTCCAGCCAATCTCCGATGTAGGGAGAGAGGCGGTCGTATCCCACGCTGTTGGGGTGAACGGGATCGCGCAGGCATTTTGACGTTCCGACCTCAAGCAGCTCCTTTGTGACGTAATCGTCGTGATACAGGTCAAGATAGGGAACGTCCCACTTATCGCAGATCTCCATGCCTACGGCGTAGTATTCTTCCATATCCCCCACGTGTCCGACGCCGGCGTTGGGCATATAGAAGGAAATGATGTAGCAAAGCGTCGCATCGGGGTAATATTCTCTTGCGTAGTAGAAGAATTCCTCAAGACCGCCGGCATACGTGGTGGTGTCGAAATCCTTGACGTCAAAGGAGTCGGTCATCTCTCCAACGGGCGCGATCTTGTTGGTTCCGTCGGTCGTACCCCAGGCATCGTTGACACCGCCCTGTACGACGATCATATCGTAGTCGCGGTTTTTGACCTCCTTGAGCTGGTTAACGATCTGACCGCCCGCGCCGCGCACGGTTGACAGACACCAGCCGCTGCGGGAGCGGTTATCCGATTCGGTTCCGTAATATTTCTGAATGCGGCCCGCCCAGGAATATCCTGCGGGAATGTCGTGGTGACCGTAGGAAATGGAATCGCCGCAGAACAGCACCTTTTTGCCGTACAGCGGGCTGCTGCCGTCCGCTTCGATCTCGGGACCGGCATTCGGTGCCTCCAGATCAAAGAAATCAAAGAAATCATCTGCGCCGAAGGGCTCGTTGACGGTGACAAGATAGCGGTCCTTATAGCGATTGTCGCATACCATGCGGATGTAGGCGACATCATCGGGAATGACGTATTTCATGATGGCGCTATCCTCATACAGTCGGTCGAGCATCACGATTCCCGTGTGGATGGTGCCGTTGAATAGCCCCACCTCATCCTCGTCATAGGCAACAATGTGCCAGCCCTGTGTCGTAACGGCAGAGCCGAAGTAGACCTCATCGCCCGCTTCAACGGGAATCATTTCGCCGGTCGAAAAAGAACCGTCGGGGCTGGATTCTCCCTTGAAATTGACCCATCCGATTTGCGCGGTTGCTGCGTCAAAGCAGTTGGAAAGCGTTGGCTTTGCGGCGGGGGCCTTCAGATCAAAGAATGCAAAGAAATCGTCCGCAGCAAAGGGCTGATTGACCGTGAGAAGGTAACAGCTTGCATAGCGCTTGTCGCATACAGGGCGGATGAAAGCCACGTCGTCGGGAATGACGTACTTCATAATGGCACTGTCCTCGTACAATGCGTCCAGCGTGACGATGCCGGTATGGATGGTGACGTTGAACAATCCCTGCTCATCCTCGTCATAAGCTACGAGATGCCACCCTTGCGTGGTTACGGCAGAGCCGAAGTAGACCTCGTCGCCCACCTCCACGGGAATCATCTCACCGGTGTAAAACGCAGCATTGGGACTGGCTTTCCCTTCAAAATTCAGCCATCCCGGCTGTGCGGCGGAGAGGTCAAAGCGGTTGATCGGTCCGGTTTTCTCGGGCTTGGGCGTGCTGCTCTCATCCTCCGTGGGGGAGTTTCCCTCCGGTGTCGGCTTTGGGGTGTCATCCTGCGGCGGTGTGGATGGTTCGTCGGGGGCACAGGCTACCAGCGCCATGCCGGAGAGCAATATGCCGCAAAACAGTACAAGAAAAAAGCGATGAAGATACGATTTCATAAGGACGCTCCTTTCGGGTTGCAGTGTGTTTTTTCGATTTATTATATCATAGCAAAGCGCAAAAGGCAAGAGTCTATAGCAAAAATAGCGTTGACGGCAGGGACAAAGTATGATATACTATTATATATTATTTGTAGGGAGGTGGCGTGATGCGCTACGATACGGAGCGTGCGTGCGTCGTGCTTTCGGTGCGGGAGCTTTGCTCGCTGGCACTGTCACACGGTGATCTGGAATTCGGCGGCAGTCGCGCCATGCTTGCCGCCATGCAGAGAGGCACGCAGCTGCATCAAAAGCTGCAGTCGGAGCGTACCGGACGTTATCACCCCGAGGTCACGCTGCATAACTCCTGCCTGTATGGGGACGTCGTTTACGAGGTCAGCGGGCGTGCGGATGGGGTGGAGGAGGACGAGATGGGCTTTGTGGTCGAGGAGATCAAAACGCTCAGTCCGTATCGCTTTTATCAACCGCTCCCTGCAGAATACGTTGCCCAGCTCAAGATCTATGCCTATTTTCTTTGCGTTGCAAAGGAGCTTCCGGGTGCCCGTATGCGAATGGTGACCTGTCGCTCCGATACCGAGCAGATCAAAGAAAAAACCGAATACGCCGATCTTGCCACGCTGCGCAGCTTTTATCTCTCGCTGCTTGCCGCCGCAGAGCGCTGGGTCAAGCAGCTCATTCACCATCAGATGCAGGAGCGCCCCGCCCTTTGCCGCTTGCCGTTTCCGTATTCCTATATGCGAACCGGCCAGGAGCGCATGGTTCGTGCGGTTCATAAGGCCATTGCCAAGGAGCGCCGTCTATTTGTGCAGGCACCCACCGGCATCGGCAAGACCATGTCCGCTCTTTATCCCGCTGTCCGTGCGCTCGGCGAGGAAAAATGTGACCGTATTTTTTATCTTACCGCCAAGGCGAGCACCCGCCGTGAGGCATTTGAGGCGGTACGTCGCCTCGTGCAATGCGGTGCGGGGATCCGCGCGGTCGTGCTGACGGCACGCGAGCAGATCTGTCCGCAGTTTGCCCCGACGGGACGCGGCAGGGGAATGCCCTCCCATTGCAACAGCATCGAGTGCCCTATGGCAGCCGGCTACTATGATCGCGCTCCTGACGCGGTGTACGAGCTGCTGAGCGAGGGCAACGGCTATAATCGCACCCGTATTCTGGAGGTTGCCCAAAAGTATAACGTTTGCCCGTATGAGCTCTCACTTGATGTTTCCGAGCATTGCGACGTCATTATCAGCGACTATAACTACGTTTTTGACCCGATGGTCTATCTGCGCCGCTATTTCGCGCCCGATGCTCCCTATGCCGGAAAAAACGTTTTTCTTGTCGACGAGGCGCACAACCTTGCCGACCGTGCCCGCGATATGTATTCGGCAGAGCTGCATTGCCGCAGCCTTGAGCGCCTGCGTGAGAAAGCAGATCCGCGCGACCGCCTTCTTTGCGAGGGATTGGATACCTTGATCTCCGCCATGCATGGGCTGCGGATGTATTGCCGTGATAACCTGACCCGTGACGAGGAGGGCAATGACCGCGGCTTTTATCTGTCGCACAGCCCCATGACGGGCTTTAACGAAAAGCTTTCCTGGCTGCGCGATCGCCTGGACGGCTGGCTGCGTGAGCACAGGGAAGAGGAGATCGCCCCCGCCGTGAGCGATCTGCTGTATACGCTGCGCGAGTATTTTTGCATTCTCGACCACTACGACGAGCATTATTTGACCTACGTGCTGCTGGAGGGCGGCGATGCCGTGGTGCGGCTGTTTTGCCTGGATCCCTCCTACGTACTGGACGTTGCGCTTTCCCGCAGCGTCAGTGCTACGCTGTTTTCCGCAACGCTGACACCGCTGCCGTATTTCATGGATCTGCTCGGCGGTATGGACGGCGCCGATCATCTCGCGCTTTCCTCGCCGTTCGATCGGGATCAGTTCGGACTGTTCGCAGTCGAAACGATCAGCACACGCTACGAGCACCGCGAGGATTCCAACCTTGCCATCGCCTCCTGTATTGCCGCCACCGTGGCAGGACGCAGAGGAAACTATATCGTCTATTTCCCCTCTTATTCCTATATGGAGGCAGTGCTGCGCGTGTTCCGCGCAAGGTATCCCCGCGTTAAAACGGTGGTGCAGAAGAAGGGGATGCGCGCCGAGGAAAGGGAAGCGTTTCTGGACGCATTTCCCGAGGATAGCGGCGTGCTGCGCGTCGGCTTTTGCGTGCTGGGCGGCTCGTTTTCCGAGGGTGTTGACCTGCCGGGAACGCGCCTGATCGGCAGTATCATCGTCGGCGTGGGCTTGCCGGGACTATCCAACGAACGCAACATCCTGCAGGAGTATTATCAGAATCGCTGCGAGATGGGCTTTGAATACGCCTACCGATTCCCCGGCATGAACCACGTGCTGCAGGCGGCAGGGCGTGTCATTCGCCGTGAGGAGGATACCGGCGTCGTGGTGCTGATCGACGACCGTTACGCGACTCCCGACTACACCCAGCTCTTTCCACCACATTGGATGCACATCAAATATGCAAGTAACGCGGCAATTCTTGCAGAAGAAATTTGCCGTTTCTGGGACAAGCAAATTCCCATGACGGAAATTTCTTCAAAAAATGCAAAAAATACAAATAAAAATGAGTAAACTGCTTGCAATAGGCAGAAAAGTATGGTATAATATTCAAGCTGTCGATTTTTAGGACACGCAATTTGAAAAGATAAAAATTGCAATCGGCGTCTGTACGGTCAAAGTGACCGCCGACACGCCAAAGAAAGGAAGCGAATTTCATGGAACGTATCACAGTCAAACAGTTGTTCAACGAGCCCGAAGCATACGCAGGGACTCGCATCACCGTCGCCGGATGGGCAAGAACCATTCGCGCATCCAACGCCTTCGGCTTCATCGAGCTGAATGACGGCAGCTACCTGAAGAATCTGCAGGTGGTCATCGAGGCGGAAAAACTGAATAACTATAAGGAACTGGCGAAGCAGAACGTGGGCGCCT
Organism: Clostridia bacterium; assembly: GCA_017452545.1. GTDB lineage: Bacteria > Bacillota > Clostridia > Oscillospirales > CAG-272 > SIG644. Next base: position 11,957 of record JAFTME010000088.1, on the reverse strand, counting down.
CCTTTGTCGTGCGCGGCGAGTTCGTGCTGACTCCCGAGGCAAAGCAGCCGTTCGAGCTTAAGGCTGAGGAGGTCGAGATCGAGGGTACCTCCACGCCCGATTATCCGCTGCAGAAGAAAAAGCATTCGTTTGAGTATCTGCGTACTATCGCGCATCTGCGTCCCCGCGCCAACACCTTCAATGCGGTTTTCCGCGTTCGCTCGGTCGCAGCCTATGCCATTCATAAGTTCTTCCAGGAGCGTGGCTTCGTCTACGTTCATACGCCGCTGATCACCGGCTCCGACTGCGAGGGCGCAGGCGAGATGTTCCAGGTGACCACGCTGCCGCTGGACAACGTTCCCAAGACCGAGAACGGCGAGATCGATTACGCGCAGGATTTCTTCGGTAAAAAGACGGGTCTGACCGTTTCCGGTCAGCTCAACGGCGAGACCTTCGCCATGGCATACGCCAATATTTATACCTTTGGTCCTACCTTCCGTGCCGAGCGCTCTAACACCCAGCGCCATGCGGCTGAGTTCTGGATGGTCGAGCCGGAGATGGCGTTTGCCGATCTGACCGACTATATGGACACCGCCGAGGATATGATCAAGTTCGTTCTGGCTTACGTCATGAAGCAGTGCCCTGCAGAGGTTGAGTTCTTCAATAAGTTTATCGATACCGGTCTGAAGGAAAGACTGGAGGCACTGGTTGCTGCAGATTTCGGCCGTGTCACCTATACCGACGCCGTCAAGCTGCTGCAGGAGTCCGGTCATAAGTTTGATTACGACGTATACTGGGGCATGGATCTGCAGACCGAGCACGAGAGATATCTCACCGAGCAGATCTTCAAAAAGCCCGTCTTTGTTACCGATTATCCCAAAGAGATCAAGGCGTTCTATATGCGCCGCAACGACGACGGCAAGACCGTTGCCGCAGCAGATATGCTGGTTCCCGGCGTCGGTGAACTGATCGGCGGCTCTCAGCGTGAGGAGCGTCTGGACGTCCTGCTGGATGCCATCAAGACGTTTGGACTCAATGAGGAGGACTACTCCTGGTACATCGAGCTGCGTAAGTTCGGCGGTACCAAGCACGCGGGCTTTGGTCTGGGCTTTGAGCGCCTTATCATGTATATCACGGGCATGACCAACATCCGTGACGTAGAGGCATTCCCCCGTACCACGGGCAATGCTGAATTCTGATTTTTCACCTTATTTCGATATAAAAGGAAACATTTATGCGCTACAGAGAAATGAACGAGTCGCAGCTGCGTGAGCTTCACGGAAAGCTGCTGGCTGAATACGAAGAAATCAAAGCAAAGGGATATAAGCTGGATCTTTCGCGCGGCAAGCCCTGCCGTGAGCAGCTCGATCTTTCCGACGGACTGCTGTTCAGCATTGACTCTCCCACGGATTGCGTCGGCAAGAACGGCTTTGATTACCGCAACTACGGTCTGCTTGACGGTATTCCAGAGGCAAAGACGCTGTTTTCTTCGCTGCTTGGCATCCCCGAGAGCCGACTGATCGTTGCAGGAAATTCTTCGCTCAATCTGATGTACGATGCGCTCTCCCGCGCCATGCTCTACGGTGTAGTCGGCGGTGAGCGCCCCTGGTGCCGCGAGGAAAAGGTTAAATTCCTTTGCCCTTGCCCCGGCTATGACCGCCATTTTGCCGTTACCGAATCGCTCGGCTTCGAGTTGATACCCGTTCCCATGACGGGCAACGGTCCCGATATGAACGTGGTGGAAAAGCTGGCAGGCGAGGATGCTGCCGTCAAGGGCATCTGGTGCTGCCCGAAGTATTCCAATCCCGACGGTATCACCTATTCCGACGAGACCGTTGAGCGCTTGGGTGCGATGAAGACCGCTGCTCCCGATTTCCGCATCATGTGGGATAACGCCTACTGTATTCACGATTTGTATCCCGACGAGCCCGACGTGCTGGCAGACATTTTCGCTGCCTGCGAGCGTCACGGCAACGTTGACCGCGTGTTCTATTTCGCCTCTACCTCCAAGGTCACCTATCCCGGTGCAGGCGTGGCAGTCCTTGCCGCATCCGAGGCAAATATCAAACAGATCCTTAAGATCATGGGCATTCAGACCATTGGCTTTGATAAGATCAATCAGATCCGTCACGTAAAATATTTCGGTACGGCGGATAAGATCATGGAGCATATGCGTCATCAGGCAAACATTCTGCGCCCTCGCTTTGAGCGCGTGCTGCAGATTTTGGACGAGGAGCTCTCCGGAACGGGTGCGGGGCATTGGATCGAGCCGCGCGGCGGCTATTTCATCAGCTTTTACGCGATGGATGGTTGTGCCAAGCGCATCTTCCACTTGTGCCGTGAGGCGGGGGTCGTGCTGACCACCGTCGGTGCAACCTATCCTTACGGAAACGATCCGCACGATAGCAATATCCGTATCGCGCCGACCTGGCCTGCGTTTGTCGATATGGAGGCCGCTACCCGCGTGCTGACCACCTGCACTAAACTGGCAGTGGTAGAGAAGCTGTTGGCGGAGTAAAAGAATTTATATGTGTGCGGGGGGAAACTTTTTGTGAACAAAAAGTTTCCCCCCGCGCCCCCTTTCAAAAAAACTTAATAAATAAATGGTAATGCACCTTACATCTTCGTAGCCGGATGATCTTTTGAACGGTTGTATACCAATGTGATGCGTGTGCTTGTTTCCTTGTGCAAGCAGACGAATAATTCAAACCTGTAGGGACCGGCGTCCTCGACGGTCCGGGGGCGGGCTTGTGTTTGAGAAAGGCTGAAATCATGGTAACATATATGCCGAGCCTGCGCCATTAACCTACGCGATTTTCGGAGTTCTCAGCTACAGGGCAGCGCTCTGCATCGCCCCTATCATGTGGGGCAGGGGCCCCACAAGGACAATCGAAGCACAGCGATAGAACAGAACCGTAACAAACCAAGCAAAAAAATTTCCAAAAGTTTTTGGAAGTCCAGAAACCTTTTTTCAAAAAGGTTTCTGGTGGGGATCCAAGGGGCAACGCCCCTTGGCGAAAAGGAGGACTAACATGAATACCGTCAAATTCAACAAGCAGAACGTCAAAATGGTCGCGCACAGAGGACTTTCGGGCTTGGAGCGCGAGAACACGTGCGCAGCGTTTGTCGCAGCGGGCAATCGCTCCTACGTAGGCATTGAGACCGACATCTGGAGAACGGCAGACGGCAGTTTTGTCACGCTGCATGATGGTAATCTTGCCCGCGTTGGCGGTGAGCAGATCCATGCGGAGACGGTCACGCTCAAAACGCTGCAGGGCGTTGTTTTGTACGACATGGACGGCAGCAAGGGCAGAGAAGACCTGCGTGGTCCCACGCTGGAAAATTATATTTCCATCTGCAAAAAGTATCAGAAGCTCTGCGTTTTGGAGCTCAAGAGTGACTTCACGCCCGAGGAAACGGCGCGCTTTATTGAGATCATCCGCGGTCTTGGCTACCTGGACTCCACCGTGTTTATTTCCTTCAATTATGAAAATCTGCGCCGCGTCCGCGCCATTCTGCCCGAGCAGCGCGTGCAGTTCTTGACCGGTGATGCCTCGGATGAGATGATCGCGCGTCTGGTGGCCGATCGCATGGATATCGACGTTCAGCACGGCGCGCTGACCGAGGAGCGCGTGGCGGCGATGCATCGGGCAGGTCTTGAGATCAACTGCTGGACGGTCGATGACCCTGCAAGAGCCGAGCAGCTCGCCGCGTGGGGCGTGGACTATATTACCAGTAATATCCTTGAATAATCGTTTTGTCATAAAACAGAATCTCCTCCCATATAATTGAGCGAAAGCAATACTTCGTGAAATTACGTGGGAGGATTTTTTTATGGCGGAATATGCAATTTATCAGGATATTGCAACGCGAACGGGGGGCGACATCTATATCGGCGTAGTCGGTCCCGTGCGGACGGGCAAATCCACTTTTATCAAGCGCTTTATGGAAGCGCTGGTGCTGCCCGGTATCAGCGATGCTTACGCGCGTGAGCGCGCCAAAGACGAGCTGCCCCAATCGGCAGCGGGAAAGACCATCATGACCACCGAGCCCAAGTTTATTCCCGATGAGGCCGTCACTGTCGCACTGGCAGACGGCGTCACGGCGCGTGTTCGCATGGTGGATTGCGTGGGATATCTCGTGCCTGATGTTCTCGGTACGCGGGAGGACGGCAAGGAGCGCATGGTGCGCACGCCTTGGCAAGCCGAGCCCATGCCCTTTGTTCGGGCGGCGGAAATGGGAACGCGCAAGGTCATTTGCGATCACGCAACCATCGGCATGTTGGTTACGACCGACGGCAGTATCGGTGAGATTCCGAGAAGCGCCTATGTAGAAGCGGAGGAGCGTATTGTTCGCGAGCTGAAGGCGTTGGGTAAGCCCTTTGCCGTTATTCTCAACACCGTCAACCCTTCTGCGGCAGACGCCATCGCTTTGGCGTACGAGCTGGAGGAGCGTTATGGCGTTCCCGTTGCGCTGGTAAATTGCCTGGAGCTGGATAGCGAGGATATTCGGCATATTCTTGAGATGGTATTGCACGAATTCCCCATGCGCGAGATCTCTGTCCGCCTGCCGGAATGGACGGCAGCGCTGGACGAAAGCCATCGTGTGCGCCGCTCATTGGAGAGCAGCATTGACGAATGCGCCGCAAAGGTGCGCAAAACAGGTGATGTGGCGTCTGCATTTGCCGCGCTGGCAGAAAATGAGTATGTCCGTCGGGTAGACACCGAGCACATCCTGCCCGGGGAGGGAACGGCACAGATCGACGTCAGCCTCGCGGACGGCTTGTATTACACCGTTCTCAGCGAGTTGACCGGCTTTGAGATCACCGGAGAGCAGCAGCTGTTGGAGCAGCTTAAAATGCTTGCGCAAATGAAAACGGAATACGACAGAGTTGCCGATGCGCTGCACGCCGCCCAGACTGACGGCTACGGTATCGTTATGCCGGAGATTGGCGATCTGAAGCTGGAGGAGCCCGAGATCGTAAAGCAGCCCGGCGGCTACGGCGTCCATCTGCGCGCCTCGGCGCAGTCCATCCACATGATCCGCGCCAACATTGAAACCGAGATCAATCCCATCGTCGGAACGCAGCAGCAATCCGAGGATCTGATGAACTATATGCTCAAGGAATTTGACGAGGATCCCGCCGCCATCTGGCAATCCAACCTGTTCGGGAAAACGCTGTACGATCTGGTTGGCGAGGGGCTGCACGCCAAGCTGCAGCATATGGCGCCCGATGCCCGTGCTCGCTTCTCCGAAACGCTGGAGCGTGTGATCAATGAGGGCAGCAATGGGCTGATCTGTATTTTATTGTAAATGAGGGCGGGAAGAAAACTTCTCCCAAGAAGCTTTCCCCTTGCTATTCTTTAAAAGACTTTGTACCGCATAAATAAGTGAGTCCCCGGGTGCCATTAAGCATCCGGGGACTCAACTTTATTTTGAAGGCTGACGCATACGTTTATTGCGCATAATTCATTCTAACGCATACTCGAAATCCGCGATCCAAGTCATCAATCAGCATGGCTATTCCCCAGGGATATTTTTGATAGCTACAACCTTGTTTTGCACATAACCAGGATGCAACTTCATTTACCATGAGGCTTCCGTTTTCAGCAAAAAAGCGAATATCTATACTCTCGTGATACTGCGAGATGTTATGATATGTGCAGTGCTCTGTCCTTGGCCATATGTCGATAAAAATCAATTTTTCACCTTGAAAACAAAGGCAAAGCGTGTACAGCTCAGTACCTTCCAAATTTCCCACATATTCAAAATGTGTATGCCCTTCGGTTTCTGATTGCAATTTCCAATCGGGTAAAGTCGCAATATCCTTTTTGCGTGTGGATTTATTGATAGCGAGGTTACCCAGTCGAATGATACCGTGTGTGAAATCAACCAAAACAGATTGCCTCCTTTATCGAATTTGTTCCTGTGAATGGAGGAGCTTCTTTTCGCCAAAAGCTTTTACGGGGATTGGGGAAACTTTTTTTCAAAAAAGTTTCCCCCGCAAAATATAATATTCTCACGCATACAGCTCCAGATACGTTGATACGTGACGCACGAATTCAAATTGGTGTCCGTGTCCGCGGCCGCGCATGGAGAACAGCATTTTGTCTGTTTCCAGTCGGTCGTACAGCGTTTGTATCGTTTCGGGCGGACAGACCACGTCGGCAGTTCCCAGTGTCAGCAGCACAGGATATTCCATGCGGTGTGCGTGGCAAACGGTGTCGACAAAGCCAAGGTTTTTCCAGCCTTGTGCCTCGTCCGTGTTCTCAAAGCCGGCGCGGATGCAATCATATGCACCGCGGAAGGTTGACATCGGATAATTGGTCAAAAACGGCTCGTCGGCGCAGACGCAGCGCGTGCCGTGATCGCGGAAGATAGAGCCCAGCAAAAGTGCCGTTCCACCGCCCTGACTCGTGCCGAAAAACGATACGCGCTCCGGCAGTACACTCGGCTGCGCGAGCGCCCACTTGATCGCACCGACAGCATTGAGCATCCAGCCCCAGTAGCCCTCGTTTTCGTATGGGCTGACTACGCTTTGCGTCAGAACGGGCCACGTGCCCGTTTTCGGGTGACGCAACGACTCGTCAAAGCCTTCGGGCGTCCAATAGCCCATGGGCACCAGCTCAAGCAGGTTGTAGTTTTCCGCCGCCAGATCAAGGTGCGTGGACAGCTCCGAGCCGTAGCCGGGCAAATGAACGACCAGCGGACGGGGGCCGTTCATGGCACGCGACCACATACCGTAAAAGGGGCGCATACCGGGCTGCGTGAAGCGAAGCAGCGTAGTGCGGTTCATATGCATGGCACCGCAGGCGTTGTGGATGCAGGCGGTATGCATGGAGATCGCCTCGCACGGCATACGGAAGGAGGCATCCCAAAGACGGTCTACCCATTCATCGATCTCCGTTTTCGTTGGGTAATGACTGCAAATGTTCTTGTTTTCCATAGCAAAAATCCTTTCGTTTTATCCGAAAACCTCGCAGGCAGCGATCAGGTCCATCATGCCGGGCTCAATCACGTCGCGCCCATAGGCATCCAAAAAGCGATCGCGGTAACGGTCGGTTTTTAAATTGAAATTCAATGTCCATGTGCCCCAGAACAGATCCACGTGGCGGTCTCCCACACCGCCGTTGCCGACGTCAATAAAGCCGGAAAATTGCCAGTCGGTGAGCATAATGTTGGGAAGACAGTAATCTCCGTGCAGCAGCGTATCGCATTTGAGCAAGTGCGCACGCTCCTTGACGACGCGGTATGCGTCCTCTGCCGAGGTATAGCCCCAGTTGTCGGGGAACAGGCTTTGATCGTAGTGCCCCTCGGCGTAATTGCGGTGTACGGTGGCAAGATATTGCTGTGTGTGATTTGGCACGGGACAGCCGCCGGGATCCGTTTCGTGCAGCGCGCGCAGGCGCGTTGCGAGCAGATCACATAGGCGCTCGGGCTGCGCGAGATAGTCCTCGTGAGTGCAATCCTCACCCGGTACACGCGCCGTCAGCAAATAATCCTGCTCAGCGCACAGATAACAAAGCACCTCGGTCGCCAATCCCTTTTGATGAAAGTAGCGCGTCATGTCGGCTTCTCTTTGCAGACTCCCTTTGGGGGCGCTCTTCAGATAATAGCCTCCGTCCTTGTCGATCAGGATCACTCGCGCCTCCCTTGAGCATGAACTGTCGTATACGTCTGCACCTTCAAAAAGCGGATGAAGCTCCTTTGGATATAGGGAGAGCTTTGGCGTGATGGGAACACGTTTCATGAGATGTTCTCCTTGCTGTATTGTTTACCCGTTTATCGCCACAGCGCCGATCTCTACCCACGCAGGAGAGAAGCCGCTGTTGAGTGCGACGTTCCAGGAATGGTAATTGGACAGGCTGGTGCCGTAAAAAGGAATATCGCCGTCTGCCTCAATTTGATTTTTCAGTAACGTAACCAGCGCCGTTGCTACGCCGCAGCCGCGGTATGCGGGCATGATGTCGATGCCGATCTGCATCCAGTGCGGTGCATCCTCCGAGCATCCGGCCATTCCCATGATTTCATCGCCGTCGTAAGCGCAGACAAGTTGTCTGTCGGGGCGGTGAGGGAGATATTCGGCGCAAATGGCATTGGGAAAGCGCGGATCGCCGTAAAAGGCGTAGATCTCTTCGCCGCGAAACCATTTTACTGCAAATTGCGCTTTGGGGGATACGGCTCGTGTGGGCAGAAACATATGGTGCGTTTGCGTCAGCGTGTAGCCAAAACGATTGAGCTCGCGCTCCAGGGGCAGGAGATTTGGCAGCTCATACAGCCAGTGCCCGGGGCGATCCTTGATAAACTCGCGCAAAAACGGGTGCAGCTGCTCATCTGCCGTGACAACGGCTCCACGACCCAGCGTGACCATATGGAAAAAATAAGCCTCTTTTTGATAGATGCGCCGCCCGTCGTGCAGCGCGGAGACGGTCAGTAGATTTTCATCGCGTGCAAAATCCCCGTCCTTGCAGTTGTATTCTAAAGCAAGCAGCGAGCGCAGCGCAGCGTCATATTCGGATTTGGGCATATCGATGCCTCCTTTCCGATAGCGGTTGTTTTATCTTAGGAAATCTTGGCCTTGAGCTGCTGCAGCAGCGCGTAGGGAACCGTCAAAGAGCCCTCACCCGTGCCGAGCGAAATGGTTGGCTTGCTCTTGCCGTGAAAATCGCTGCCGCCGCTTTGCAGAATGCCGTATTCTTCGGCGAGCGCTATGGCTTTTTGCTCTGTTTCTTTGGCGTAGGTAGAATAGCGGGTTTCCATGGCGTCAAGACCATGGGGGATGGCTTGCTCCAAAAACGCACGCACCGTTTGCTCGTCCAAATCGAGAAAAGGGTGCGCCCAAACCGCTACGGCACCGATCGATTTGATAAAATCAATGGTGTCAAGGACGGGGAGGCGGAGCGGCTGCTGATAATGTCCGGTTTGCTTGGAGAGCACCGTAGCAAATGCTTCTGCAACGGAGGCAGTGTAGCCCTTTTCCGTCAGCGCGCTTGCTACGTGTGAGCGGTTGATCTGCCCGCCCGAGCGCGCCATGATTTCGTCATAGTCCAGCGCGTAGCCCGCACGGTTGAGAGACTCGATCAGCGTGCGATTGCTGCGTTCCTTGTTTTGCTTCATCGGAAGTACAAAGCGCTCGATCGCCTCGTAATGCTGCGGCTGTACGAACAATGCAACGATATGCAGCTCGGTTTCACCGTAATCGGTGGAAAATTCCACACCGGGAATCGCCTCTATGCCTCTTGCCTTGGCAGCCGCCAAAAGCTCGGGCAAGCCGGCGGTCGTATTGTGGTCGGTCAGCGCGACGGCGGACAGACCGCAGCGCACGGCCTCGTCGATCAGCTGCGCCGGGGTGTATGAGCCATCGGAGTAATAGGAGTGGGTATGAAGGTCACAGCATTTGTTGTTCATAAGAGCCCCTCTTTTACTTGTTATATAGTTTTGCGAGTCCGCCCTCGGAGGTCTCGCGGTAGATGACCTTGAGATCCTTGCCCGTTTCGTACATGGTGTCAACGATCATATCAAAGCTGATCTTTCTGGAGTCTGCCAGAAAATCCGCCAGATTGACTGCGTTGAGCGCACGCATGGCGGCGATGGCATTGCGCTCGATGCAGGGAATCTGCACCAGTCCGCCGATCGGATCGCAGGTGAGTCCCAGGTGATGCTCAATGGACATTTCCGCAGCGTATTCGATCTGGTCCAGATCCAGATCGTAAATTTCAGCCGCTGCGGCGGCTGCCATGGCACACGCCGTGCCGATCTCCGCCTGACAGCCGCATTCTGCGCCGCTGATGGAGGCGTTGGTTTTGATCAGGTTTCCGATCACGCTTGCCGTTGCCAGCGCGTGCAGGATCTGCGTGTCGGTAAAGCCGCGCTTGTTTTGCAAATATTTCAGAACAGCAGGCAGCACGCCGCAGGCACCGCAGGTAGGTGCGGTAACGATCACGCCGCCGCCTGCATTTTCTTCGCTGACTGCATATGCGTAAGCGCAGATCAGACGGTTGGTCTTGGTCTCCTCACTCTCGTCAATATGCTTTTGGCGGAAGAGATAGCGCGCCTTGCGCTGTGTGCCCAGTCCGCCGTGCAGCACGCCCTCGGCGACAATGCCGCGCTTGATGGCGTCCTGCATGGTTTCCCACACCTTTGCCAGGTAATCCCAAATGTCCGCGCCTTCACATTCCTCCACGTATTGCCAGATACGCATTTCCTTCTCGCGGCAATATTCGGAAATAGCGGTAAAGGAGTCAAGCTTGTACACCTCGTTGTGGCTTTCACATTGCTCACCGTCCGCAATGACCTCGCCGCCGCCAATGCTGTAATAGCGAGTTTGGTGGAGCACGTTGCCATCCCGATAGGCGATCATATCGACCGTATTGGGGTGCGTGTCGGTGGGGCTTTCCACATCGAATATAATATCGCACGGTCTGCCGTCAAATACGCGCAGGATCGCCTCGTCGGTCATGTGTCCCTTGCCGGTCTTTGCCAGCGAGCCGTAGAGGATGACCTCATAACGCTCGGCGTCCGGTGCCTCGGTCAAAAAGCGGCGTGCAGCGGCGATCGGTCCCATGGTGTGCGAGGAGGAAGGCCCGTTGCCGATTCGATACAGATATCTGAGTGATTGCATAGTAAATTCTCCCTGATTGAGCGATGTATAAAGGTACTTTGGCGATTATTTACTGAAAAAATTGCGCAGCTTGAGTGCGTCCTTGAACGTAAATACGGAGTCCAGCCCTCGGATGATCATGCTGATCATCCAGCCGTTGATTAGCGCACAGAAAACCGTTCCGAGCTTGACGCCCTCAAAATGCCAAAAGCCGAAAAAGGCGAAGGATAACAGAATACCGATCAGACAGCTGGTGCAATCGTAGACGGTTTTGACCGTTCCGATGCTCCAGCCATGCGTTTCGGCAAGCTCCTTGACAAACAGCTCGTACGCCTCGGGCGCGATGTAGGTGTGGAACAAAAAAGCAACGCCTAAGGAGCAGAGAACCATTCCCACCGCAAACCAGACAAGGCGCAGCACGATGCCGTCGCCGGGCAAAAGACCGATGGCGAGCATAGCACCGTCAAGCACAAGTCCATAGATGACAGCCGTGGCGAAGGAGAGCAGATAGCTGCGCTTGAAGCGGCGCAGAACGATGGAAAGCACGATCAGCAAAAACGCCTGGAATACGTACTCGGCCATCCCGAAGGAGAAAAAGGGAAAAATCTGCGAGAGCTTCAGGTGCAGCAGATACGCCGGCGCCACGACCATGGACATACCGAAATCGGCTTTCTCCATCATCGCCGTTCCGATCGCTAAAATCAGAATACCAAATACGTACGCAAGCTCGGTAAAACACACTTTTTTTGTTTTCATAATGTACCTCCGTGTTTTTACCGTTTGATACAGAAACGGAAAAAGATGTGATCAAAAGTTTTTTGGTTACGTTATTTTCGTGTATGTTTTTTTGAATGCGGTTCATTCGCCATGAAATCTTCTATATAAGCGATTGCATGGTTTGCATTCAGTGGATGCCCGTGGCTGTATTTGTCATCACCGGTTTTATCAAAAAACTCAACGCCAAAGACGAATTCATCAGAGTCTTCGCTTTCCTTGTACAAATCAAACCTTCCTCTCTTGGTTGTTCCGCGAATGACGGGCATATCTTTTGTATAGCCATCATTGAAGGCAAAGGTTGTCGTTAATATTAAATCATATTTGTTTTTTAACTTTTCATAAATCAAAGTGAGTTCATCCATGAAAATCAAGCCCCTCCCGGTGTATACTTCTTTGGGTGCTCTGTGTTTTGTTTATTTTTTCGTCAGACAAACGACACTTTCGACGTGGGTCATAAGGTCAAAAGGTATATTTTAATTGTACTCTTCTACATCACCAAGCAATTTAATAATTCCATTGTCCACAAGTATAGCACCTTTCATAATAGCAGTTGCATATACCGTTTTCTTGCGTTCTTCAAGAACCTTTTGAATTGCTGCCT
>JAFTME010000087.1 GCA_017452545.1 Clostridia bacterium | reverse complement strand
TTATACGGGATTGTTTGCAAGGCAAACCTGCAGAGCTGCGTCTGCTGCGCTTGCTGCGTCGTTGGTGTAGATGTCTGCGCCGATGCTCTCGCAGAAGGACTGCGACACGGGTGCGCCGCCGACCATGATCTTCACCTTTTCCCGGATACCCTTCGCAGCGGCAACCTCAACCACGCGCTGCATCTCACCCATGGTGGTGGTCAGCAGTGCGGAGCAGCAGATAACGTCTGCGTTGTTCTCAATGGCACTCTCAACAAAAGCCTCCGCAGATACGTCAACACCCAGGTCGATAACGGTCAGACCCTTGCTCTCCAGCATCATCTTAACCAGGTTCTTACCGATGTCGTGCAGGTCACCCTTGACCGTACCGACAACAGCCGTACCCTTTGCCTGTACGCCGTCGCGTGCAAGCGCGTCCTTGAGCTCTGCCATACCCATGGTCATCGCACGTGCTGCGATCAGAACCTCGGGAACGTAGATCTCGTTGTTCTTGAACTGCTCACCGATAACAGCCATACCGGACAGAAGTCCCTCCTCCATGATCACCTGGGGAGCGATGCCGTCTGCCAGCGCCTGCTTGACCAGCTCAACAACCTTCTTTGCACGGCCTGCCTGCAGCAGGGTGCTCATTTCCTGTAAAATTTCCATAATATACCTCCATTGTGCGCATATGCGCCAAAAAAAGTTACAAATTTGTCCGTCGGGGCGTTTCCCGTCCTTTTATTCTCCGCGTAGCTCGCGGATGACCTCGTTCATGGCAACAAACTGATCCACCGGAACGTAGTCCGAAATAGAGTTGCCCGATCCGAAGGCAAAGCCGCCGTGTCCCTTGCATTTTGCCACGACCTCACCGATATATTCCTTCAATTCCGGCTTGGTCAGGCGGCAGACTGCATCGGTATCGATGCCGCCGAAGTTACCGATCCGATCGCCGTAGCGCTCGACCCAGATGGGAAAGGGTGCGATCTGATCCTCGTTGGAATGCTTGGCATCGATGCCCGCCGCGATCAGATCGTCCATGACGCCGAAGATCGAGCCGCAGGAATGCAGCAGGAAGGGCAAGCGGTAGCTATGCACCAGATCGATGATCGGGCGATAGGCGGGAATGACCAGACGGCGAATATCGCCGGCAGAGATCAGCGTATTATCCTTATAGCCGAGATCGTCACCAAAGCGAAGAACGCAATAGGCGTCGGCGTGCTTTTTCATAAAATCCTGCCAGATGGTCAGATTCATCCGACCGACGCGGCGGAATATGTCCTCGTACAGTTCGGGATCCTCTGCCGACATATAGCAAAGATCCATATAGCCGACCAGATCCTGCACACACTCAAAAATTCCGTTACCGACGCCGCCGACTGCCTTCATTCCGGCAGGCAGGACCTCCGCAAGTGCGGCAAAGCTATCATCAAAGGCGTTGGCGTACAGTCGAGGGATGTCGTCAAAGGGATAGGCTTCGAAATCAGCGCGATCCCGGATGACACCGGGCTTATGGGCGCCAAGCGCACCGCCGCCGATCAGCACCTCGGTGATGCAGTGTTCAAACGAAACGGTATCATACCCCATTTTTTGGAAGAAGGCGCAATAGTTGCGGAAGAACTCACGCTTATCCGCACGGTCGCCCTGTAAAAGATGGGCAAAGTTTTTGCCGAGAATGGCTTCTGCCGTTTCGGTGCAGATGATGTGCTCGTACAAAGGGATGCGTTCGACCTCGATGTTTTGTGCCGCTTTCTGCAAATTCCGATAGTCGGGTGCAAACATGATGGGATCTCTCCTTTCACGGACGGATATCAGCCAAAAAATCACGGTAAAATCCACCCAGCCTCTTGTATTTTTTGCTTTTTTTGATATAATGTAATCAACAAGCAAAAATGCGAAAGGAGAGCGACCATGAGCTTTTGTATTCGTGGCGTTGCATCCGACAACACCGTTCTGTTCGAGCAGACCTACGCCGATGGCGAGCGGGTGCTGCTGTCCGATGCGCTGTCCGCAGCGGGACTGCCGCAGGATCGCCCTTGCGGCGGACGCGGGGTATGCGGCAAATGCACCGTGCGTGCCGAGGGCGCGCTTTCTCCCGTCACAGACAACGAGCGGCGCGCGCTGAGTGAGGAGCAGCTCGCAGCGGGGCTGCGACTTGCTTGCCTGACCTATGCGACCGGCACAACTTTGATTTATTATAGCATAGAAAAACGCGATATGCAAGGGGTTACGCAAGGTTTTCTGACGAAATTTTCAATTTCTCCGCTCCGCGGCAGCAAGGGCTGCGGACTTGCCGTGGATGTCGGTACGACGACGGTGGCTGCCTATCTGTACCGCCTGTCGGACGGTGTACTGCTCGGCTCCCTTTGCCGCAAAAATCCGCAGCGTGCGCACGGCGCGGACGTCATCTCCCGCGTGGATTACGGTATGCACGGCGGTCTTGAGGAGCTGCAGCGTGAGATCCTCGATTGCATTGAAGCCATGCAAAAGGAGCTCTGCGCCGCTGCCGCAGTACCTGCACCCGTCTGTCGCGTGATCACGGGCAACACTGCCATGCTGCATCTGCTGACGGCGACCGATCCGTCACCGCTTGCCGCAGCACCCTTTATCATCCGTCGCGCCTTCGGCGAGTGGACGGATCAGAGCACGACCTATCTGCCGCGCTGCATCTCGGCATTTGTCGGCGCGGATATCACCTGCGCGCTGCTCTCCTCCGGCATTTGCCTTGACGAGAGCCGCACCGTACTGCTGATGGACATCGGTACCAACGGCGAGATGGCGCTTTGGTACGGCGGCAAGCTGCTGTGCTGCTCGACTGCGGCAGGTCCTGCGCTGGAGGGCGCGGGCATTTCCTGCGGCGCCATGGCGATCACGGGTGCGATCAGCCGCGTTGACGTCAAGGACGGCGAGATGGTCTGCGAGCTGATCGGTGGCAAGGATGCCACCCCCATCGGGCTTTGCGGCACGGGGCTGATCGATGCGGTAGCTGCCCTGCTCCGCCTGGAGCTGCTGGACGAAACGGGCCATCTGGAGGAGGACGTGGACATCGGCGGCAGCGGCTGCGTGCTGACGGGCGCGGATATCCGACAGGTACAGCTTGCCAAGTCTGCCATTCGCGCAGGGCTGGAAACGCTGCTGCACGTCGCCGGCATGGGCTACGACGATCTCGACGAGCTGGCGCTGGCGGGCGGCTTTGGCTCTTACCTGCACCCTGAGAGCTGCGCTGACATCGGTCTGATCCCCCACGAGCTGGTCGGCAAGATCCGCGTGCTCGGCAATGCCGCCGGCAGCGGTGCATCCATGATTCTGCTCTCGGGCGAGGAGCTTGCGCGCAGCGAGCAGATCGCCGCAAATGCAGAAACGGTCGATCTTTCCACCAACCCCGTATTTATGGAAAAATACGTGGATTATATGTATTTTTAAGGAGGCCCGTATGATTGGCTTTGAGGGACTCACGCTGCACTCCGAGCGGCTGTCCTACCGTCTGATCGCTCCTTCGGACAAGGAATACTTTCGCGCCATGCTCTCGGACGGGGCTGTCACCCGTCCTGCCGGCTTTCCGCCTCCCGTAGAGGAGCAAGAATTCGATGCTTTTTTCGAGGGACTGATGCAGGCGGGAGCAGGCATTGCCATTCTTCACGAGGAGCGCCCCATCGGCTATTTGCGCGTCTATCCGGAACGCGTGGAGGGCGAGAGCGAATTTGCCGGCAAGAGATGTGTCGGCGTTGGATTTCTTTTGGACGGGCGCTATCACGGGTGCGGCTACGGCACCGAAATGCTGCGTACGCTGACCGCCTATCTGAAATCTCGCTTCGATTACGTTTTTGCCGACGCTTTTATTGATAATCCCGCATCCAACCGCGTCATTGCCAAGTGCGGCTACCGCTATATTGAGGACTACACGATGGAGTTCGAGGAGCTGGGCGAGCGTAAGACGTGCCATAGTTATGTGATATAAAAAAAGGACACTTTCCGACAACGGTCGGGGAGTGTCCTTTTGCCATACAGGCGCATTACTGCAGCCTCGGCAGCTCATCATACAAATTTCGCAGCGTCACATCCGTTTTGCAGGCGTAGGAGCAGGTATAAAAGGTACCGCCGCGATTACGGGTGCAATAGGCAAGGCACAGGTCGCTGCCGTCCACCAGCGCGCGGTCGCGCTGCAGCATACAGGTCTGTGTGTATTGCTCCGAGATATAGCGCACGTGATCGGCGCGCTCTAAAATATAGCGATAGGCACGGCGCGACATTTCATCCCAGCCGCGCGTCTGATCGCGGCAGGGCAGATACAGGTGCAGCGCAACAGCAGGATATTCCTCCCGCAGCTCAAGCACCTTGAGCGCCGCCAGCGTATCAAAGCCCATCGCGCCGCCTGCCCGAAAGCAGCTCGCCCCCTGCTCGATCAGCGCGCGCAGCGTGCTCTCCAGCAGCGCAGGCAAACGAAGCATATGCTCCGGGCAAATATTCCGATGTCCCGTAAAGCAGACCGTTTCCACGTGCGGCATACCTTCCCCTCCTGCGCTTTTGTTGATACTGTTATTATAGCACAAGGAGCCCGTGCCGTCAAGAGATATCCCCGCTTTACCGTGACTCACGACAAAATCTCCCACGCACCGACAGCAGCCTTCGACCAAATATTCACCGCCGATGCGGTAAACTATCATCAAAGACACGTTGATGTAAACAGAGGAGGGTGCTGACCATGCAACATCAAACGCCAAGACAAACGCCCGCCGAACGCGCCCGTCGCTGGCTGCTGACACGGCGGCATATCGCCGAGCGGAACCGAGCGGCAAGCACCTCGCCAATGCCCCGTAACGCCGACGAGCTGCTCCGCGCCGCGGGGCTGCTGCTGATTGGCTGGGCGCTTTCGCAGGGCACACTGCTGTTTTCCGTCAATCCGCTCGCGCCCGCCTTTCTTTGTGCACTGCCGCAGGGACTTCCCTTTGCGCTGGCAGGAGCGCTGCTCGGCATCTGGCAGGGCGGCTATGACCGCGTGCTGCTGCTTGTCGGCGTTGCGCTCGCGCCGGTGGTTTGCTTTGCGCTGCAGCTGCTATCCCCCGCAGACGACAAGCACACATCCGAGCAGCTGCGTGCCGCGCGGCGGGCGCTGTTCACCCGTTTTTTGCAACGGCTGCGCAGTCTGTGCGCGGCGGGCACAGATCGCGCTTTAGCATCGGGGCAGGACGGACAAGCGCGTGCGGACGAGGGCGCAGGAGAGTCATCCGTGGCGCTGCCGCCGCTCTCGCCCACCACGCGGGTGCTGGCTTCGCTGATCACGGCGCTGCTGCCCGCCGTTTTGCTGCCGCTGCGCGGCGGCTTTGCGTATTACGATCTCTACGGTGCGCTACTGATCCTGCTGCTCTCGCCCGTGGCAACGGCACTGTTTTCCTTTGCACTGGCAGATCCTGCGCGCAGCATCTCGCCCGTCAAGCACACGGTCGGGCGCGGAGCGCTGTTGTTTTTCGTATGCCTTTGCATTCGTTCGATCAGCGTCCTCGGACTCCTCCCTGCCGCGGTGCTGCTTGGCTTTGTTGCGCTGCTAAGCGTTCATCGGGAGGGGCTGCTGTATGCCCTTGGCATGACGCTGCTCGGCGGCATTGCGATTGCTCCCGTCTGTATTCCGCCGTTCGCCGTTGCCGTCGCGCTGTATGCCACGGCGCAGCGTGTGCTCGGTCGCCTTGCGCTGCTGTTGGGGCTATTGGGTGGTATTCTTTGCACGCTGCCGCTGGGCGGCTCCTCGCTGTTTTATGCCCTTGCGCCCTCGCTTTCGGTCGCCGTTTTATTGTTCAGCGTGGCGCGCACGCTGCAGCAGCACAGGCAACACGCGGCAGACAAGCAGGCGGAGGAATACCGCCACGATCCGATACAAAGCGAGCTTTGTGTCGAACGCGCTCGCTCTGCAGCGCTGCTTGCCCGTCTGTCCGCCATTTCCGGTGCGTTGAGCGGGCTATCCGAGGTATTTCTTCGCCTCGGCAGCCATCTGCAGCATCCGACGGTCGGCGAGCTTCGGCGCTTATGCGACAGCTGCTTTGACCGTTATTGTCCTGCCTGTCCACACAAGGAGCGCTGTTGGTCCGACGAATATGCGGACATGCTGCCCGCCGTCGACCGTCTTGCCGATGCGCTGCTGCAGCAAAAGCGCGCCGAGGAGAGCCAGCTTCCGCAGGGCATGAGGGGGCGCTGCCCACACAAGAGCATGCTGCTGGGGGACATCAACTACACCTGGGCGCATCGCATTTTCGAGCAGCAGCAGGGAGCGCTGACCGAGCGCTTTGCCCACGACTGTGCCATTACGGCGGGGCTTTTACGGGATGCCATGGCGGAGGACCGTCACGCTCCGACAAGCGACGACGAGAGCGCTCGCGCGCTGGGGCGGGCGCTGCGTCGGGAGGGCATCCACTTTGGATTGATCTCGGTCTTTGGCGGCAAGCGCACCGCCGTGCGCATTGAGGGCTGCAGCATAGAACAGTCTGCCGTTGGTGAGCAACGGCTGCGCGAGCTGGCGGAGCTGACCGTCGGCTGCGCGCTGCTCCCTCCAAGCTATGACGAAGAGGGCTGCTGCCATCTGAATGCCAAACCCCGTCTGCAGGCACACGGTGTTTACCGATCGCTGTCGGCGGGCAAGCGTGAGGGCGACAAGCGCGGTACCGTATGCGGGGATAGCGTGCGCCTGTTCAACAGCACGGACGGCGAATATTACGCGCTGCTGTGTGACGGCATGGGCAGCGGCCAGGCTGCCGCGTTGACCTCGGGCACCTGCGTGGTGCTGCTGGAGCGACTGCTGCGTGCCGGGGTCGGTATCGACACTGCCATGGGGCTGCTCAATCATTATTTGGTCTCCCGTGTCGGCATACCCGAGCAGGAGATCACCTCCACAGTCGATCTGCTGGCGTTCGATCCTTACAGCGGCAAGGCAAAATTCGTCAAAAGCGGCGCGGCGGATACGCTCATTCTGCGACACGGCAGCTTGTATTCCGTCTCCTGCCACACCCTGCCGCTGGGCATCCTGCAGACGCTGGACGTTCAAGTCGTTCCCTTTACGCTTGAGGCGGGCGACTGCATTTTTATGATGAGCGACGGCATCACCGAGGCGGGCGAGGGCAAGACGGAGGAGATGTGCGACCGTTTGTATTCTCTGCTGGTCGAGGCACCGCCGCTGCAGGACGATGCAAGCGCGACCGCGCTGCTGGAGCACATTCTTACCCAATCGCGGGCGCTTGGCGCGACGGATGATTTGACGGTCGCCGTCATTCGGGTCGAGCAAAACTAAAAAAGCACGGGGGAGAAGCCGATCGTTGCGGCTTTTCCCCCGTACGCATTGGGTACGATCTCCGTCAATGCTCGCCGATTTCCTCGAAGCTGTCTCTGGCACGGAAGATCAACGAAATACACCAGATGCCCGCCAGCGCGATAACGGTATAAATGATACGGCTGACAAGCGCGGTCTGTCCGCCGCAGATCCATGCGACGATATCAAACTGAAACAGACCGATGCTGCCCCAGTTGAGCGCACCGATCACGGTCAGGATCAAGGCAATGCGATCCATGATCATAAAAAAGCCACCCTTCCTTTCTTGCAATACGGACGCAGTCCGTTTATTGCAAGTATGAGCCGTCGGCGCGGATTTTATGCAACAAATTCAATTTCGCATCAAGTGGCACTTTTTTCGTTGATTTTTTATTTTCCGAATGTACTCTGCCGCCGACACCGAAGAGCATTTCCATCATACAACCGATGATCGGTGCGTGTCAGGCGTATAAAAACCGAGTCATCCTTCCCCGGTACGGGAGGCGATGGCTCGGTTTATTATTGGATCATGATTTCGTTGTGGAGGTCAGCTTGCCCTGCTCGTCATACTGCTCAATGTACGTGTCGATCACCTGTCCGCCGGGGTTGCTTACGATAAACTCGGTGCTCTTGCGGGTACCGTCCTCATAAAAGGTATACAGGCGCCGCTCCACATGGACAAGTGTTCCCTGCTCGTCGTAGGTCTTATACGTTCCGTCAACGGGGCGGGTGAACATGGTGCCGTCCTCGATCTTATATTCGCCGTATTCCTTGATCTCGTCGATCTCCTCACGCAGCACGCCGTCAACATACCGCTGCTCGGAGCAAACGCTGCCGCCCTTCTCGTCCTCCACGCGCTTATACTCGCGAGTCATGACTCCATCCTCGTATTCCTTGGCGTGGTAGGTCATATAGTAACCGTTGGCAATGACGAAATCGTAATCACGCACGATCTCCGATACCAGCTCGTCGTTTTTATAGCCGTAGGTGATGGCGTGGGTAATATTCCCGGAATCGTTATAATCGTATTCCGATTCACTGCGAACCATATCGCCGTTCTCGTCGGGCTCTAACCAGGTGAGCTCTTCGCTGCCACCCGTCTTTTGAAATTCCTCGTCATAATATTCGGTGGTTCTTTGATCGTAGCTGTAGCCCTCCTCGTGGTGGATCTCTCCTTTGGTGATGGCGCACACCTCACTGTTTTCACGGTAGGCGTACTCGGTGAAGGTCTCATCCCACAGCTTATCGTTGGAATAGCGGCGCGTGTAGTTGCCGGTGCATCTGCCCTGCACATCCCACGTATATCCGCTCTCTTGTGAGATCGTTCGCGTTCCGTCGGCAGCGACATCATACGCTACACTCTTATCGTACTTGCCGTCGGAGCGGTATTCGGTCTCATAAAGGCGCATGCTCGCCATATCTCCGTCGCCGTCCGAGACCAGATACTCCGACGTTCCGCGCGAGCGAAGTCCGTTCGAAAACTCCAGCACACTGATCGTCGTGCTGCTGCCCTCCACCGTCGTCTTGGACGAGCGCGTGAGGGCGCCCTCTCGATCAAAGCTATATTCGAGCGTTTTGCTTTGGTTTCCGTTTTCATCCTTTGCTTCAACAGAGAGCAAGCGACCGTCCTCGTCATACTTCCAGCGCTCATTCTCCGACAAGGGCGCAGCTCTGCCTGCCTCGTCGTATTTCCAAGTGTAGCTCGGCTCACTCTGCCCCGCCTTCAAATAGGAGATCGGCATTCCGCTCCCATTGAGCGTCAGGGTGGAGTGCAGCTCCTCGCCGCAGTAAAGGACAACGGTATCGGCGGTGTATTCGTACGTATACACGGTATCACTTTTATCCCAGCTGTCGGCAACCCGATTCACCGAGGACAGTCGTCCGTCCTCGCCAAAGGAGTAGACGGTCGTCCTGATCCCGTACGGCTTTTGCCCCTCAATATAGGTGGCAGACCGAATGCGGCCGTTATCACCGACGGTATACTGTGCGCTGTGTGCGCCGCCTGTCGTGCCATAGCCCTTACCGTACAGCGTGCCGTCCTCCTGCTTTTGGAGCGTCAAGGGCGCCGAGCGAAGCGTTGCGGCGCGCAGCTTGCCGCCGCGCCCGTATTCGCACGTCCAATCGCGACTCAGGCTGAGGTAATGGCGTGGCTGCAACGTATCCCACTCGAGGCATATCATTCCCAGCTGCTGACCGTCGGCGTTGAAATCGCAGCGAACGAGCGCACTTTCAAACGGATCGACAAGGTAGATGCTTGATGCTACGGTGTTTTTCTTATTTGTAATCAATCCGCACCCCATGGTGGCAAGCAGCGCAGCCAACAGCAGAGCGCAGCAGGCGGATCGAAATATGGGTTTGCTCTTCATGTCGTTCTCCTTATGGGCTTGATTGTTCGCTGATCATGGTCGTGATCAGTGCCGGGATCAAGGAAACATATTGCTCGGGCATTTCCAGGCGGTAGGCGTATTCCCCGTCGCACCATGCCACGATGGCCGTACCGTCGGCATCGATGCAAACGTGCACGACACGCTCGCCGTATACGTATTCGATCGTGCGATCACTCGTAGTGCTGCCATCATATATGCCATCAACGGTCGTTTGCACAAAGCGGCCGATGTATTCGCCGTTCTTTGTGTATTCCAGCTCGTACGCGTCGTAGCAATCATCCTCCACCGTGGCTTCCCAGCCGAGCGACCGTGCCAGCTGTGGATATCGGATCGTTTCAATTTGCGAGGGGACGATCTTCTCCCATACCGAAGGCACGGGAACGGGCGCTGTACTGCGCGCCAGCTGCAGCAAAAGCTCGGTCGTCATGCTCTCGCTTCGCAGCTCGTAGCGATAGCTGCCGTCGCTCCACGTCAGAATATGCTCGCCCTCGGGCGTGCGAAGCAGCACACCGGGGTGATCGTTGATAAAAACGTCGGTCATCGCACTTGCAGCATCATAGCTGCCCATACTGCTCCACAGCACCGACTGGGTAAAGAAGGCGGTGTCGCCTGCCGCGTTGCAATAGACGTCGGTGACGGCGCTCTCCGTGCGGCTGACCTGCGCCCGCCCGAGACCGTCCGTTGCCTGCGGCTTGCACAGCGTTTGCAGCGTCGGCGGCGGACAGACGCTCATCGCCCACGACAGCAGCTCTGCAGTCGTCAGCTGCTTGCTCTGCAGCAGATAGCGATAGCTGCCGTCACTCCAGATCAGCATACACTCGCCGCTCTCGTAGGTGCGCAGCGTGCCCTCGTTGTAATGAATGCTGATCGACTGCTCGGTGTAGGTGCCGTAGACCGAGGGAAGATCCTCGGACAAAATCTGCTGAATATAGGTACACACGCGCCGATGGTCACGGTAATACCGCTGCTCGTAGCGTGTCTCGGAATGCTCCTCGACCTCGATTGCCAGGGAATCGTCCGCTGCCTTGGGTATGTAGATAAGATCAAGGCGGAAGGGACCCACGCTGACACAGCGCACGCTTTCGGCGATCTTGACCAGCTCCTGCGCCGTGTATTGGGTCGTTACCAGGCTATAGCGATATTCGCCGTCCGTCCAGTACAGCAGCAGCGCGCCGCCCGGCGTTTGCTGGATTTTTGCGATGCGGTTGCCCACCGTGGTGTAAGCAAAGCGGGTACCCTCGTCATATCCGGCGGAGGCATATCGCTGTACGCCGTCCTTGCGTTCAAACGGCGTCTGTGAAAAGGTCAGCATCAGATGCCTTCCCTTATAATAGGCGATGCTTTGGTGATACGGATCGGTATAGCTGATGCGCTCGACCAGCTCGTCGGGCAGGGCAGTCGGCTTGTTGATCTTTTGCATCTCCTCGCCAAAGGCATTTTCCGCCGGAACAAGGCTTTCTGCCCAGCGCATCAGATCCTCCTCCGTCAGGTAATCGCTGCGAAGCAGGAAGTAATAGCTGTCGTCCGTCCAGATCAGCGACAGCGTGCCGTTGGTCGGATGCTTGAAATATTCACCGAACGAGCCGTTGACCGTCACTCGCTTGCGCTCATAGCGATCCACGTCCATGGGATAGATCGGCTCATCCAGCGTCGATTGCCGATAGTAGCACACCGGCGTGTTGTCGCGGTAAAACTCATAGCCGACGGATCGATGGTGATTGACGTCGAGATCCACAAGCTTACACTGAATGTCGCCTTCATACGCGCTCGGCAGGTACATTCTTTGCAGATGGGTGGGCGCCAGCACCGCCACGTCACCGTCCGGCGCAGGCTGCTCGGGCTCCTCGAAAAAGTGAAGTCGGATATTCTGCTCGTACCATTCCACCACGGCATTCCAGACACCGTCGCCTCGCGAGGCAGTAATGCTGACAGTCAACAGGCAAAGCGCGAGCGCCAAAACGGCGGCATACAGCAAAACACGACGAACGACGGCCGCGCTGTGCCGTTGGCTGCGCGCGCCCCCTTGGCGAATGGCTTGCCGCACCAGGCGATCCATGCGCGGATGCCGGCGGACGTCGGACGTATCCACGCTGTCAAACAGCTCTGCGATACGGCAACAATCACGCTCCATCGCCACACGCAAGCAGCGGTCAAGACGCTCATTTCTTTCGCAATTCATATAGCTCCCCCTCCCATACGGACAGCAGCCTGCGTCTGGCTCTGGTCAGCCGCATGCGCACGAGCGACTCGGAGATGCACAGCATCCGTGCAATGCGCTCCACGCTCATTTCCATATAGTAAAAATAATACAGAACGTCGCTGTACGTCTCTCCCAGCGATGCGATCATGTCCTCAAGCAGCCGCCTGTTTTCCTGTTGTGCGAACCAGCGGTCCACGAAGGCATCATCGTCCACCGTGACCCACTCCTCGCCCTCCTCGGCATATTGCTCGTGCGCCAGCTGCCGCTTTGTCTTGCGGTATTTGTCGATGGCAATATTGCGGCACATACGGAACAGCATATTTTTCCGATGTACGGGCGTTGCGACGCGGTACTTGTCCAGATAATCGATCAGCGCGATGATCACGTCCTGCACGCAATCCTCTGCATCATGATGGTTCCGCAGAATGTCGTACGCCACTTTATATAATTTTTTCTTGTTTTCCTCGTAGATTTGCGCGATCTCACTGCGATCGCCCTCATCCTCAATCATCATTAAAAAAAGTAACACGTACACACCTCGTCCTATCCTCGCAGCGCTCATCGCACCTCTGCGTTCCACTGTTAATACGAAATACGAAAGAAAAAGCAACAGCACTTCTGTCACTTGACAAGCGGCAGCATTCGCTGTATAATGGGAGTAGTTATTTTCAGGAGGTAAATCATGAACAAGCAGCGTTATCTCGATTTGATCGAGCTTGCCGTCGGTGCCTATACCGAGGAGCATATTGCTCGTTATACCGCCGACGTCAAAGGAAACGGCTTGCGCGAGCACGGATATCCGCGTCTTACCGCCAACATCGGCATTTTGCTTGCTAACGGGAGAGGGATGCACCGTCTGTCGTATTTTCCGGAGATGATGTCACTGTGCTGCTCCGAGATCCCCGTTGCAAAAGCACGGGCCGGCGGCAATGTCGGCAACGATTTTTCCGTCAAAGAGATCGTCCTGTGTCTGATGGCGCTCGAGCAGGCAGGGACCTATCCCCGCTGCACAACGGAGCAGTGGCGGCAGCAGCTTGCCACCATCGATCCCTACAAGACCTACTCCTGTATCGCACCCGTGCCGCCCAAGGTCGTCGGAAACTGGGCTGCCTTTGCTGCTGCCAGCGAACAAACGCGAGCTGCTGCGGGTCTTGGCAATTCCGATGCTTTTATTCACAATCAGATCCTGTCTCAGCTTCTCGTCTTTGATGAAAACGGTATGTACCGCGATCCTCACGAGCCGCTGGTCTACGATATGGTTACCCGTCTGCAGCTGGCGCTGACTCTGGAGCGCGGCTACCGTGGGCAAGCGCGCGAAGCGCTCGAGGCGCATTTGCACCGCTCCGCTCGTCCGACGCTTCTGATGCAATCCGTCAGCGGCGAGATCCCCTTCGGTGGGCGCAGCAATCAATTTCTCCACAACGAAACCTTTTATGCAGCATTGTGCGAATTTTACGCGTCGTGGTATCATACGCAGGGCGACGATGCGCTGGCAGGGCAATTCAAATCTGCTGCCCGTCTTGCCGTCAACAGCCTGATGCCGTGGCTTGGCGGCAGCGAAACGTTCCACGTCAAGAACCGCTATCCTCAGGACAGCTTGATCGGCTGCGAGGGGTATGCTTACTTTGACAAATACATGGTCACCATGGGCTCTTGGGCATATCTTGCGTATCATCTCGCCGATGACAGCATCGAAGAGCTCCCCTGTCCTGCCGAAACGGGCGGCTATATATGGTCAACCTCTACACATTTCCACAAGGACTTTCTGTGCGCAGGCGGCTATGCTGTGGAGATCGAAACCGATGCGAATTTCACCTACGACGCCAACGGCATCGGGCGCATCCATAAGGCCGGTGCCCCCTGTGCGATTTGTCTTTCCGTGCCCTTCCCCTGCGCGGCGGTAACCTATCGCCTGTGTGCGCCAAACCCCACACCCCTTGCAATCGGCGGCGGTATGCGCGGGGCGGACGGTGCCTGGTGCTTCGCCTCGGAAAAGGGGACGCATTTTACGCAAGGTGAGAAATACGCTTCTGCCGAGCAAGCTGCGCTGACCTACGCTTGCACGCTTGTAAACGGCTGCAGCTTTACACAAGCGGTCACGGTCGAGCAAAGCGGTGTCACGCTGACCGTTTCCGGCGAGGGTGAGGTTGCCATTGAGCTACCGATCTTTGTCAGTGACGGACAGATCAAAAGCGTCCGCAACGTATCCGACAATGAGATCTCCGTTCTTCTGGACGGATGGTGCTGTCGCTATCGGAGCAGCGAGCCACTTGTGCTGACCACGCACGCCGACGGCGCTCCCGTCGTCTACCAAAATCGCAACGGACTGTATCACCGCGCACAGCTGAGCGGCGCGAACTGCGTCCGTCTTCACATCGAAATCACACCTGCATAACAGCACGCGCCCTCTGACAATTTCGGAGGGCGCGTTTTTATTGGTTTGTCGCCTCTACGGCAGCCTCGATCTGCTGCAGCAGTGTACTGGGCGGCATATCCAGCGCCAAAGCCAGCCGATAAAACGTATCCAACGTAGGCTTGCGCTCTCCGCGCTCGATCGCACTCAAATGAGTTCGTCCGATTCCTGCCAGACCGCTGACCACATCCTGTGAAAGCCCTCGCTTTTCTCTGCTTTTTTGAATGACCTTTCCTACCACGATCGGATCCAACATATATATTCCTCCCGTATATCCGATTATCGTGGTTTTATTATACTTGATGATGCAATTATTTTTGAACACATATGTTGACAACCGAACACATATGTGTTATAATATAAGCCGCGCATGTGCTATACTAGCAGCGCAGATACATTTTACCGCAAAATGCAATTCAAACAGAAAGGACCAAAACAAATGAAAACCATTTTTGCACAGGACGAGAATGTTCGCTCACTCATGGACCGCCGCTTCGGTCATGACAACCTGATCGCCATTGCCACCGAGCAAGACCATACGCCCTATGTTCGTGCAGTCAATACCTACTATGAGGACGGCAGCTTTTACGTCATCACACATGCGCTGTCGAACAAAATGCAACAGCTTGCGATCAATCCCAAAATTGCTATCTGCGGCGATTGGTTTACCGCACAGGGGCTTGGTGAAAGCATAGGGCACATTCTCACACCTGAAAATGCCGCCATCGCAGACAAGCTGCGCACTGCCTTTGCCGAGTGGTATGACAACGGCCACAGCGATGAAAACGATCCGAACACCATCATCCTGCGTATTCGTCTGATAAGCGGCGTGCTGTTCCATCACGGCACACGCTACGACATTGACTTTGTTTCCGAGTAATAATATTCTTTTTTCAAGGTTCTTGAACGGGGTCGAGGGAAGCTTCTGCCAAAAGTTTTCCATACACCGCCCAATACACCCCCAAAGAAATCGCGCACCCTCATGATGAGGGTGCGCGATTTTTGATGCGGATCAATAATCTCTATGCTCTTTCCAGATATCCAGAATCATCTGGTATCTCTCTGCGGGCAGGCCGCGGAAGGGAACGTTGGAGGTGGTGTAAATGTAGCCGCCGCCCGGCTTACCGTGCTTGAGGGCGTACAGTGCGCTCTCGCGGACCTCCTCGTCGGTACCCGTCTGCATCAGGGCGCAGTTGACGTTACCGCAGATGGCAACACCCTTCTCTGCCGTGATCTTTTTGACCACCGCGATATCGACGCCCGCCATGGGGTCGAGCGAGTGAATGGCGTGCGGACGGCACTCGATCAGCTGGTCGAGAATGGGCATGATGTTACCGTCGGTGTGCTTGATGGCGTAGCCGCCCATGTTGCGGATCTCGTCGATGATCTTTGCCAGATAGGGCGTGATGAACTCACGGAACATCTTGGGCGAGAGGAAAGGACCGGAGTTGTAGCAATAATCTGCGCACAGAATGAAGCTCTCAATGCCGGCGTCAAACAATCTCTTATTGCGCTCGATCGCACCGTTCATACGGCGAACAGCCTCCTCATGAACCTCATCGGGATCATCAGCAATGCGGTAGGCAAAATCGCACATGTGGTTGCCATCGGGGATCTCAAACGTGCCGTCGCCGTGGTGGGTCAGCAGCACCTTGCCGCCGGTCAGACGGTTGATATGCTTGGCGGTTGCAATAACGTGCGGCTCGTACATAAAGGCCATAGGAATAATAGAGTACTCCAGCTTGTCGTAGACCTCGACCATAAAGTTGGCGTTTTCCTCGATCTTATAGTCGATCTCCTTTTGCGACAGCCCGTTCAGCTGATGCGAATACAGGAAATCGTGTCCGAACATGAGCGGTGCCAGCT
The DNA here is from genome assembly GCA_017452545.1 of Clostridia bacterium. Classification (GTDB taxonomy): domain Bacteria; phylum Bacillota; class Clostridia; order Oscillospirales; family CAG-272; genus SIG644. The sequence goes on along the minus strand of JAFTME010000087.1, from coordinate 12,527 downwards.
GGTATTCCAGCTCAAAGGTGGGAATGCGGTCGGGAACGCGGCATTCCAGCGCGGCAATGGCGCGCTCGCGGTGTGTCATGGTTACAGGCATGGGGCTTCCTCCTTTATTCTTCTACGATCTCAACCTTTTCGATGACAATGGGGGTACGGGGAACGTCGGAGAAGTAGCCGTAGCGGCCGGTCTTGGTCGCGGCGATCTTATCCAGCACGTCAAAGCCGTCGGTCAGCATACCGAAGCCGGCATACTGTGCGTCCAGGTGGGGCGCATCGGCGTGCATAATAAAGAACTGCGAGGATGCGGAGTTGGGGTCGGAGGTACGCGCCATGGACAATACACCGCGCGTATGCTTGAGCGTATTATTCATGTAGCCGTTCGCCTTGAATTCACCGGGAATGCTCGGCGTATCGGTATCCTCAAACGCTTCGGTGTAGCCGCCGCCCTGGATCATAAAGCCGCGAATGACGCGGTGGAAGATCAGCCCCTCGAAAAAGCCCTCGCGGATCAGGTGCAGAAAATTGGCAACCGTGCGGGGCGCCATATTCGGATACAGCTCGGCGGTCATGGTGCCGAGATCCTTGATGGTAAAGCGGATAACGGGATTGTTGCTCATAATACAATGGTCCTTTCTGTGAATATACAAATGTGCTCCGCAGCGCGGTGCGTCGCGGGTATTTTACTGTGGTGTATCGGCATCGGGAAACGCCAGCGAGAACAACTCGTTCATTCTGTCCGTTTTCCCCTCGAGATACAGCGCGCCGAACAGGCACTCCATACCGGTCGCGGCACGGTACTGACCGACCGTTGCGCTTTTGGGCGCTGCTGCGTGGATATTGTTGCGACCGCGGCGGTAGATCGCGGTCTCCTCCTCGCTCAGATGCGGCGCGATGCGCTCCATCGCCGCTGCCTGGCGGGGCGCCGTCACATAGTCGCGTGCGGCAGCGTTGAGGTGTGCTGCAGTCGTCAAGCCCCGGCGCACCAGATGCGCCCGGACCATCAGCTCCAGTACACTGTCACCGAGATAGGCCAGCGCCTGGTTGGAAAGCTCTTGGAGCCTGACTTGATCGCTCATTCGTCCGTTGCCTCCTCAGGCTCTGCACTCTTTTGCTCGGCGTGATGTGCCTTTGCCGCCTTTTTCTGCTGCTTGGCAGCCGTTTTCTTTTGGAGCTTTTCTTCCTTTTCCTGCTGGACACGGTCCACAGGCTCGGGATAGCGGGCGGTCAACATGGCTTGTGCCATACAGCGGAAATAATCCGACAGCGTACAGATCTCAAGCAACGCCGAAAAATAATCGGCATCGTTTTGCATATCGTAGCCGTGCTCCTCGACCAGAGCGGCGACTGCATCCACGCTACGGGCACGGTCGTCCTGCTTGAAAGCGACAAAGCGATCGTAGCATTCGGTCAGCGGCAGCTCCTTTTCATACACGGACAAAAGAATACGGCGAATCTCCACCATGGAGAGCGTATTTTTCAGCGTATAGACCAGGAGCATCTGCATGATATGCTCCTTGGTGTATTTTTTTCCCTTGACGGGCATGATCAGCCCATCCTTGGAGTAATTGTTGATCATGGTCTTAGTCAGCTGTCGGTCGGCAAAATGCGCCGCGCCCTTGCTCTGCGCGGTAGCAACGATGCTCATGATCTGATCCAGATACAGATCGATATCGGGGATATCCCCACTCTCAAGGTTGGCGTCACGAACTGCCTCCAGCAGCAATGCGCGAAGCTGTTCATCCATGGCTATCCCTCCTCTCTCCTTTTATCATACCTTATTCGGCGCACAAAATCAAGATGTTTTGCAAAATTTCGCAAAGAAACTTACAAAAAACGGCTTCGAGATACAGAAAAAGGCGCCCTCAAGCAAGCGCCTCTTCGTGATACCGGTTCAAATTTCCTCGTAATACGGCGTCAGATCAACGGCGGCAGCCGCGCGGGAATCCAAGCCGCCCTTGGCACGCTCGTGATATGCCACGGCGTTGCGCGCCAGCATGGCAAACTCGTTGTTGAGCGAGCGCCCTTCCTTTTCGGACATGACGATCAGCTTACGTAAAAGATCCTCCGGCAGTCGCACGGGTACGACGCATTGCTTTTTTCCTGCCATGGCAGCCTCCTCAATAGCGCACCGCTGTGATCACGGTGCCCGAATTGTAATAGCGCAGCATTTTGAGCGCGCGCGTCGTTGCCTCAAAATACAGAATACCGCGACGTCCCTTGTCGGTTTCATAGAGCGCGTAATACACGTCGGGGCTCTGCATCGACGAGGTAAAGTCAATGGTCTGCTCGGGCGCATACTGCTCGGCAGCCTTGATGTAATCGCCGTCATAGGGTGCAATGGCGTGCATATCCTTGATATGGATCTCGGCAACGCGGCGACGGACGCGACCTGCGCCGATGCGGCACAGGATCATGTTACCCGAAACGATGGAATACTCGTATTCGATCGAAACGAGCGGCCAGGTAAACCAGACCAGGATCCACGTTGTCAGCGGAATGAGCGCCATAATGGGCACGAACAGGCGCAACGTCATGCCAACGAAGAAAAAGGTCAGCGCGTAGACAACATAGCCGACAATAGCCAACAGGCGCTTGAGTCGCCAGGCGGGCTGCTTGGCGGGGGAAACGACGTATTCGCAAATGTTTTGTTCTTCCATGATATACCTCTTGTTTATTTTGAAAATTCGGGGTGAGAGAGCAGATAGGCGCGGTATTCCTCATTGGTGGGTACCCTGCCCTGCTCCTTTGCAAACGTTCTCACGTAATCCTCGGCATCCCACAGCACGTTCTGCAAGCTCTCATACAGTGGCTGCTCCTCGTTTTGGTCATTGATCAGCCAGAAGCCGCGGCTGGAGCCATCGGGCATTTTTTCGTTACAGTACATTTGCCAGTACAGCACGAACTTGACCTCGCAGCGCAGATACTTTGCAATGTTGGTCATATTGACATCGCGGTGCACCTCTCCGTTATAGCCCTGGTTGGCGGCAGGCTGACCGACCTCACCGACAAACACGCGCGGACCGGGGACATTCTCCTTCTCGGGCAGGTTCTCGTAGATGAGATCGATGACCTGCTCCACTCGCTCGGCGGGGGCGTCCATGGTGTCGTAGGCAGAATAGGAAACATAATCCACGTCAGTGTGGGGCAACACGCGATTGACCACACGGTCAAAGGCGTCGTCCAGCGCATCGGACGGGCGGTTGAGCTCCACGTAATTCCAAACGTACACGTTCTCGTGCGGTGTATCACGCTTGGCATCGTCTACCGCTCTCTGACGCGTGTTCAGCCATTCGATCATGCCCTCGGTAATAGTGCCACTAACCTCTCTTTGGGCGGTATTATAATTGTCGATGTAATACCAGTCGCCCTCCCAGTGTCCGAGATAAAACTCGATCCCGCTGCCGTTGTAGGTGGTCAGCAGCTTTTGCGTATAACGGTAAAAAGCATCGTAATCCGCCTTTGCCTCCGCCTCGGAATAACCGTCCTTGAAATACGGATCGGAGCGATACCACATGAATACGTACTCAAAATCATACTTTTTCAGCAGCTCGTCCACCATAGTGTCGTCCGTGGCGTAGAACTTGATCATATTGGAGCCCCATTCGTCAATGCGATCGGCGATCTCCATCAGCGGCGATGCATCCGTAAACTGATAATTGGGATTGAACGCCTGCGTTCCCAGCATATAATTATAATGTTGAATCCGGCGCTGCAAGGCTTGCTCCTCCTTATTCTCCTCGGGCGCGGGGGTCTTATTATCCTCCGGCACCGTCGGTTGCTGCTCTGTGGGGGTATCCGTATCCCGATCCGGCTCGGGTGGCTCCGTATCGGGCACGGGCGTGCAGGCACTCAGCAGGAAAGCCAATGAAAGCAATACGACCAACAGACGTTTCATACGACATCTCCTTTTCTTTTTTATCAGTATACCATATTTTGACGCAAAATGTCAAGTCGGGAACAGAAAACTGCCCCTCATTTTTACATTTTTCCTGTTGCAAAAATTGCAAAGTTATAGTATAATAAAGTATCGTGGCATGTTATCTGCCAAATCTGTATAGGGGGGCTTCCCCACGGAGGTACAATATGAAAGCTGTTATCACTGTCACCGGTAAGGATACCGTCGGTATCATTGCAAGCGTTTCCGCAGTTTGCGCCAAGGATGGCGCAAATATCTGTGAGATCACGCAGAGCGTTCTGAGCGAATATTTCGCCATGATTATGCTCGCAGAGCTGGACGGGCTCAACATCCCCTTCTCGGATTTTGTGGATGAGCTGACGGCGCTCGGACGTGAAAAGGGGTTGGATATCCACACCATGCACGAGGATATCTTCAACACCATGCACCACATCTGACAGAAAGGAGCGCATCTCCATGCTCAACACACAAGACATTCTTGAAACCATCAACATGATCCGGGAGGAAAACCTGGACATCCGAACCATCACCATGGGCATCTCGCTGTACGATTGCATCAGCGAGGATGCAGACCGTCTGTGCCAGCGCGTGTACGACAAGATCACCACCCGCGCCGAGCATCTCGTCGAGGTCGGCGAGAACATCTCCAAGCAGTACGGTGTGCCCATCGTCAACAAGCGCGTTTCCATCACCCCCGCCTCTCTCATCGGCGGCAATCTCTCTCCCGACGGCTATCTCAAGCTGGCGCATACGCTGCAGCGCGCAGCCGAAACGGTCGGCATCAACTTTATCGGCGGCTTTTCCGCGCTGGTACACAAGGGCTATACCGACAGCGCACGCAATCTGATCTCGGTCATTCCGCAGGCGCTCGCCGAGACCGAGATGGTCTGCTCGTCGGTCAATGTCGCAACAACCAAGGCAGGCATCAACATGGATGCCGTTGCCGAGATGGGCCACGTCATCAAGCAGTGTGCAGAGCTGACGGCAGACCGTGAATGCATCGGCGCTGCCAAGCTGGTCGTCTTTGCCAACGTTCCGGAGGACAACCCCTTTATGGCGGGCGCCTTCCACGGCGTGGGCGAGCCCGAGACGGTCATCAACGTCGGCGTATCGGGGCCGGGTGTCGTCTGCTCTGCCATCAAGCGTGCGGGCGATTGCAACCTGACCGAGATTGCCGAGGTCATCAAAAAGACGGCATTCAAGATCACCCGCGTCGGTCAGCTGGTCGCCTCCGAGGCGGCAAGCCGACTGAACACGCCCTTCGGCATCGTTGACCTTTCTCTTGCGCCCACGCCTGCCATCGGCGATTCGGTCGCGCACATTCTGGAGGCGATCGGTCTTGAGCACTGCGGCTCGCACGGCACCACCGCAACGCTTGCCATGCTCAACGACGCGGTCAAAAAGGGCGGCGTCATGGCGTCCTCCCACGTCGGCGGTCTTTCGGGCGCCTTTATTCCCGTCTCCGAGGATGCCGGCATGATCGATGCCGTCGCAGCGGGTCACCTTTCCATCGAAAAGCTGGAGGCTATGACCGCGGTTTGCTCGGTCGGTCTTGATATGATCGCCATTCCCGGCGACACGCCCGACGAGGTCATCAGCGGCATCATCGCCGACGAGATCTCCATCGGCGTTGCCAACACCAAAACCACGGCGGTACGTCTGATCCCCGTTATCGGCAAGGGTGTGGGTGAAAGTGTCAATTTCGGCGGTCTTTTGGGCTACGCTCCCATCATTCCGCTCAACACCGGCTCCCCTGCCAAGTTTATCCATCGCGGCGGCAGAATTCCCGCCCCCATTCATAGCTTGAAAAATTAAATTACAAAATCCCGGCTGCGCACAAGCGCAGCCGGGATTTTGTTTTGATCGCATTATTTCAGCGAAAGCTCGAATTCAGCCACCATCAGGCAGTGGTCGGAATGGTTGTTATCCACGACCGTGCTGTCAAGCAGCTTGAACTCTCTGGTGTACAGGATGTTATCGATGCAAAGGGTATTCCAGTCGGTTCCTTTGTACGTTTCCAGGGGATTCTCCTCGCAGTTGGTCGGATAAAGATACGAAAAATTGTCTCCCTCGGCAAGCGATCTTTGATTGAAGTCGCCCGTGAGAATGCAGAGATCATACTCGCTGATGATCTCATCCAACTGCTTGAACTGTGCCGCACGCACGCTGTCCGTTTCCCAGGACAGATGCGTATTGAAGAAATGCAGCGTTTTGCCGCCGACCTCGATCTCGGCATGACCCAGCATTCTCTGCTCGTAATTCTGCGAATTGAGCTTGTAATCCTCGCCGGACTTGATGGGGTAACGAGACAAAATACCCGTGCCGTACTCGCCCGGCTGACCGTAGGTTGCCTCGTCACCGGCGATGTTGATGGCAACGGTATAATAGTAATACTCGTAGCCCGTCAGCTCCGAGAGCGTCTTCATGGTGTCAAGATATTTGGAGCGGGTCGCAAATTTATCGACCTCCTGCAGGCCGACGATATCCAACTCCATGGCGAGAATATCGTCTGCGATCTTTTGCAGATCGTGTCCGACCTTCGAACCGTTGGCAATGTTATAGGTACCGATTCTGAGTTTCATTTCCGTAGGCTCCTCCTTGGGCTCTTCTTTTGGCTCTTCTTGGGGCTGCTCGTCCGGCGTCTCATCCGGCGTAGCGTCCGGTGTTTGTTCCTCGTCCTGCCCGGGAGCAGGCTGCTCGTCCGGCTCGCTGTCACACGCTACCATCATGCCCGCACACGCAAGCATGGTCAGCGCCAACAGCCACGCGATCCATCGTTTCATATTGGCATCTCCTTATTCAATAGATAGGTTGTTGTTATCTTACCACACCCGCGTGTCTTTGTCAAGCCCCGGGGAAAAAGTATGCATTTTTTATTTTCATCGTTTCTCTTGCTCTTGTTTTCTTTCGTCAAAACGCCGAAATTCTTTGTGCAAAACGCTGATTTTTCAAATAATTGCGTTTTTCCGAACGTCTTCGGAGATACGCTTCGACAGCGTTTTTCGCTGTTTTCGGCAAAAAAATGTTCCAAATCGCAGCGTAAAAAGCACCAAAAGTTCGGTAAGAATTTCTTTGCATATTATTGAAGTTTTTTCGCAAATACCCTTGCAAAAAAAAGCGCTTTATGCTATAATATAAGCTAAGTAGGAGTATGTCCAGAAACAGGCGGCTCTCCGCCCGCTTCCGCTGATATATTCAACTGTATCAACTATGCGCTCGCCGCCGACGTGCGGACGGGCAATATCCGGAGGTTATACATGAAAATTCTGGTCGTAAACGCCGGCAGTTCCTCTTTGAAGTACCAGCTCTTCGATATGGACGAGCACAAGGTCATTGCCAAGGGTAACTGCGAGAAAATCGGCATTGGTGGCTTTGTCACACACAAGCGCCCCGGCAAGGAGGACTACGCAACGGAGGTCGAGCTCAAGGATCACGACGATGCGATCGCACTCGTTCTGAAGCTGCTGACCGACGCTGAGCTGGGCGTCATCGCAACGGTTGACGAGATCGACGCGATCGGTCACCGCGTTGCACACGGCGGTAAGCTCAAGGAGTCCACCCTCGTTACCGATGAAACGCTTGAATACCTGTATTCCATCGTAGGCATCAACCCCCTGCACGGCCCCCCTGCCATTAAGGGCATCGAGGCTTGCCGCAAGGCCTGCGCAGGTAAGCCCATGGTCTGCGTATTCGATACCGCATTCCACAGCACCATGGAGCCCGTCTCCTACGTCTATCCCCTGCCTTACGAGTATTTTGAAAAATTCCAGCTGCGCCGCTACGGCTTCCACGGCACCTCCCACCGCTACGTTGCGGGTCGCGTTGCCGAGCTGATGGGCAAGCCCCTCTCCGAGCTCAAGGTCATCACCTGCCACCTCGGTAACGGCTCCTCCATCACCGCCATCAAGAACGGCAAGGTCGTCGATACCTCCATGGGCTTTACGCCCAACGAGGGTCTGCCCATGGGTACCCGCTGCGGCACCATCGACCCCACCATCGTTCCTTACCTGATGAAGCAGCTCAACCTGACGCCCGACGAGATGGACAACGTGCTCAACAAGAAGTCCGGTCTGCTCGGCGTTTCCGGCGTCTCCAGCGACTGCCGTGAGGTCAACGCTGCTGCAAACGCAGGCAACGAGCGTGCAAAGCTCGCCATTGATATGCTCATCCATTACGCAAAGAAGATCGTCGGCTCCTACATCGCCGAGATGAACGGTGTGGACGCCATCGTCTTTACCGCCGGCATCGGCGAGAACGACCGCGCACTGCGCGAGGCGATCTGCGCGGATATGGACTTCGTCGGCATCAAGCTGGACGAGAAGGTCAACAACGAGTGCCCCCGCGGTACCGCTTGCGATCTGACCGCCGAGGGCTCCCGTGCTCGTGTATACGTCATCCCCACCGATGAGGAGTACATGATCGCGCTGGACACCCAGAAGCTGACGCAAAACTGATAAACGAGGTTGAAGTTTATGCCCAATCTGTTTGAAATTAAAAAGCAAATCGTCGAGGTTGGCAAGCTGATGTATCAGAAAGGGCTGGTCATTGCCAAGCACGGCAACATTTCCTACAAGATCAGCGACAACGAATACATCTGCACCCCCGGCGGACTCTGCAAGGCGTTCCTGACCCCCGACAAGCTGGTCCGTGTCAACGCCATGGGCGAATCTCTTGAGCCCGGCAAAAAGCCGACCTCCGAGATCCGTATGCACATCGCGATCTACGCGCTGCGCCCCGACATCAACTGCATCGTTCACGCGCAGCCTGCGGCTACCACCGCGTTTGCGATTTCCGATATCGATGCGGCAAAATTCGTGCTCCCCGGCGACAAGGAAACGTATTTCGGTTACGTTCCCGCCTCCGCCTACGATAAAAAGAACCACGATGCCAACACGCTCGCCCAGTACATGAGCGATCCCAAGAAGATGGCATACGTCTTCCACGGTGATTCCTCTCTCTCTCTGGGTGACACGCTGTACAACGCATTTGACAACGTTGAGTCCTTGGAGCATTACTGCAAGATCAGCATTTACGCCCGCAGCCTCAACGCACTGGAGAACTACTCCTGCGACGAGCTCAAGGGCGAGCTGGCACGCCGTGAAAAGGCACCCACCGCGGCTTGCGCCACCTGCGGAAAGACTGTTTGCGATAAGTCTTGCTCCGGCAGTGCTCCCGTCGCAGCAGCGACCGCACCCACCGCAGCAGACGTCAACGACGTCATTCGCCGCGTGATCGCAGAGCTGAACAGATAATCCGAAAATACTTTATAGAAGGAGAAAACCAATGGCTATCAACTGGACCGAAGCGCAGATCGGCGAGATCGTCGCCGCTGTGCTGAAGGAAGTCAGCACCGAAAGCGTTGCCTCCTGCAAGTGGGATTCCACCTCCTACTGCGGCCGCAAGCTGATCGGTATTTATGCTGACATGAACGACGCCATCGCAGCCGCCAACGAAGGCTACAAGGCTGTTCGCGCCATGTCCGTTGCCGAGCGCGAGAAGCTGATCACCGTGATCCGTGAGATGACGCGTGAGGAAGCATCCATCATGGCAGCGCTGGGCGTTGCCGAGACCAAAATGGGCAGAGTCGATCACAAGACCGCAAAGCACATTCTGGTTGCGGACAAGACCCCCGGCACCGAGGACATCCGCGCCGAGGCTATGACCGGTGACGACGGCTTGACGCTGACCGAAATGGCACCCTTCGGTGTCGTGGGCAGCATCACCCCCTCCACCAACCCCTCCGAGACCGTGCTTTGCAACAGCATCGGTATGATCGCAGCGGGTAACGGCGTCGTATTCAACCCCCACCCCAATGCAATCGCAACCTCCAACTACGCCGTTGACCTGATCAACCGCGCAAGTGCAAAGGTTGGCGGTCCTGCGGTTCTGGTCGCTTCCGTTGTGAAGCCCACCATGGACACCGCACAGACCATGTACAAGTCCCCCCTGATCCGTCTGCTGGTTTGCACCGGCGGCCCCGGCGTTGTTCGCGCAGTTCTGTCCTCCGGTAAGAAGGCAATCGGTGCGGGCGCGGGCAATCCTCCCGTTATCGTCGACGACACCGCTGATATTGCAAAGGCAGCAAAGGACATCATCGACGGCTGCACCTTCGACAACAACCTTCCCTGCATCGCAGAAAAGGAAGTGTTCGTATTCGAAAACGTTGCCGACGAGCTGATCTCCGGCATGATGAGAAACGGCTGCTACAAGCTGACGCTTGACCAGGCAAACGCACTCGCCTCCATCGTTCTTGACGAGGTCAAGGATGAGAGCGGCAGAGTGGTCAAGCACGTGGTCAACCGCAACTGCGTCGGCCGCGACGCAAAGGTTCTGCTTGCCAAGATGGGCATTCAGGTCAGCGACGACATCCGCTGCATCATCGCAGAGGTTCCCTTCGAGCACCTGTTCGTTCAGGAGGAGCTGATGATGCCGATCCTTGGTATCGTTCGTGTCAAGAACATTGACGAGGCGATCGATCTGGCTTGCAAGGCTGAGCACGGCAACCGCCACACCGCTCACATGCACTCCAAGAACATCGACAACCTCTCCCGCTTCGCAAAGGCAGTCGAAACGACCATCTTTGTCAAGAATGCTCCCTCCTACGCCGGCATCGGCTTCGGCGGTGAAGGTCACACCACCTTTACCATCGCAGGTCCCACCGGTGAGGGGTTGACCAGTGCGCGCAGCTTCACTCGCCGCCGCCGCTGCGTCATGGCGGACAGCTTCCGCATCATTTAATTCCCTTTGTTTGACCAAAAAGCTATATATAATAATCTGAAAGGAAATCGAATATGGATTTGACAGCTTCTCAGGTTGAGAGTGTTGTACGCAAGGTCCTCGCAAGCATGGGCGCAGCTCCCGCTGCATCCTCCTGCGCAAAGGGCACCGCTAAGGTAGCCGTACTCACTGCTCCCAAGAAAATCGAAATTCAAGAGGTTCCGATTCCCGAGGTCGGCGACGACGATATTCTCGTCAAGGTCGAGGGCGCGGGCGTCTGCGGAACCGACGTTCACGAGTGGAAGGGCGACCCCTTCGGTATGTGCCCCGTCATTCTGGGTCACGAGGGTACCGGTGAGGTCATCGCGCTCGGTAAGAACGTCAAGTGCGACACGGCAGGAAAGCCCCTCAAGGTCGGAGACAAGATCGTTACCTCGGTCATCTCCTGCGGCGAGTGCCACGTTTGCCGTATGCACCCCGGTAACACCAACCTGTGCGACAAGCAGGGCATCTTCGGTCTGATGCCTCAGAGCAAGGAGAACCCCCTGAACGGTTGGTTCGCTACGCACCTGCTCATCCGCGCAAAGGGTGCTACCTATTTCCAGGTCAACGGTCTGGACGTCAAGCAGAGAATGCTGCTTGAGGCTGCTTGCGTTTGCGTTCACGCAGTTGCTCGCGGTCAGTCTACCGGTCTGATCAACTTCAACTCCAAGGTGCTGGTTCTTGGTTGCGGTCCCATCGGTCTTCTGATGTGCTCCGTTCTGCGTGCAGCAGGCGTTAACCACATCGTTGCCATCGACGGCTCCGAGAAGAGACTGGCAATGGCAAAGAGAATGGGCGTTAAGACGACCATCAACTTCAAGGAAGTTCCCGACGCTGCTGCAAGAGTACAGATCGTTAAGGATCTGTCCGACGGCCAGGGCGCAGACTTCGCATTCCAGTGCACCGGTGCTCCCGCTGCAGCCGCATCCATCTACGACTACATCCGTCGCGGCGGCGGTCTGTGCGAGGTTGGCTTCTTCGTCAACAACGGCGAATACTCCATCAATCCTCACTTTGCAATGTGCAACAAGGAAATCACCATCGTCGGCTCTTGGGACTACACCGCTGAGGACTATCCCACGACTATGGCATTCCTGCGTCAGGCAAAGGAAATGAACATTCCGATCGAGGAGCTGATCACTCACTCCTTCCCGCTGGAAAAGCTCAACGAGGCTATGGAAGTCAACGTTTCCCAGGCAGGTATCAAGATCTGCTATCTTCCCGACTGATCTCTCGCTTACATCCGTAAACGAGTCAAGTAAGGAGGAAAAGCAATGGCACTTGGTATGATCGAATGCTACGGCTTTGTCACCTCCGTCGTCGTCGCAGACAAGGGTTTGAAGACGGCTGACGTCGAGCTGGTCGCCATCGACAAGAACAAGCCCGCCAACGCCGAGAAATGTGCGGTTCCGTTGGTCATGGTTGTCAAGTTCGAGGGCTCGGTCTCGGCTGTCGATATGGCAGTACAGGCAGGCAAGCTGGAAGCAGAAAAACGCGGTATGTTCATCGCATCCCGCATCATCCCGCGTCAAGAGGAGCAGATCGAATGGCTCGCTCACCTCAATGCGCTGGGTAAAAGCTCGACCATCTGACGCAAGCGTCACGGTCAAAACAAACACTGTTCAAAATAATTTTTGATAAAATTTATTAAAGGAGATTACTTATTATGATGGAAGCTCTTGGTATGGTTGAAACCCGCGGTCTGGTTGCCGCAATTGAGGCTGCAGATGCAATGTGCAAGGCTGCAAACGTTGTCCTGATCGGTTCCGAGAAGATCGGCTCCGGCCTGGTAAGCGTCATGGTTCGTGGCGACGTCGGTGCTGTTAAGGCTGCTGTTGAGGCAGGCGGCGCTGCTGCT
>JAFTME010000086.1 GCA_017452545.1 Clostridia bacterium | reverse complement strand
GGTGTATGGACCATTAAGGAGCTTCGCCTGTCGGATGTTTATGATACGGACGGTACCGAATACACTGCAGAAAAACCGTTGATCTTCGATCTTGCCGGTAAGGCTGTCAGCTCCAAGGTTGTTGAAACTGTGAAGGTGACGGTGGAGAAGCTGGCCGATCAAGAATTGGGTAAGGACGGTAATACAGTCACCGGTGCATTTATGCAAGAGCATGAGCTGTCTGGATTGAAGGTCGCGTTCACGGACTATGCTGGTCAGCCTATTCAAGCTACAATTACTGCTGCCTTCTCCTATGATTATGCGGGGGATTCGCAGGACAAGGGTGGCTATAGCGGCACGACCACAGTGGCAAAAACTGAAGTATTTGAGATTGCTTTGGAGAGTAGTGATAATAAAACCTTCACGCAATCTACCGCACAAACGGTTCAAATTGCAGGTACGTATACGCCCAAACTGGAATATACGATCAACGGTGTGCTAGGCACTGTGACTGCTGAACAAATGGGCGAAAACGCCCCCGTGTTTACGGTTTGGTCGATTACGCCGAGTGCTACAATTTCTGCCATTACGCCTACAGGCAGCAATCCCGCGAAGATAACATATACTACCAAATCTACTTGGGCTGGAACAGAGCCAACATTTACTGCTACAGGAAGTGAGACCAGTAGCATTGATACAATAAATAATACAGCAACGTTGTATGCAGTAGCATCCGCTGATAATAGTAGGCAACGACATGCTACTTTCACGCAACCGACCTTGACTGTAGAAATCAATGGAGTTGGCACAAACGGCACGGTAAGCTTTATTTTGCCTGCAGGTGATGCTAGCGCTATTACATTCTCAAGAACAGGAGACGGCAAAATAACCAAGACTTTGGGCAAGGTACAACAAATCAATTCTTGGGATCAAAAGATACTTGGAATAGGGTATACACATACGCTTGATGCTTATTATGGGCATAATAGTGCAAATAATAGCCCTCAGAAAATTGAACAAATGAGCGTGGTTAAAGATGACGTGACCTATACGATTTATTTGGAAAAGCCGCTCACCATCAACAACCCGAGTTCCGTTAACCAGTAAACACACCTAAGCAGCCCTCCCCGGAGGGCTGCCCCAAAAAAGGAGCCCCCATGCAAAAGAAAAACGCAAAACTTCATATCGCTCGGCTGATCTGTGCGCTGATGGCGCTGGTTCTGCTGGCATCGCTGTGGGTGCTCCCCATCTCCGCCGACGAGACCACGGGGGATGACCCCTACGCCGATCCCGTCGAGCCCGAAATCGATTGGAGCACTGTCACCACCTCGGGTGCGTGCGGCGCGTCCATGTCGTGGTCGTACGAAAACGGCACGCTGACGCTTGTGGGCGAGGGTGAGATGACCAACTTCCGCGAGCCCGATATGGCGCCCTGGTATCCGCTTCGCAGCGAGATCACCCGTGTCGTCATTCCAAACGGCGTCAATTCCATTGGCAGCCTTGCCTTTTATGAGTGCAAGCGCCTCAAAACCGTCATTTTCCCCGACTCCATGCGCACCGTCGGCTCGTATGCCTTTGCTGCCTGCGAGGGCCTGGAGGTGCTGCACCTGGGTGCAGGTCTGCAGACCATCGGCGCCGCAGCATTCTATGGCTGCCTCTCGCTCGGTCAGCTGACGCTGCCCTATGGCCTGCAAACGCTGGGCTATCAGGCGTTCTATCGCTGCGAGTCGCTTTCCACGGTGTCGATCCCCGAGCATTTGACGCAGATGGGCTCGTCCGTCTTTGCGTATTGCACCAATCTGCTGCGTGCAGAGGTCAATGCCCGCCTGGGCGCGCTGCCCGAGTGGACGTTCTACGGCTGCGAGCGACTGACCGTTGTCGTTCTGCCTGCGACGGTTTCTACCGTTGAGAATTACGCCTTTAAAAATTGCGACGAGCTCTCTACCGTCTATTATAGCGGCGATACCGGCAAAACCGCCGAGATCCGCGAGAGCATCGAGACCGATCTGCCTTCCTTTGGCAGTAGCGGCTATATCAGCAACGGCTCTCCCTCGGACGTGACCATCTCGGGTAAGTACACCGAAAATGCAGACGGCTCCGTCACGCAGGAAAACACCTCCGTGCAGCAAAAGGAGACCGTTACCGTCGTTTCCAAGGTCGAGGTTACTCGCCCCAACGGCAACCTCGCCTCGCCCGGCACCTACAAGGCGGACGTCACCGTGACCGTCGAGAATAAGGATGGCTGGTCCGACGCGCAGAAAACCGTGCAGGAAACGCTCAAGGAGATCAACGACACCTATTCCAAAAACACCACCGCCGAGAGCGTCGACGTCAAGGTCTACGTCAAGGACGACAGCGCCCCCAATACCGCGTTTGTCAACGAAATGGCAGGCCGTGACGTGACCATGTCCGTCGTGACGCAAAACGGCTCCGAGTGGCGCGTCGATTGCACCGAGGTCACTCCCTCGACCAAGATCGAAACCGACACGCAAAAGGTCAGCTACGATTTCTCGTATACCGTCGGAACGGCGCCCGCCTCCTGGTGCGAGCAGCTCGGCACGAGCGCTTGTTACAGCCTGTCCTTCAAAAACATCGTTCAGATGAAGGCAGAGGTACTGGTGCAGCTGCCCTCCGTGCCCGCCCACACCAACGCGTTCCTTTACCGCGTGGAGAAGGACGGCACACTGACACGTCTGCAGGCGGTCGTGGTCGATCAGAACGGCAAGGCGCACTTCTATCTGTCCACGGTCAGCAGCGATACGCAGTACGCCGTCGGACTTAACGTCCCCGATGAAAAAACGGATGACGTCATTATTCCCGACGAGCTGATGACGCAGTACGGCAGCGCGGTCGATCGTCTGCAAAAGATCGACTACGTCGCAACGGCACACGAATCCTCGTGGGGTATGGACGCAAAGCAGGTCACCAAGATCATGATCGCGGTCATTGTCGGCTGCGTCGTGCTGATCGGCGTCGTCATGTACGTCGTCAATAAGCTTCGTGTCATCAACGGCTATACGCCCAAGTATGAGACGGAGGAGTGATAAAAAGGAGTCAACGCAGAAGCGTTGACTCCTTTTGCTATGCTCTTATTTGCCTGTGATCTCGTCCCAGGTCTTGTACGCACGGTAGGCGTTTTCGGGCTTGGCGCCGGGGCCAAACTCCAGCTGCGCGATGCAGCCGCCGTCCTGCCAAAGCTTGGTGCGTACCTCGCGCACGGCGTCTGCGATCTGCTCCTCGGTGCCGTAGGGCAGCAGATGCTGGCGGTCGATCTCGCCCCAGAAGGTGATCTTGCCGCGATACGGCACAAGGTTGTCGATGCCCATGCAGAACAGCTGCGAGTTGACTGCATCCAGCCCCAGCTCGATCAGGTGCGGATAAATGGCCAGGATATGTCCGTCCGAGTGCATAAACGCCTTTTTTCCGTAGCTGTGTGCGATGTCGATAAAGTCGCGGTACATTGGCTTGAAATATTCTACCCAGAGCTTGGGATTGATCAACAGCCCACGCTGTGAGCCCCAGTCGTCCATAAAGTTGAGCGCATCTACGTCGGTTTTTGCCCATTCGATCATCAAGCGGCAGTAAAAATCGTGCAGCTTTTTCATGAATTCCAGCATTTTCTTGGGAGGATCCATCAGATCCATGTAGAGATTTGCCGTGCCGCGAATGAACTGCAGCTGCTCAAAGGGGCGCGGTGTACAGCCACCGTAGGTAAACAGATCCGTTCCTGCGCAGGCGCGGTTGACAAAATCGCGGTCAAACGTCAGCCACTCCTCGGGAATGTGCACGTGATCCGCGCCGTCCCAGTCGGGGTCGTCGTCTCCGATCTGCGGATGCTTGACCTCGCCAATGACACCGGGATTGATGTTGGTGAACACACAGCCAAATTCATCCACGTATTCGCCCATAGCAACGGGATTTCCTCTTGCGATGGTAGGCTCGGCAAGCGGTGCACCGATGCCGGTAATGTCGGGCGGGAAATCTGCCAAAAGGCGCGCGGTCTCCTCGGGATAGCGATCCGTTGCGCAGGGAAGCGTCCAAAGCTGGCGCGGTGCGCGGCCGGTTTTATTCCGGAACTCCAGTGTGGCAAGTACAAGTTCTCTTGAGGTCATCATAAGGGTTCCTCCTACGTTTTTGCTATTATTTCAGCCAAGAGGCCGCGATGGCAAGGCACTCCCGCATTCCGTTGGGAATGACTGTGTACCATGGCGTGTCGGCGTGCGCTGACGTGACATGGGCAAAGCCCTGCGCACGAGCCAGTGTGCACGCACGATAAATATGAAAATCGTTGGTGATCAGCGCGACGGTGTAAGAAGTGTTCAGACGGGCATCCAGCAGAGTCTTGGAAAACTGCAGGTTTTCCTGCGTGCTGGTGGAGAGCTCCTCCTTGAGAATGTGGGATTCGGGGACGCCATGGCACAGCAGATAGCGCTCCATGGCAAGTGCCTCGGAGATATCCTCCTGCGGGCCTTGCCCGCCGCTGATGACAATCAGCACGTTCGGGTTTTGCTCGTAATAACGAAGCGCGGTATCCAAGCGCCGCTGCAGCGTCAAACTGATCTTTTCCCAGCGAATGCCTGCGCCGAGAACGATCAGGACATCCTCGTCATACGTTACACTGTCCAGTCGACCGTATGTATATACAGTGCCGATGCAAAGGCCGGCGAGCAGAAGAATGCACAGTACGACGATAAAGACAACGCGCGCACGGCGGGCGCAAAGCGTCCGAGTCAGGATGCCGCCGGTGAGGAGCACGCCGCCAAACATATAGGTCAAAATGGGGCCAAGAGACACGTTGGAGCATGCCGAGGCAATAGCGGCGTTGATCAAAACGAGCACGCCAAGCAGGCACAAAAGGGGGCTACCGACGGTTTTGAGCCTGCTCATTGACCGGTAACGTCGATTTGGCACATCTGCATGGTGGTAAGCGCCGCCTCGTGGCTCTCGGGCGTGACGCCCGCGCAGCAGCTTCTGTCCACCGATACCGCAGCATCGGGGAAGGTCGCCTTGATGATCAGCGCGTTGGATACCACGCAAATGTCGGTGCAAAGCCCGACTAGCTCGACGCTCTCCAAATGCTCGTTTGCCCAGTGCGGCCAACCGAAATTGGGCTTATCAATGATTTTCGCGCCATCGACGTACAAGCCGTCGGCGATTTCCCAGCCGCGCGTACCGCGAATGCAGTGCGGAACGGGCAGCTTTTTTCCCTCGGGCGTGTCAAGGTATTGCTCGGTATGCGTGTCGCGGGTGAAAATGATCTCATCCCCGGCTGCGACGTACTGCGCGATCTTTTGCTTGACACGAGGAACAATGGCGACCGCCTCGGGCGTGCCGAGTGCCATATCGATAAAATCGTTTTGCATATCCACAACGATCAGCGTTTTCTTCATGGTGTGCCTCCTTGGCGTCTTTTCTTCATTATACACGTTTTGGGTTTGTTTGTAAAGAGCGATTTTGAAAAAATACCGCTTCTCCGTATTTTTTTGCTTTGCATGCCGCAGGAAAACACGCCGCGTGTTGCAATTTTTGAAGAGATATGGTATAATGATGACGGCTTTAGATATCTACCCAATGCGGAGGATTATATGAGAAAAATACGCACCCTTTGCGCGCTTGCGCTCGTGCTTGCGCTGCTGTGCCTTTGCAACGTTGCCTGTAAGGAGCATACCGAGCATACCTACGACTCCCCGTGCGATGCAGATTGCAACGAATGCGAGGAGCTCCGAGATCCGCCTCACGTCTACGATCACGCCTGCGATGCCGTGTGCAACGTCTGTGAGACGACGAGAAACGTATCTCCACACGCCTATGATCACGCCTGTGACACGGATTGCAACGTCTGTGGTGCGACGCGCGAGACGACGCACACCTACGACCGCGACTGCGATGCCGATTGTAATGTCTGCGGTGCGGTACGAGAGGCGATGCATACCTACGATCACGATTGTGATACCGAATGCAATGTCTGCGGCGCGTTGCGTGAAACGGCGCACGCCTATGATCACGATTGTGATACCAAGTGCAACGTCTGCGGCGCAACACGCGAAACGCAGCACGTTTACGATAACGACTGCGATACCAAGTGCAACAGCTGTCAGAAGAGCCGCGCCGTTCCGCACGTCTACGACTCACCCTGCGATGCGGTGTGCAACGCCTGCGATGGCGAGCGTGTCGCCTATGCCCATAGCTACGACGGCGCTTGTGATAACGAGTGTAACAACTGCGGCGCTCTGCGCGGTGTACAAGCCGATCATCGCTATGCCGCCGCTTGCGACGCCACGTGCGACGAGTGCGGTGCGGTACGCACCGTCTTTACCGAGCATGCCTATTGGAGCGATTGCATTGCCCGCTGCCAATTGTGCGGTGAAGCGAGGGAGGCGGCCGCGCATACCTACGATACGCCCTGTGCAGTGTATTGCAGCAGTTGCTATGATGTGAACCCTACTGTCGTGCATACCTACGATGGTGAGAGCGACCTCGAGTGTAATTTCTGCGGCATGACCCGCACCGCCCCCACGCAATGCGGCGATCAGCACGCCTATGCCTTTGCCTGCGATACGGCCTGTGATGCTTGCGGCGCGGTCCGTACCGACGTCACGCATACCTACGACCATGCCTGCGATACCGATTGCAATGTCTGCGGTGCGAGCAGAGCGGTGGAGTCTCACGTTGGTGTGGCAAAGGACGGCATCTGTGACGCCTGCGGTCTGCTCACCGTGCCGCTTGCCGATGGACAGGATGCACGAGCTGTGTTTGCCGCCGCCTTCAATCAGTTTATTTCCAATATCCACCTGATGAGCCGTCACAGCCTGTTCTCGGGCAACTATAGCCTCTCTGATATCACCGTCAGCGGCGATATGGCGGACGAGGCGGGAATTCCGTATACCTCCGTTGCCTTTTATCCCGATTTTATTTGCTATGAGCAGCCGCATGCGTATTGTACGGATGCCGCCTGCCTGCAGCAGAGCTGGTACGTCAACTCCGATGACGGCTGGTACTATCTGGAGTGCGCAGAGGGAGAGTGGGTGGTTCTTCTCGATGTGACGGACCCGTACCAGCCCTTCTCGACGAGCAGTATGCTGCCCCCCATCTCTGTCAAGGATATCCGCTACTATCCCGACGAGGCAACCGTCTATATCTCGGACGCTTATATGAAAAAGCTGCTTACGTTGTGGTATCAGAGCGGTCTGACCTCGTACATTTCCATTGCGGACTCAATCGATATCAGCATTGCCGATCTGTTGCCTTACCTGTCAAGCGGAACGCTGGAAACTGTGATCACGCTGTCCGAGAGCGGCTCTGTGTGCGCCTTCCGCCTTACGCTGTGCGGTCCGATGGGGAACGAGAGCTACGAGCTGTCCTATGAAAAGACCTCAGACGGCATTTTTGCCCACGCATTGTGGGGCGAGGACGCCATGACTTTGCAGCTGACGCCCGGTGACGGTTGCAGCGTTGCCACCTTTGCCATGACGCGCGGAGAGGGAGAGTATGCCCGCGACCTGTCCATCACTGCCAAGATTCACGAGGACCTTGAGGCGTACGTACCCGACGCCGAAATGCAGCAGACGATGTATGCGCTGGAGCAAGAGCGTCTGATGCAGAAAACGATCGCTGCGCGCTATTCCGGCGTGTTCAAGCGTACCGAGGGCAACTGTACCGATATTGCTGTCTACGATGAGGAGTATCAGTGCTATATCTATTTCTACGAGAAAAACGGTGCCTTCCGCTACCGTTCCTACTCGCCCACGCTGACTCTCTGCTGTGAGGCGACCGTCAACCTGGCAAAGAGAACGCTGACGCCCATCAAGCACGCGCCCAAGGAGGCGCTGGAGATCGCTATGGCAGAGCGATATGAGAAAATAGTCGTGTCTGCCGACGCGCCCTGCGAGGCGATCGCCATTTACGATGAGGAGCATGACAGCTACGCGCTATTCCTCATGATGATCGACGGCTCCTACATCTACGCCGGTCATACCGACCTGCCCAGCGTTCTTATGTACTTCTGTAAGGGCGAGATCAACCTGAAAAACGGCAAGATCACTGTGAAGCAGCACGTTCACCTCGTTGAGCAAGAAGGGGAAGACGTGGGAGGGTAAGGCGTTTGGGGCTTTGCCCCAAGCCCCACTTAAGGTGCTTTTTTGAAAAAAGCACCTTAAGAAGCCTAAAAAAACTTTTACAAAATGATAAATATGACGGGGTACCGCGCTATGCGCGGTACCCCGTATGTTGTCAAGGTGTGAGCTTATTATATTAAATAAGTCAATATGCATTCAACGGCGAATACCGTTACGCAGGAAACGACGGCTACAAAGGTCAGTCCCTTGCCGCGGACGGCAAAAATTCCGCCGACCACAAGTCCTGCCGCGGCAGCGATCATGCTGCCGGTCGCGTACAGCGCCGCAGGCAGCGTCATGGCTGCGAGCACCGAATAGGGAATGTAGTAAAGGAAGGAGCGAATGGTGCGGTTTGTGATCTTTTTCTTGAGCAGCGCAAAGGGAATCGCGCGAATGAGATACGTCGAGCCCGCAAGAATGAGCAGATAGATCCAGAAGTCCTTCATTCAGCCGCCACCTCCTCCTCGTCAGCAACAGGGAAGAGCAGCGCGCCGAGCAGCGCTGCCGCAATGGCACAAATGCTGATGGTAATACCCGACGGAATATCCCGCAGCAACGGGGCGTAGTAAAAGAGGCAGTGCAGTCCTACCGCAGCCGCAACCACCGCCAGCACCGCTCGCGAGGTCTTGGCGACGGGGGCGACGATGGCAAGGAACATACCGTAAATGGCAAGGCACAGCGCGTTCATGATCATCTCGGGCAGTACGTTGCCGATGAGTCCGCCGAGCAGCGTGCCCAGCGACCAGCCCACGTAGGGGACAATGGATAAGCCGAGGAAAAAGCGTGCGTCGACCTCCTTTTCGGCAGAGGCAACGGCAAAGATCTCGTCGGTCATAAAAAAGCCGAGCAGCCAGCGCTTGAGCCCCGAAAAGGCGGGCGCCACCTTTTGCGACAGCGATACCGACATAAAGGAGTAGCGCACGTTGATGGTCAGCTGCGAGATCAGCATTTCAAGATACTGCCCGGGATTGACCATAATACCAATGCCGGCAAGCTGCCCCGCCGAGGTCACCGTCATCATGGAGATCAAAAGCGCCTGCCACCAGTCAAAGCCGTAGGCAACCGCCATAATGCCAAAGGTAAAGGACACCGAAAGATAGCCGACGCCGATGGGAATGCCGGCACGGAGTCCGCGCGAAAAGGGTTTCATGAGAGCTTCCGTCCTGTCAATAAAAGAGAATGATCGTGCGCCCGCCCCGCGAGAGCACTATGCGCCTATTATAGCACATTCCGCCTCCGAATGCAAGAGCGCAACGATAAAAAACGACCGAAAGCATATGCTTTCGAGTTCTCCTTTTCCTTGAGCAGTCGTCAAGCCGTCTGCTCCTTTTTGGCGTCTGTCAAGTAAAAAAGTGGCTTGGGAAGACCCAAGCCACTTGATGTTTTTAGCGGTGCAATTGCACCATCAATTCTTTAAACTTATCCAAGATCAAATCATTCGCGGCATCAAACATTTTGGCAAGATTTACGTTCGGTATATTGACCACGTGAAGATTTTCTCCGAGCAGCTTATGCAAGGCTACGCATGCCTCCGTCGCTTGACTGTTTCTGCGTTCGCCCTCCAAGCATGTAGGCAACGATACAATCGCCATAACATCAAATTTCATACGCTCCTTAGCAATGGATGCGATGTATGGTGTTGCTCCGGACCCTACTCCGCCCCCAAGACCGGCAAACAAAATAACGCATTCACAGCCTTGGATGGATGCAAGAATCTCCCCCTCAGTATGCTGCGCCGCCGTGAGTCCGCAGTGCGGATTGCCGCCTGACCCACGACCTTTGAATGTCGCTTTATCGAGCTGAACAAACGCTGCGCTTTTGGATGCCGGCAGCGCATTGATATCCGTATCCATATAGACCGTATTTGCCCGGTCATATCCGGAATCAATGATGGTATTCAAAATGTTTCGGCCTGCTCCGCCGATTCCAATCAGTTTGATTTTCATAGTGTATTCTCTTATGCTTTTAGATATACCTTGCCCGG
>JAFTME010000085.1 GCA_017452545.1 Clostridia bacterium | reverse complement strand
GTGCGGGGGAAGCTTTTTTTCTCACGAAAAAAAGTTCCCCCGCCGCTCTCTCCACCCCAGCCCGTCAATACCGCTCGCCACAGGGGAAAACTTTTTGGAAAAAGTTTTCCCCTGTACCCCCTTTCAAAAACTTTTGAGGCAAAAAGGAGGACATACCCGTCAAGACGGCGGCTATACTCTTCTCCTTTTTTGCTTTTTTTGAGGGGGTGCGGGGGAAGCTTTTTTTCTCACGAAAAAAAGTTCCCCCGCCGCTCTCTCCACCCCAGCCCGTCAATACCGCTCGCCGTCGATGACCTCACCGAACTCGGGGGAGGCGGCGCTTTGTGTATTCAGCTCGGCGCCCATTTGCAGCGCGTCGGGGGTGGCAACGTCTGCCGGAGTGTTGCGCGTAAACGGCTGCGGCGGCTGCATGGCAGCGGGCGCTTGCGTGGCGACGGGCTGCGCCATGGCTGCCATGCCTGTCGTCGGGATGCCTGTCGTCATCGGTACGTCTGCCGCGACGGCAACGCCGATCGTGCGCGCAGGGGTGTCCTGCTGCTCCGCGGTGCTTGCGACACCGGGCAGGTGCGATGCGACGGCGGCAGCTTGCTGCCCATGGGTATGCGAGGGGAACGCAGGCTGCCAGTCACCCAGCCCCACGCTGACCGCGATGGCACGGTTGACCTCCTCCATCATGTGCTCGTCCAGATGCCCCATTTTTTCCTTCAGACGCCGCTTATCCAGCGTCCGCACCTGCTCCAGCAGAATGACGGAATCCTTGACCAGCCCGACACGGTCGGCATAGACGTCGATGTGCGTGGGCAGTCGATTTTTTCCGAGGCGCGAGGTGATCGCTGCCGCGATGACCGTCGGGCTGTACCGATTCCCCACGTCGTTTTGTATGATCAGCACGGGGCGAAGTCCCCCCTGCTCCGAGCCGACAACGGGGCTCAGATCCGCATAATAAATATCTCCACGTTTGACACTCATGACTTTTCCCTTCTCCTTTTGATGGCTTCCGGCATCATATGGCGGATGGCTACAGCCATATTTTACCCGCGTGCGAGCCCCTCTTAAACAAGCGCGCACACTTTTTCCGGGAGGAATTTTCTTCCGTTCGTCGCGCGCTGTCGAAGGATGTCGCTACTGCCAAGATATGCAGCACGCACGTTTTTGGTGCAAGGTGTGCCACCACCGATAAGAATAGGATAATTATGCAATTTGCTACGTAAAAAAGTTCAAAAAAAATCAAAAATTTATCGTTTACTATCTTGAAAAAAAGGAGAAAATTTGGTAAAATATATCGTATATAAATGTCAGTAACGACCCTCGTTGCCCCGCGCTGCGGTGCTGCAACGCCGTGCCTGCCGCTCGCGCGGCAAACTGTCATCAACACAAATTTAGGAGGAACTTTTATGAATCCAAATGTAAGACCGGAAACCATGGCACGTATCACAACCCCCGCGCTTGCGAATGCGTTTATCGAAGAACAGATCGCAGCCGTTCGCGCACAGGTGGGCGACAAGAAGGTATTGCTGGCACTGTCCGGCGGCGTTGACAGCTCTGTCGTTGCCGCGCTGCTGATCAAGGCAATCGGCAAGCAGCTCGTCTGCGTTCACGTCAACCACGGCCTGATGCGCAAAAACGAGTCCGAAAACGTTGTGGAGATCTTCCGCAACCAGCTGGATGCCAACCTGATCTACGTCGACGCGACCGATCGCTTCCTCGATCTGCTCGCAGGCGTCAGCGATCCCGAGAGCAAGAGAAAGATCATCGGCAAGGAATTTATCGAGGTGTTTGCAGACGAGGCGCGCAAGCTGGAAGGCGTTGAGTTCCTGGCACAGGGCACCATCTACCCCGATATTCTGGAGAGTATCAAGCAGGCTGAGGGCAAGAAGGCAGTTAAGTCGCACCACAACGTGGGCGGTCTGCCGGAGGATCTGAAGTTCGAGCTGGTCGAGCCCATCAAGCTGCTCTTCAAGGATGAGGTGCGCGTAGTCGGCGAAGCTCTGGGCTTGCCTCACGCGATGGTCTACCGTCAGCCGTTCCCCGGTCCCGGTCTGGGCGTTCGTTGCCTGGGTGCCATCACCCGCGACAGACTGCACGCGCTGCGCGAGGCTGATGCCATTCTGCGCGATGAGTTTGACAAGTGCGGTCTTGCCGAGAAGGTTTGGCAGTATTTCGTCGTGATCCCCGACATTAAGAGCGTTGGCGTCAAGGACGATTCGAGATATGAGGGCTGGCCCGCGATCCTGCGCGCCGTCAACACCAAGGACGCCATGACCGCAACCATCGAGGAGATCCCCTATGCCGTGCTGGCGAAGATCACCGCAAGAATTACCGCCGAGGTTGAAGGCATCAACCGTGTGCTGTACGACATTACGCCGAAGCCTACGGGAACGATTGAGTGGGAGTAAGAAACTATATCCCGAAAACCCTTATACCACAAGGGTTTTCGGGTTTTCTTTTTTCGGAAAGTACACGAAAAGTACATAACGGCACTTTGAAGCCTTATCCGCACAGCTTATTCAGCTTGTCCGAAACTTCCTCATTTTTGTGAGGATACAGGTGAGAATAGGTTTCAAGAGTGGTTTGAATGTCTTCGTGTCCAAGTCTTTCGCTAACGAGCAGCGGTGAAAATCCAAGTTCAATTAGCAAGCTTGCGTGGCTATGTCTCAAATCGTGTACTCGGATCTTTTTTGTTCCGCTAAGCTTGCAGCCCCGTTCCATTTCGTTATACAGAAAACCCTTACTGATATCAAAGAGTCGATCTCCGTCCTCATAATCAACTAATCGGGAAACGTAATCCTGTACCAGATCGCATACGTGCTCCGGCAAGGTTATCCTTCGATTGCTTTTGGGTGTTTTCGGCTCTAAGATCAGATCTTCATTATCTAATCGAGCGTAATTTTTGTTAATATCCACTGCCTTTCCCTTAAAGTCGAAATCGCTTAGTGTTAGAGCCATCATTTCTCCCGAACGCATTCCGCTCCAATATAGTAAATTGAATACAGTTCTCGTGACAACTCTATCGCTGACAGCCTGTTCAAACGCTTTGAATTCATCAAGCGTCCAGAATAGCATTTTGTCAGCTTTTTTCTTTCCCATAGCACCGCAGATCTTAGCAGGATTTTCTGAAAGTCCGTAATACTTACAAGCATAATTGAACAAAGCAGAAAGCTGATTGTTAACGGTTTTCAAATACGTTTTCTT
>JAFTME010000084.1 GCA_017452545.1 Clostridia bacterium | reverse complement strand
GAGGTATATCTTATGTCAGTACAAAAACTGAATCAAAATAATTTTAATAACGCAATCGCAAACGGCACGGCTCTCGTGGATTTCTATGCCGATTGGTGCGGACCTTGCCGTATGGTTTCCCCCATCGTTGATGAGATCGCCGAAGAAAGAAGTGATATTACCGTTGGCAAGGTGAACATAGACGATGAAAATGCCCTTGCTATGAAATACGGCGTGATGAGTATTCCCACGCTGATCGTCTTTAAGAACGGAAAAGAAAAGACAAGGATCGTCGGCGCACGTCCCAAAGCCGCCATTCTTGCGGAGCTTGTATGATAATATGACAATAGCCACGGCTCGCTTGAACCGTGGCTTTGATCTTTAGTATGCAAGATTTTGGAGTTTCTTTTTATCTTTGATCACAATACCTTTTCTCGTGACCTCGATCACGCCGTCGGCGGCAAAATGCTTCAGCATCCTCGTGATCACCTCCCGGGCTGTTCCCAGGTGTCGGGCGATGGTCTCGTGGGTCATATTCACGCTGTCCGTGCCGTTCGCTTGGGTCTCTTCGAGAAGGAAGATGGCAAGTCGTTTGTCCATGCTCATGAAAACGATCTGTTGCATGATCCACATCACATCCGAAAAGCGGCTGACGGCGGTCTCAAGGGCGTAATTCTTTACCTCAAGATAGCGGTTGCTGACGTCGCCAAAGGCTGACGCGCTGATGTGGTAGCAGTCGCTCTCCTCCTCCGCGTCTACGTATACGTCGAAGGTTACGCTCTGCAAAACGCAGGAAGCCGAAAGCATACAAATGTCACCCGGCGAGAGGCGGTAGAGGGTGATCTCTTTACCGTCCTCGGAAAGCATATAGAGACGAAGCCTGCCCGAGCGCACGATGAAAAGCCCCGTGCATCCCATATTGTCGTGAACGGGTTGGGAGCGGTCGAAGTGCTTTTCTGCCGTGTTTTCGCACAGTAGCTGCTTGTCCGCCTCGGCAAGCACACTCCAGAACGGAAAATATGTTTCGTAGAATTTTTCAAGTGGCATGGCTTCGACTCCTTTCAAATGACTTTTTTGTATTATACCATATTTTTATGAATTTTTCAATCGTTTAACAGCAAAAAAGAGCCGACCATCATAGCCGACTCTTAATTTGCAAGCGTTCATTACATCATCACCGTCTCCTCGTTGCCGTTTGTGAAGGTAACACAAGCTGTCCGTCGTTGTGAACGGTGATGCGCTCAACGGTGGCGCGGAAGCGGCTGTCCTTCCATTCGGTGTCGAGGAGGTCAAGCTCGCCAAGCTCAAAGAGGAATCCGCTAAGCTCATCCGCCTTGAATTGTAGCGGAGTCGGTTGCCATCGGCGGTATGCTCTCCGAGCTCACCGAACTTGAAGCTCCGCCCATCGAATTTGACGAAAAGCTGTGGCACGCTGTGGTCGACCGCATAACCGTCTACAACGATGACCGCTTGGTGTATTCACTAAAGAACGGCAGCGAGATAACGGTTATGCTTTGAGTGGGAATAGAAAAGTCCCCGAATAGCACCCAGGTGTGATGCTGTTCGGGGAGTTTTTTCGCTTGTTCATATTTTTGCATTGAAAATCCGACATAATTATGGTATAATTATCAATAACACAACCAGTAGTACTATTGGAGGTTTCTTTATGATTTTCAAAGTAAGTAGCGACATAGTTTCTTTGTATAATAAATCCGGTAAAAATATAAACTATATGCTCGATTATTTTTTGAGCGTAATAGACCCCAAAAAATGTAAGGATTACTTTTCTGCCATAAAAGTGATGTCCTTTAATTTGGAAAAAATTGATGTAGAAATATCCGAAACCAACATAAAATATATAAAAAGCTTGTTTGGAACTGTAAACAATGAGCTTATCGAGCGTCTTCTTTGGGTATCTATATTGTTGCAAGAGGTTTGACATGGCTGTTTATGACGAGATATATCAGAATGCCTTATGTGAAATAGACAGAATATCCGCTGACATTGATAACAACATTGGATTTGATACGAAAAGCATTATCATCGAGCATAGCGAATCTACATTGGATGCGGCAGATTATTGCTTTACTTTCCTATTCGGTCTGCTTGGAGCTCTTGTTTCAACAAACGAAAAACTTGAAGCCTACTTGGCTGACATTCACAAGGTCGCAAGTGAAGCTGATGGCGAGTATGATAAGTTTCAATTACTGATGGGAAAGTTACTCCATCACAAGGGCGATGCCATTGACACAATGCAGCGAAGAGACGGATCATCGACATACGTAATGTTTCATCGCTTATTATGGGGCCATGATCCATTCAGCAGAGGGGCAGACAATCCATTTAGATTGATGATTGCTCAAGAAGGCTCTAAAACACGGGGCATTTTACAAGCTTTACGGCATTTAATTGCTGATACAATGTCTAAACAAGGTTTACCATTGCCAGGTTCTTCCGTGTTAGATTATGTAACAGAGGACGGCAAAACAACAAATTACATAATTGACATAGCCAATAATCTCTCTATTGAGGCATTTGATAATAAAGCAATGTCTCAAGAGATCTATTCTCACCTTTTTACAATTAGGACACAAGATATCGCAGGCGGTGTTTTAGCAAAATTATTAGCTGAAGTTTATTTCAAGGCGAGAAAAATTGATAATAAGCTTCGGAAGGCTCAAATTCTGTTCATGGTTTATGCTATTAATTTCTTCGCAGAAGCTGTTATTGGTGCCGTCAAACAAAAAGGAGTTCCATACATAAACATTCCTGTGGCTACTTCTATGATGGTGTCTTTTGCAAAATTCTGCTATTACGATGCAAAAGAAACACACCAATTATCCAAGGAAACGGAAAAACTAACATTATTGTCGGAAGAAATAATCGATAGGTATGACTATCATGCAGGTATGAGTATTTCCTACACTTCAGCAGAAGAACTGTTGTGTTCTTTGAATTGTAGTGATGACAATATGGGGGCACTGATTGATTTTTTGAAAGGAGACGAGGAATGAAGAAAATATTGAGTTGGATATGGATATCGATTGCCGCTCTTGCCGGATTCTTTATTGGTTTCTTCGTTCGGCAGCCCAAAATCAACAAACTGAAGAACCAGGTGATATCATTGCAAAAACAGTTAGGAAATCTTCAAAACAAAATGACAGGGTATCAAGATTCCTTTGACAACTTATATATTCAATACAAGGGATTAAAAGTGCTACAGTTGAAGAAAAAAGCTGAATATGAAGGAAAGCTGAAGGACAACCTTATTCTGCAATACGGAATAAAAGCGTATTTGGAAATGTTGCTTGATACGGTGAAAAAATCACGCAAACTCACTTCCGAAGAATTTGCTTTTTATCGCGCCTTTGATGATGTCATTGAAGGAAAGCAAGTTGGAACAAATGCTTTTTTGAAAATAAAGGAATATGTATTATCAAAATACAAGCGTGAAGTCAACGCATTGACAACTTGCGATTGTTCCATCGAATTTCAAAAGTTACAAGAATATCGAAGTGCTTAAAATCATTTCCTGAACGATTGAACCCTTGAACGATACAAAATCCGTCACTTCAGTCCCCACGGGGCAGAAGAGGCGGATTTATCGTTTTTATGCGAAAAAACGCCCCAAACCGCCGAAAAGAGCGGTTAAAGGGCGAAAATAGGGCATTTCCCGTATATAAAGCAAAATTCCATAGCCGAAATTGTATCGACTATGGAATCTTTTTTGGTTGCGGGGAGGGGACTTGAACCACCTGACCTCCGGGTTATGAGCCCGACGAGCTACCAACTGCTCTACCCCGCGATATTCAATTCCGATGATCAAGACTCACACGCTCACGGATTGGTGCCGGAAGCCGGGGTCGAACCGGTACGATACTCACGTATCACGGGATTTTAAGTCCCGGGCGTCTGCCAATTCCGCCATTCCGGCAAGCCGTGCCCGTGCTTAGTCCCGATTTAACGTCACACATCGTGACCGTTTCTCATCGGTGCCATATTATTATAGCAGATACCTATGTGTTTGTCAACCCTTTTTTTGAAAAATCCTAAAAAAGTTTTCGACAAGAAACGGTCAGAGCTCGTGCGCACTTCCCTCTTTATTCGATCGGCGTCACATCTGCAACACGCAACGCCTTGCCGTCCACAAAGAAAGTAATATTGAATCCGGCAAAATATAAGCCATATTCCCTCTCCGGGTCGTTCTGATAGGAGGGCCGCGGATCGTTCTCCAGTACAGCGATCGCCGCGCGGCGGCGATCCTCCGGCAGTCGTGCAAGCAGTTCCGATGGGAACGTCACCTCCAGCGCGTGCGAACGAAGCGGATCGGCAAAGCCCCCCGTAGCGTCGGGATGCGCGTCCGTGTAGGCGAGATAAGGCTTGATGTCATAGATGGGCGTCCCATCCATCAAATCGGCTCCTGCAACCCTTAAAACGGCTCCTCGCGTCTCCGTGTACTCTACCCCGATCAGACGAACCGAGGAAAGCCCGATCGGATTGGGACGAAACGGCGATCTGGTCGCAAATACGCCCATCGGCGTGTTCCCTCCCAGCCGCGGCGGCCGCACCATCGGCTGCCATTTTTCACGGATCGACCGCGAAAATTGCCAAAGCAACCATAAATGCGAAAAACCCTCTATCCCCCGCAGCGCATCGGGATTTCGGTATTCCGGCTCAAATACGATAACGCCCTGCAGCTCCTCAACAAGACCACTCTGCCGTGGAATGCCGAACTTGTCGGGAAAATCCGTGTGTATCCTCGCAATAATCTTCATTTTAGGCTCTATGCTTTTCATTGTCTTCTCCAATTTCAAAGGGGAGAGCCGTAAAGCTCTCCCCTTCTTTGATCAAGCAATCACGATTGCATCAAATATTTTTCTACATACTTCTTGTACTGCTCTCTGTAATATTCGCTTTCCTTTTTCGCCAGTCGCAGCGACGCGTGCAGGTTCATGTTGTGCTCCTCCACGTCAATAATACATCCGGCAATGTTAGAGCAGTGATCGGAGGAGCGCTCCAGATTGGTCAGCAGATCCGACCAAACAAAGCCCGCCTCAATGCTGCAGCCACCCTGCTGCAGGCGAAGAATGTGCTGCGTGCGCATAAATTCCTTCATGTGGTCAATGATCTGCTCCAGCGGCTCAACCGTATTGGCAGCCGTCAGATCGTTATCCACAAAGGAGCGTAGCGTCAGATCCAGAATTTCATTGACCGCCTCACACAGCTTGTCCAGCTCAACACTGGCAGGCCCGGAGAATGCAATGCCCTTGGCACGCAGCTCCTCGGCGGACTCGATCACGTTGACCGCATGGTCGGAAATACGCTCAAAGTCACCGATCATTTTCAGATACTTGGTCGCCTCCGCACTGTGCTGATCGCTCAACTGACGCGAGCTGAGCTTGACGAGATACGTTCCAATCACGTCCTCATAGTGGTCGGTCTTGTCCTCCACCTCGCGGATATTCTCGGCAATCTCCTCCGTATAGTTTTTCAGCGCACCGATACTGTCCTTGAGCGCCTTGATGGCGATCTGCGCCATATCCAGAATGAGAACGTGGCAACGCTCCAGAGCAACAGCAGGCGTCGCAAGGAAACGGTCATCCAGCTCGGATACCGTCTCGGGAACCTTGGAATCGGGCACCAGGCGATATGCCAGCTTTTCAAGCAAAGCAGACATGGGAAGCAGGATCAACGTACAAGCAACGTTAAAGATGGAGTGTGCCGTAGCAATTCCCGCATGAGAAGCAGCACTCTCAAAAAGCTCTGCAGGAATCAGCACGGGAACAAGAAATTCCTTGGCAAGACAAAATACACTCAGACAGATACCCGTACCAAGTACGTTGAACACCAAGTGCACCAGCGCCGCGCGCTTTGCGTTTTTGGTCGTACCCACCGAGGACAGAAGCGCAGTAATACAAGTACCGATATTCTGACCCATAATGATCGGGATCGCCGTTCCCATGGTGATCTGCCCCGTTGCGGACAGCGCCTGCAAAATACCGACCGAAGCCGAGCTCGATTGAATGATCGCAGTCAGCACAGCACCGACGATCACGCCCAGAATGGGATTGGAGAACATAACGAACATCTCCCGGAATGCAGGAACATCCTTCAACCCGGAAACGGCGTTGGTCATCGCGTCCATACCGAACATCAAAACGGCAAAGCCCAACAGGATCATGCCCGTGTCCTTTTTTTTGCTGCTCTTGCAGAACATATAAAGCACGATGCCGATCAGCGCAAGAACAGGCGTAAAGGACTGCGGCTTAAGAAGCTGCAAAATGAGATTGTCACCCTCAATACCGCCAAGGCTGAGGATCCAAGCCGTCACCGTAGTACCAACGTTGGCACCCATGATCACATTGATCGCCTGACGCAGCGTCATCAGTCCCGAGTTAACGAAGCCGACGACCATAACCGTCGTTGCCGAAGAGCTTTGAATAATGGCAGTCACGCCCAAGCCTGTCAAAAGACCGACCAGCTTGTTGTTGGTCAGCTTGCCAAGTAGCGACTGCAGGCTGTTGCCTGCCCGACGCTCCAGCGCCTGCCCCATCTGGTTCATACCAAACAGAAAAAGACAAAGACCTCCAATCAAAGATAATACATCAAAAATATTCATAGTTACCTCTCTTAATATGTTGGCATAAAAAACACGCCATACATATTTATTCTACCACAAATCGATGCAAAGGTCAATATTCCCATCGAAATTTTCAAATAATTCAAAGATCACTGCAACAAAAGAGGATAGAACCCCTGCGAGGCAAGCGTGAAGGTAAATTTATAAATCATATCATCGGTCTCATGCTCCGATATCACATTCCCGTATTTTTCTTTCATCAAGAATGCAAATATAACACGCAGCAGCGCTGAAAAGTCAATGAGATTGCACTCGTAAACAGTTCTTTCATAGATGGCATCAATCGCCTCCTTGACCTCCGGCGCAAGTGAAAGCTCTGTTGGATCGTAAAGCAAATAAATAAAATCCATCTGCTTTTGTACAAGCTCCCTCCTCAAAACCCCCGTTGCTATGCCAAGCAAGTGACAGATCATTTGCTTCATATCGAAATATGCAAGCCTTTCTCCGCCCGAGAAATATTCAACCTCCATATATCGCCCGCATTTGCTTGTCTGCATGGTAATTTCCACGTTGCCGCCCATTTCTCTGTTGATAAAAGTATAAAGTGCCTCGTAGCTCTTGCTCACCGAATTGCTTTTTGCGGAATAGGGCTCATGGCATTTTGCCTCCACAAATACGTATCTGCCGCTACCCTCATAAAAGCCGTCAAGATTAGCAACGCCACCAACCGTGGTAGACAGCTTTTTCTCATAGTGGAAACCTTCCTTGTGATGCGAAAGCCTATAAATCATACGGCTTGAAGAACCGTAGCACGCCATTTTCGGAGGGCGTCCGCTTTTCTCTGCAAGCTCACCGCCACCGCCCGCACCGTATTCATCAAGCGCACCTGGCAACATGGAGTGCTTAAATGCCTCCCATTCACCTCTTGTCATATACGTGGTATATTCCTTTTCGCCGATCCAATATCCGCCGTCAACCGTTTTGACCTCTGCCGACTTTATCGCAAGGTCCAGCTCCTTTGATATGTTCATTCCAAACTCCTGTATTTTTAATTGAATATACTTTGATTTTAATGTTCGTATCTCTTTTAAAGCTTTAAAGTCATTATACCACAAAACAGAAAATTCATCAATATCTTCCGGGAATTTACCGTCCTTCTGCTGCCTACCAAAATATTTACTGGACTTTTTCATAGCTTTGTGCTATAATAAAACCAAGCTGCCTGAATTTCCCAAGCAGCGTAAATTCCGACAAGGAGTCACGGCAATGACAAAACAATCCTTCCTTGCATATTGCCTCGATACTTACGGCACGTCGCCGGACTATCCGTTTGACGAGGATTTTGAAACAGCCGTACTCCGACACGCCAATACCCGTAAATGGTACGCGATCGTAATGCGGGGATCACGCCGCAAATTCGGGTTTGAAAGCGATGAATGTATCGATATAGCCCCGATCACAAAAGAGGCGCTCAAAGCAAGAATTGAGTATATGAAACGCCATTTTTACTCGACCAACAAATAAAAAATCAACGGAAAACACTTACTCCTACGCGGCTTTTCCGTTATCAAAATCCAAAGCCAAAGGAGACCTTCCTATGCATTTTACAAAAATGCACGGACTTGGAAACGATTATCTTTACGTATACTGAGAGGTTCCGAGCCATATCGAAGAATTATCGAAAAAGCTTTCCGATCGACATTTCGGTGACGGCTCGGACGGAATGATCTACATATCCCCTCCAACGTCGCCGACTTCAAAATGCGCATTTTTAACGCAGACGGTAGTGAAGCAAAAATGTGCGGAAACGGCATTCGCTGTGTCGGGAAATACGTTTATGATAAGGGCTATACCAATAAACAGACGCTGACCGTCGAAACGCTTTCCGGCATCAAAACCTTAAATCTTGATGTCAGCTGCGGTAAGGTAATAAGCGTCAGCGTAAATATGGGCGAGGCAGCTCCTGCCGAAGACATGACGCTGCGTATTGATAATGAAACAGTCATTTTAACTCCCGTATCCGTCGGCAATCCTCACGCGGTTATTTTCGTCGAAGATATCGAAACGGCACCGCTTACCACACTCGTACCGAAGATCGAGCATCATGCGGCTTTTCCCGATGGCGTGAACGTAGAATTTGTTCAGGTGCTCGGAAATAATGAGCTTCGCATGAAAGTATGGGAGAGAGGAAGCGGCGTAACCATGGCATGCGGTACGGGCGCCTGCGCCTGTGCAGCCGCAGCGGTCAAGAAAAAGATTTGCGCCCCCTGTGAGCCGATCGCCCTGCATCTCGACGGCGGCACCTTGCAGATCACCCTCGCCCCCGATAATACCGTCACCATGACAGGCCCCGCAGAATTTGTCTATGGAGGCGAAACAGTAGAATAAAAAGCCGAGGCATAAGCCTCGGCTTTTTATTCTGGCGGAGAAGGTGGGATTTGAACCCACGCGACGCGTCAACGCCCTACGAGATTTCGAGTCACGCCTCTTCGACCACTTGAGTACTTCTCCATATTATCCGTTGCGATCACCGTAGCAATCGAACGCAGATATTATACACCATTCCCGCCAAAAAGTCAAGATGTTTTTTACTTTTCCTTGAATTTTCGCAAGAATTTTACGCCATGAAGAAAAAAGCAGCCCCAAGGGGTGCCTTCCTTAAAGCAGGGTTTACCAGCCGAAAAGCAAAAGGAGTACGGACGATTTGTTCGTACTCCTTTTTCATACAGTCGGGCGGTAATAAGCCTCCCTTGTGTAAAGGGAGGTGGTTTGCGTAGCAAGACGGAGGGATTGTAAGAAGCAAAATTTTATAAAAAACAATCCCTCAGTCACCTTCGGTGACAGCTCCCTTTACACAAGGGAGCCTTTTAATGTTCATCTATGACTTGTCAATTTTCCTGACAAGCACTGCTTTTGTGGACACAAAAGCTAATTTCAATTTACACCTTTTAATGATTTAGATAGTATAAGTAGTCGTTATAGGTGTAGTCATTTACATTTGAAGCCTCATATTGCTCACATAAACCCAAAGAAGATTTTTTAATAGCTTCTACGTCTGCCTTGTCAAGCCAATCAATGACATCGTCCTTGTCATTGATTACGACATCTTTAGAACAAAGAATATAGTTGGGAATGTTTCCGTACGGACATAGTGTTCCATGTTTGCATGTCATACAGCAACGTATATTCAAACCGTCCGGCAAAGTCTTTTGAAGATTTGCAAAGGCATCCGTCCATTCGAGACTTTTTCCTGTTCCTAAATATGTATTCTCTTTGTATTTTATTTTTATAACAACTTCTGCACCAACATTCAACTCTTTATGTGTAATGACAATAGGCACAGCTATAAGATCGTCAAGTACGGATAGATTCAAGAATCCTCGATATTCCATATTCCTTGTCACCTTCTCATCTTTATGTTTATTATATCATAAATCCACTGTAAAGTCAAGAAAATGGCGTACCTGCTTTATCGCAGGTACGCCAACCGCAGGGCTCTTTTTTATCTTTCACTTTCCCGCATATTCCTTGCGGTAGGTCACCGTCGTATCGGAATAGAGCAAGTCCAGCGATACGTATTGCTCGTTATAGTAAAGCACACCGTCCATCCCCCAGAGCGAATAAATATCCTGCTCGACCAGCGCATTCAACGCCTGTTCGTCAAAAGCCTGTGCAATATAGATGGGCGCCAGTGCCAGCGCGATCTCGGCACACCCTCGCTCCGTCGAATACGACGTAACGTTATGCAGCGCACTGCGATAGCATCCATCAGCCGGATCAAGATATCCCGTCGCAATGTCACCGTCGGCATACGAGTAATACCGATACCGATCAAGCTCCGTCGACATCGGATAATTCCGCATAAATACGATTGCCGTCGGCTTTTCGTATTTGAAGGTAGCTGCAGAATAAATGCCGT
The DNA here is from genome assembly GCA_017452545.1 of Clostridia bacterium. Taxonomy (GTDB): domain Bacteria; phylum Bacillota; class Clostridia; order Oscillospirales; family CAG-272; genus SIG644. Next base: position 11,737 of record JAFTME010000084.1, on the reverse strand, counting down.
TTCCAAAGCGATCAAATACGTTGTAGGAATAAATTCGTCCCGTAGGATCCAGGTTTCGTCCAAACCCGTCAAACGAGGTCACGTTCCCCAAGGTGTATCCGGCATCGATCATAGTCTGTGCAATCGCATCTACAATAAACGCATTTTTCAGCCAGGCAAAATCGATCAAGCAATCGATCGCATTGATTCTCGCCCACTCCAGATATGTCTCTGCCACATGCAAGCAAACCTTTCCATCGCCAAGTAGCTCGAGCTCGATCATTTCCGGGTCGTTGAGCATCCGCGTGATCTCGGAAAAATAAGCCAATGTATTCTCATCCTTGTTGGGATCGCGCCGCGCCGCGTGCGTATCATTCTCGCAGGTGAAAATACCGTTATATTCGGCATATACGGGCGCCAGATATAAATAGCGCCCCCCCTGCTCTGTCATCATCTTCAGCGCATCATACAGCATTTCGTCCACCACAAGCACCTCATTGGGGTGCTGATTGATGGTATACAGATTGTTGATGCCGTCATACTCCGCATAGCGATCAAACAGCTGATACAGCTTGCTTGCCGTCTCGGAATACAGCGCCGCGATCAAACGATATTCCGCCGATGCCCCCATACCTCCCGAGCCAAGATCATAATTGAAAATGATCTCCTCGGAAATGCCGGGAACATCCGTCTCGATCTCACGCCAACCGGAATCCTTGCCAAGCAGCTGCGAGACAAAAATTCCCAACGCCGCCGCACCGATGACAAGAAATACGATCATCAGAATAAAGCGCAGCCTGGTATTCTTTTCCGAAACCTCAAGCTTTTGCACCGGCTTGACGTACGGTCTGCGATCTCTTGTGCTCCCTCTCATTATCGTTTCTCCGATCTGAAAATACTGAATGCGAATACCGCACGACCCACAGAGTAAAACACTCAAAGGGTCCTGCGGTATTGCATGAATGAATTACAGAAGTGCTCGCAAAAGCAAGAGTAAGAAGAGTGCGACAACTGCGCCAAGCGTCAAAAGACCCGCGATAGCGCCTCTCTTACAAGCTTTGTAGTTTCTGATGTGCTTTTTGCGTTTGAAGATCCAGCCTGCGATCAAGCCGACCACCGGAAGCAGGAAGGAACCAAAGGTGTACCACTTGCTGCCGGTATCGTGAATGGGCGTGTCAAGAATGAAATCGCTGCCACCCAAAACAGGCTCGCTCTCCTGCTCCTCCGGCTCCTCAACGACAGCGTCGGGATCAGCAATGGTAATGGACTTGAGCGGCACACCCTTCTCGCGGATGGCCTTATACCCCTCGATCTCCTTTGCGTTACCGTATACAAAGTGATTGTGACCGATCTCAACGAGCTCGGGCTTGTCCTCACTGTAGTCGTGGACGGAGGGATCGTAGGTGAACAGTACCTTGTGCTTCTCCAACTGCGGATCGGGAATCGGAATGGCGGAGATAAGAGAACGCGTGTAGGGATGCAGAGGATAGTCAAACAGCTCCTCAGCATCAGCGATCTCAACGATATCACCCTTGTAGATAACGCCGATACGGTCGGAAATAAAGCGAACGATAGACAGATCGTGCGCGATGAACAAGTAGGTAACGTCGCGCTCCTTCTGGAACTTCTTGAGCAGGTTCAGGACCTGCGCACGAATGGAAACGTCAAGTGCGGAGATGGGCTCGTCGGCAACGACCAGCTCAGGCTCCATAACCATCGCACGAGCAATACCGATTCTCTGGCGCTGACCGCCGGAGAACTCGTGAGGATAACGGGTCAGATGCTCAGGCAAAAGACCAACCTCTTCGATCATGGTTTCGACCTTACGAACACGGTCCTCTTCGTTTTCAAACAGTTTAAAGTTGTAAAGGCCCTCGGAAACGATATAATCAACCGTGGCACGCTCATTCAGCGATGCAGCGGGATCCTGGAAGACCATCTGAATGTTACGGATGACCTCTCTGTCCAGCGAGCGCGGAATCTTTCCGGAGATCTTGATGCCCTTGTAATAAATATCACCGGCAGCGCAGGGGTTTACACGGATAACCGCACGTCCGATGGTCGTCTTACCGGAACCGGACTCACCGACCAACGAGAACGTCTCGCCCTTGTAAATATCAAAGGAAGCGTTCTTGACGGCTCTGACCGCATGGTCACCCTTACCGAAGGTAATATCAACGTTCTTCAGAGAAAGCAGGACTTCTCTGCCGGTCTTATCAATAGGACCGTGCTCAGGCAGATGCGCCACGCGCTTCTGCTTGCCTTGATCATTATTCTTAGCCAAAACGGAAGTCCTCCTTTCAAATATTGAACGAATCCATCAGCTTTTCGTGGATATTCTGAATGATCTCGGGCTTTTCCATCTTGGGTGCACGAGGATCCAGCAGCCACGTCTTAGCATAATGCGTATCGGTTACGCGGAACATCGGAGGCTCCTTAAGCGTATCGATCTTGAGGCAGTAGGGGTTTCTGGGAGCAAACGAATCGCCGACGATATCGTTGTACAGAGAAGGAGGCGTACCCGAAATGGAGTACAGCTTGGTGTTTCTCTGTGCCAACTGCGGCAGCGAAGAAAGCAGCGCCCAGGTGTAAGGATGACGGGGATCGTAGAAGACCTCCTCAACCGTACCGACCTCAACGACCTGTCCCGCATAAAGAACGGCAACACGGTCCGCAACGTTCGCAACGACACCAAGGTCGTGCGTGATAAATACGATGGTATAATTGAATTCCTTCTGCAGATCCTTGATCAGCTTGAGGATCTGAGCCTGGATGGTAACGTCAAGTGCCGTCGTAGGCTCGTCGCAGATCAGAATTTTCGGCTGACAGGACAGCGCGATTGCGATAACGATTCTCTGTCTCATACCGCCGGAGTACTGGAAGGGATAGTCGTCAAAGCGGTTCTCTGCGTTGGGAATACCAACCTTCTTCATCAGCTCCATCGCGCGGGTACGCGCCTCAAGCTCAGTACAATTCTGATGCTTGAGAATGATGGAGGTGATCTGCTTACCAATGGTAATGATGGGGTTCAGAGACGTCATAGGATCCTGGAAGACCGTCGCGATCTTACCGCCGCGGATCTTGCTCCAGTCCTTGGAATACTTGACCTTGGCAAGATTGATCACACATACGCCATCGATCTTATCCTCGGTCTCACCCACGTACTTCACGCGGAATACGACGTTGTCAAATACCGCATTACGCGTCTCGTCGTCCATCAGGTCAACGCCCAGCTTCATCGCATCCTTAAATGCAGCCAAAAGCTTTGCAATCAGCTTGATTCTCTGGGAGAAGGAATAGCGTCCGACCGACAGATAGATCTCCTTGGCAATGATCAGGTTTCTTGCAGAGGTCTCCTCGGTAATATCCTTCTGGATAGCCTCCTCATACGCCTTCTCGAGCGCTTCCTTTTTCTCGCGATAAGCGGAAAGATATGCGGTGTCGTTCTTGCAGGCACGGCGATGTGCCTCAATGCGATCGGCTCTTTCCTGCTCCAGCTTTTTGATCTCGGCGGAAATTTTAGCGATCTCGGCAGCAATCTCCTTGATTCTTGCCTTTTCCTTGGAGGGGTCAATGGTCTGCTTGTGATTGCTCAGCTCTGTTCTCTTGAAGTTGAGCTCTGCAATACGACCGGTGATCTCCTTGTCCTCTTCATCGGACAAAGTCTCTCTTGCCTTCTTTTCTGCCTCCAGCTCAAGAATCTGACGGTAGATCGGCGCACCGAATTCCAGTCCGGACATCGCATTCAATCGGGCGTGAGCCTTTTCGATCTGCTTTTTGGCAGTCGAATCCAAGGCAACGTCCGTATCAGCAAGATCCTCATCATTGAAGATGATGGAGCCCTCGCTGATGTAACCGTTGGCATCCAGCATACCGGCAAAGGTTTTGGTAAATACCGACTTACCGGAACCGGACTCACCAACGATCGCAATCGATTCATTTTCATACAGATCAAGGGACACGCCGCGAATAGCGGTCAGAATTCTGCCGCGCACACGGAACTTAACGTGAAGATCCTTGATCGAAAGCAATACTTTTTTATCTTCCATGGTATCACCTCTTACATATGCGTTCTCGGGTCGGAAGCGTCACCGAGATTCTGACCGACGACATAAAGCACGACGGTGATAATGGATGCGATCGCAACCGGGCTCCAGAACTCAAAGCCCCAGCCAACCGTCTTCATTGCAGGTTGTGCTACCTCGATCAACTTACCGAGCGACATATCCGAAAGACCCATACCGATATAGGACAGGAACACCTCGTAGGAGATGTAGGACGGAATTTCAGTAGCAGCCAGCGTAACGATAACGGAAGTCATGAAAGGAAGAATATTCTTGATCGCAACGCGGAAGATCGGCGTACCCAAGCAGCGGGAAGCCAGATTGTACTCACGGTCACGAATGATAATAACCTGCGTACGGATAAAGTACGCAATACCCAGCCATCCCGTGACGGTCATCGCAAAAACCATCGTCCAGAAGGACGCGGACATGATCAGAACCAATACCGAGATCAGCAGAATATAAGGAACGTTCGCAACGATGTTGTACACCTCGGTCATAAACATATCGAATTTTCTGGAGAAGCCCCAGATCGAGCCGACGATAATACCGATGGTCATGTTGATACCGGCGCAAATCAGAGCCAGCGAGATCGAAATGCTCGAGCCATACCAGATCGCATCGAACGTCGACTCACCGTTACCGCCCGCACCGAGGATCCACTTCAGCGAGAAGCCGTGCTTGGCAATCTCCATCGCAGGCGTCAGATGATTGGAGTAGCCGTCCATTATGTTGATGAACGGATCAACGTCGGGATTGTATCCGATGATCATAGGATAGACGTAGGTGAAAACAATGATCACGGCAAGCAGCGAAAGAATGATAATATTGATCTTCTTGCGGAAGAAGACACGGAACACCGACTGCCAGTAAGAATATCTGGGCGCGGTGATCTTCTCGGAATCCAGGGAGTTGTTGTCCACGTGAGCAAACAGCTCGTCGTTGGACAGATTGAACTCGTCGAGATTGATCAGGTTTTGTTCATTCATACCTACTTACCTCCTTTTCGTGGTGAAGGAAATTCTGGGATCGACCAGCGACATCAGAATATCACCAAGAATGATGGAAACGACGGACAGCGTCGCATAGAACAAGGTAACACCGACGATAACGCCGTTGTCGTACTTGTTGATCGCCTCGGTCAGCAGGTTACCTGCACCGGGAACAACGTAAACGCGCTCGGTGATAATTGCACCGACCAGCGAACCGAGAACGCTGCCGGGAATACCATGAACGATGGGGATGATCGCGTTCTTGAGCACGTGCTTGCGGAAAATCTCACCCTCGGAAAGACCGCCGGAGCGTGCAAACTTAACGTAATCGGAGTTCATCTGGTCGATCATATAACGGCGCAGCCACTTCATCAGGTTAGCGATCGAGGGCAGAGCCAGCGAAATGATCGGCAGAACGTACATCATCCAGGTAGGATTGGTCATATCAAAGGTCGTCGGCAAGATTGAGGTGCCGGCAGCGGCATTCAATCTGTCACCGAGCGCCTTGAACATGAAGATATACGCCAGCGAAGGAACAGCGATAATAAATACGATATAAAGCGTACCGAGCTTATCAACCAGCTTATCCTTCTTGCGCGCCATCAGCATACCAAGCGGAACACCCAGGAAGTACGCCACGGCAACCGAAATGATACCGATAACGAAGGAGTAACCCATCTTGGAAAGACCGCTCTTATAAACCTGAACGTTGGTGTAGTCGTCAACGTAACGCTGGTCAACGACAGGGTTACCGGAGCCAAAGGAGCCCGCAATATAGATCGCGGAATGCAGATTGTCTGCGCTCTCCTCCTGAATGTGGTTGCCGTTGGCATCCACCGCAGGATAGGTGACAAGTGAGTTCTTGAATGCACCCTGCGTCTGCGTCATGGTCTGGAATACGTCCACACCGGTGTTAACGGTATAAGAGGTACCCAGGCTGATGGTCAGCAGATTTTGGTGAATATAGGGGAAGGTATCGTCAAAGTACAGAAGATACTTGTGCTGCGTACCGTTACCCATAATGGCAGGCGAGAATTTCTCACCACCGTAAACGGGATCGTAGAAGGTAAAGGAAATTCCACGGTCCTCGATGTCTTCTTCAACGTAATGAATATTATCCACCTTAAAAATACCGGTCAGGTAAGTCCAGAGGCGGTTAATCAAGGGAATGTCCTTGTAGACGAACAGACGGGGCTCACCACCCTCGTGATATCTGACCGTCTTAGGCTTATACTTGGCAGAAAGACGTACGTCCTCGTACCCCTTTGCCGTATATTCTTCGATAAATTTTGCGATATACTCAGCTGCCTCAGGCGTATCCTGCTCAGGAGTATCGCCAATTGCAGCTACGGATTCATACATTTCCTGCGACAGCGTTCCGTCCTTGACGAGCTGCTGCAGATAGTCTCCATAGGTGACATAGTCCAAATAACCGTAACGTTCCCATCTCTGGTACTTGTAGGCTTCCTTTGCGTTGTTACGCATATGAGTAAAACTCGGGTCAGACGCAAAAACAAGCTCCCGATCCAAGCAGGAGTAGACCAAGATCATAACGATCGCTACGACGAGTATAATGGAGAACAGACCGCGCAAAATGCGGTTGACTAAATATTTTGTCATTTTTCACATACCTCATTTTATACACGGATAGAGGATGAACCTAAGTCCATCCTCTATCGTGATGGTATTCGATCAAGTACCCTTTACAGGGCGCCGGATATTAGTAAATACCCAGAGACTTGGTCATGTAACCTGCGTAGTCGGGCAGCATGGTGTTCAGATAGGTCTGAGGATCACCATAGTCAGGGCCCCAACCGGACAGGTCGCAGATGTCGTAGTTGGAATCGGAACCGATCTCAGGATAGTAGCCGGCATAGTACCACTCCTTGGAGGTGGGGCACTCTACCATGTTGATAACAACTCTGCCGCCCAGAGCGTCCTTGATGGACTTAGCGTAAACAGCTGCACGGTTCTTGTAAATCTCGGAGCCGGTGAAGGTAGGCAGGTCGAGGTAAATGGGGTTCTCAGCGGAGATCTCGATGCCGGCAAGTGCCAGATCCATGATCGCCATATCGAGCTCCATTGCAGCGTTCTCTGCATTGAACCAGCCGTCGTAACCGTCGGAAGAACCGATACCGTCATCAGCAGCAGGATCGAAAGCAGTGATACGAACCTGGTCAGCATTCAGCTGATCCTGAACGATCTGACCGTAAGGCGTACCTGCCTCGTAGGTCTTCTTCTGACCGTTGATCTCAACGGTGGTCTTCTCCTCCAGGGTTACAAACGTACCGGGAGTGTAGGTGTTACGCAGAGAGGTCAGCTTCAGATCCTCGCCAACAGTGGTAGCGTTGTAAGCACCACGGTCCAGAGCGAAGGAGATTGCACGACGGAAGTGAGCGTTCTGCATAGCCTTCTGGGTTCTTGCAGCCTGCTCCTCAGTCTGGGGAGAAACAACCTGGGTGGGATCGTTGAAGTTAGCGAATGCAGCGCGGCTCAGGTTGTAGAATGCCATGTAGGAGGTAGCGTCAGTACCGGAAACGTAGCCGTACTTGTCGAAGTTACCGTCCTGCTGAGCTGCCTTCAGAGCGGAAGCATTCAGACCGGCACCTGCGATAACGCCGTTAACAGCGTCATTGTAAGCCTTCAGCTGATCCTCGCCGTCGTTGTACAGCCAAGTAATGGTCTTAACGTTGATAGCGTCCTTGTTCCAGTATGCAGGGTTTGCAGAGAACACGATAGTGTTGGTAGCAGTTGCATTGGTAACAGTGTAAGGACCGCAGTAAGCGATATCGTTGGGGGTCTTACCGTAGGTGTAGCCCTCAGCCTCAGCATTGTACTCTGCACCGAACTTACCGCCCTTGGACTCATAGTAGGAGCGGCTCATAGGAGCGAATACATTATAGCCAAGCATTGTCATAAAGTAAGTTGTAGGAGCAACCAGCGTGTAAACGAGCGTGTAATCATCGGTAGCCTTAACACCGACCTTAGAGAAGTCGGTAACCTCGCCGGACATGTACTCGGTAGCGTTAACGATGATACCCTCAATCAGGTAGCCCAGGCCGCCCATAGCATCCATCATGTGCTGCATACCGGCAACAAAGTCGTCAGCCTTAACGTCAGCAACCTCACGGCCCTGTGCGTCAACCCACTTCACGCCCTGACGGATCTTGAAGGTGTAGGTCAGGCCGTCCTCGGAAACAGTCCAGCTCTCAGCCAGAGCGGGCTGCATAACGTTCTCCATATCGTACTCAACCAGACCGTCGTAGGTGTTAACGATAGCCTCGGAGTCAGCAGCCTTAGAGGTTGCCAGAATGTCCCAAGTCTGGGGGTCAGAGGAGTAACCCAGAGCGTAGCTGTCAGAGAGGGTGTAGCCCTTGTCTGCCAGGAACTTCTTAGCCCATGCCTCGTACTCACCGGTGCCCTTCAGCTCGCTCCACTTTGCCTTCATCTCAGCGCGGTCCTCGGATGTGAGGAACTTGTCTGCGACGAGAACGTGGTGGTATCTGTAGGAGTCGTTGCCCCACAGAACGGAGGTAGCGGTGTTGGGAGCTACGCGAGAAACTGCGTAGTTACCACCGTTGGAGGTCAGAGGCAGCATAATACCGGACTCCAGCAGCTTCGCCTCAGCGATAGCCATCAGCGCATAGCGCTCGGAAACGGTAGTAGCGTCCTGTGCCTTGTTGTAGTAGGACAGGAACTCGCCCAGAACGTCGTTGTAGATTGCTTCGGACAGTGCATCGTAGTCGTCAGCATACTGAGAATAGTCCTTGGGAGCAACGGGCTGGTAGTCAGCCAGAACTTCAGAGGGATCTCTGTCGTCGGGCTTGAACTCAGGCTCGTTTGCACAAGAAACCATAGACACAGCTGCAGATGCGATCATGCACAGTGCGAGTACCATTGCAAGTACTCTTTTGATCATCTTGCTCATTTTAAATAAGCCTCCTTAAAATTTTGTGTTATATACCCCGCCATACCGTTTTCACGGTAAACTTGGCTATTACACAATAGTAAAGATATTCTACCAAAAAGTGGGGCGTTTGTCAATACCAATTTTGCAAATTATTGATATTTTGTGAATTTTTTTTAATTTTTTCAAAAAAACATTTCTTTATAAAAGCAAACGATTTTAGTGCACTAAAGTGTTATTCCCATTCCTTTTCCTGCGGCTTCTTGCGGGAGCGCACGATCGCCACGACGACCACGGCAACAATGACCAGCACGATCACAAGTCCGATTGCCGATCCGCCGATACGCTTGGGGAATACTTCTTCCATATCTTCAATAACAACCACCGTGGGAATGCCCGTTTTTTCGGTAAAGTCCGCGAGCGCCGCCTCGATCGGCTCCTTGGATACCGGCAGCTCGGTGCGGTTGATCAGCTTGGACGCTACCTGCAAATGCTCCTCCGAGCAGGTGTAGGAAGAGTCCCTTCCCTGCCGCTCGACCTCTTCTCCCATCGCACGGATCACGTTGGAAAGATCGGTGTCGAGTGAATATTTATACGACTGCTGATTGACCGACGCCGCAAGCTTGCGCCCCAGCACGCTCTGATTATTGCCGAACATCTCACTGATCTCGGGATGAATATGATCTCCGACCCACGCGATGTAAGAATAACCGTAGCACTCCTCTTCCGTCAAAAATACGATCAGCAGATTGTCCTCATACGCCGTCGAGCCCCCAAACGCCTCGGCATACTGCGCATCGGTGTAATCCTGGAATTCATTTTCATCGTAGGTGGAAACTCCGCCCGCCGCCAGATCGGAAATCGACGACAGAATAAAGACACCCAACACAAGCACGGCAATGATGATGGCAAAGATCGAGCCGACTACCCCACCAAGGCAACCGCCTCCGGGGCCGTAATAGTATCTGCGGCGATAACCGCCAAAGAACGGATAAAATCCGAAATGCGGTCCTCTCGGCGGACGGTGATGCGGACCGCCAAAGCCTCCGGGACGCGGTCCTCCGAAGCCACCGCCGGGACGACCGCCGCCGCCACCAAAGCCTCCGCCGAAGCCACCGCCTCCAAATCCGCCTCCGCGACCGCCTCCGCCTCCGCGTGCTCCTCCTCCGGGTCCTGGCATAGTTTTGCCCTCCTTTAAATCATATTTCTATTATTGCGCATTTTCCGCGATCATACGCGGAATGAATTCCCATTTGTCACTTTCCTTGAGATCCAGCAGATCCACAATGGTCTCAAATTCGGCACGTCGCTCACCAAACCGCTCCGGGTGATGCGCATCTCCGCCGAAATAGAACTTGCATCCTACCTGCTTTGCAATGCGATGCGGACGCAGAATGATGTCCAGATCCTCGGCATTTGCCGCCCTCGGCACAAAGTTGAGCTCCACACCCATACCGCGCGCCTTGACCTTTTCAAAAACAGCAGCAAGCTCGGCATCACTGAACAGTGAAATGCACCGATGCAGCTCGGCGTTGCAAATATTGCCCGTCGTAAAATGCGCGAGCCCCATTTTGTAAAACGGCAGATCGTCCATATCCAGCAGCGTATGCAGTCGCTTCTCGTAATACGCCTTGCGAGACGCCGCATCCGAGCCGACCTGCGCAGGGTCAATGGTAAAATGCGTCAGGTTCAAGTGCGATACCGAGGCAATGATAAAATCAAAGCGCTCGCGCTCCTCTGCCGATAAGCCAAACACCCCGTGCCTGTTCATGTCGATCTCGCAGCCCATCAGAAAGCGGCATCGCTTGGCCTGCGGCAGCGGCAGATTGCTGCGCAACCGCTCCATATCGTTACCACCCCAGCCGGGTGCGCCCTTGTCATCCACCTTGGTATCCCAGCCGTGATCGGTCAGCGCAACCAGGCGGTACCCGTTGGTCAGTGCATAGGCAAAAATGGCTTGCTTTGTCTGCCTGTCGTCACGCGAGCAGGGCGAGATAAAGCTGTGATTGTGCAGATCGTGATCCAATACGTATCGCATGCTCCGTCCTCCGTATGATTCAAAGATGCTTCAAAATCCATAAAAGCAGTGCCTCGCAGCCGCGGTAAATATCCCGATAAGCAATATCAAAGCGATCGCTGTACCACGGATCCGCCACGTCGGCGCTCTCCCCTGCATACTCCAAAAGACGGCACATCTTGCCGTCGGGGTCACCGCCCGTAATACGCTGCATGTTGCGGATGTTGGCTCTGTCCATGCCAATGAGCAGATCGTACGCCGCATAATCCTTCGCCGTCAGCTGCACGGCACGCTTATCTCCGCAAAGGATCCCATGTCGCGCAAGCTCTGCCCGCGCAGGCTGGTATACGGGATTGCCCACGTCGCCGCGAATTTCCTCGCGGCTGGTCGCGCAGGACGCCACCCGAACGCGATCGGCAAGACCGCGCCGCAGCAGCATATCCTTCATAATAAACTCCGCCATCGGCGATCGGCAAATATTTCCGTGACAAACGAAAAGAATGTTCACTCTACCCTCCGCAAAGCAGCAACCGCCCGAAACCGCTCCGAGAACATCGGACGCGACCGCGGGCGGTTATATGCCTGTTATCTGTTCAGAATCAGCTTGGTCAGCTCAACGGGATCCACAATGGTATCACCCTTGTAAACGCGCATGTTACCCGATGCGATCTCGTCGATCAGGATCACCTCACCGTTGTTGTAGCCAAACTCAAATTTGATAGCCCCACGATCAAGACCGATGGTCTTGAGGTCGTCCGCGACGATCTTGGTGATCTTC